>CADARW010000113.1 GCA_902790405.1 uncultured Bacteroidia bacterium
GATTTATGATGTGATGTTGCATATTGTAAATCAGGATATTCCGCAGGATGTAATAAATTCCGACAAGTACCAGTGGAATCCACGCACCAACAAGCTTTACAAGGACGGGGCAGAGGTTTCAAGTCCTGCCGAACCGTTTACCCGCTACGAACATATACTGTACAATTTCAAGGCTTTGTCGGCAATGGACAAGTTCAATTCGGTTTATCCGACTTATATCGAAAGGGCTTTCGACGAGACAATGGAACTTACTCAGGATGAAGTGGAAAAGTTGTTCATCGACTTTATTTCCGCACCCGAAATCGCACAGGTCGGTCAGTTGGTTTCAAAGCGTCTTGGTCGTCCTCTGCAGCCATACGACATTTGGTACAATGGATTTACCGCCCGCAACGATATGAACGAAGCAGAACTTGACCGCATAACCCGTCAGCGTTATCCGAATCCATCGGCATTTGGCCGCGATATTCCGCGTATTCTTACCGATTTGGGCTGGTCGCGCGAGAAGGCAAACTCTATCGCAGCAAAAATCAGTGTTGACCCAGCCCGTGGTGCTGGTCACGCTTGGGGAAGCGAAATGAAGGGCGATGTGGCTCACCTGCGTACAAGGATTGCAAAAAGTGGTATGGACTACAAGGGTTACAATATTGCTGTTCACGAACTTGGACATTGCGTAGAGCAGACCATAACCCTTTACGACATCGACTACTATATGTTGAAGGGCATTCCGAATACCGCATTTACTGAGGCTGTTGCATTTATGTTCCAAGGTCGCGACTTGAAATTGCTCGGACAGGCAAAGGGCGACGCTTCGGAGGAAAAGGAAGCTATGGCGGCATTGGAAAACTGCTGGTCGGCATACGAGATTATGGGTGTTTCGCTTGTTGACTTATACACTTGGCGCTGGATGTACGAAAATCAGGATGCCAATGCTCAGGAACTCCGCGATGCAGTGGTTTCAATTGCAAAGGATGTGTGGAACAAGTATTACGCGCCAGTATTCGGTGTTAAGGATTCTCCGATTCTTGCAATCTACTCGCACATGATTGATTCACCTCTTTACTTGGCAAATTATCCTGTAGGACATCTTATCGACTACCAGATAGAAACTTATATGGCCGACAAGCCTTTCTCAGAAGAACTCACAAGAATGCTTCTGCAAGGCTCAATCACTCCGCAGGCATGGATGAAGGGCGCCGTAGGAAGCGAAATCTCCGGAGAACCGACTTTGGCAGGAGTAAGAAAGGCATTGACGGTTGTGAAGTAGATATAGAATTTCTCAGAAATAAGCAAAGGGTGGCAATTTTGTCACCCTTTTTTGTGTCTAATTGAATTTGAGTACATAAAGGCGTACTATATTGTTAATTAGCATTATATCCGTGTATAAACGACAAGAAACGACTAATAAACGAAAGTAAACGTTTAAAAACCGACTCGTGTTTCCAAATCACCCGACTTTTGCAGCGGATTTCAAAACGAAGTCCGAACAGAATTTGTTTAACGTTTAAAATTTTACGATTATGAATTTAAGAAATCGCGTACAACTTATTGGAAATCTGGGTTCGGAACCGCAGATCAGAGAATTTGAAAATGGTAGGAAACTCGCACGCTTCTCGCTTGCAACTACCGATGTTTATAAAAAAGAAGGCAAATATGTGCGTGACACGCAATGGCACAGCGTTACGGCATGGAACAAGCTTGCAGATGTTTTGCAAGATCGTGAAGTTTCCACGGGCAGCGAAGTCATAGTGATGGGTAGCATCGTGAGCAGCACTTTTACCGACCGCAATGGCAACGAGCGCAAAATATCAGAGATAGTTGCCGACAGTATTATGGTAAGGCACATCAAGCGTGCAGATGCAAAGATGGAAAAGAATATTGCATAAGGATTGCTTTTAAAAGGATGGCTCTCATTGACGAAAAAATAGCGCAGTTTAAGTCTGAGATTGGCGATATGAAAATGAGCGAAGAGCAACAGATTGTTTTTGATTTGTTTTGCCGAACCAAAGGTAAGCCGAAAAGAATTAATACCTCAGATAAGGATGGCGCTAAGGTTTCTTTTCTTGTGCATTCTGACAAATATTCTGAAGGGTCTCAGCATGTTATGTTAAAACATTACCGCGGAAAAGTAGGGCATGTTACTGCTTTTGAAATAATAGATATGCTTGATGTTGTCAAAAAGGGCAAATGTGTTGTGCGTAACTTTGTTACGTCATATAGGCTCGTTCGAGAACTTGGTGGGGTAAAGTATTCGTTGGTTCTAAAAATGACTACGCATGGACATGTGTTTAAATCATTTTATTCTAACCGTACAAATAAAAAAAGTCTCCTGAATATCCAAAATCCACAAAGCAAAAGTGTTTTGTCCTGTGGCTCCACGCCATCATGTGACGCGACCTTTGGTGACGTTCAAAAGACAACGCAAAAGTAGTAATAATTTTAATTGTATAACTAATAAATTTTAAGAAAAATGGATACTAGAAATTTTGTAAGACTGGTCGGAAATCTTGGAACCGACCCTAAGGTAACAGAAACAAGAAATGGTAAAGTAGCAAGATTCTCGTTGGCTACCACAGAGAATTATTTTGAGAACGGCAAGCAGGTTGGTAAAACAGAATGGCACAATGTTGTGGCGTGGAATACCAATGCCGATATGGTAGCGGACAAATGCACGAAGGGGTCGCATGTTGTAATTATGGGAAGGCTTGCAAGCCGTAGCTACGACGACAAGGACAACATCAGACGGTATATTACCGAGGTTGTTGCCGAAGAGATTATTTGTGAGAAAAGAGGTGGGCAGAATGCCGATAGAGCAGAGTGTTAATCATTAAAAAATTATTGTTATGAATTTACGAAACAGAGTACAATTGATTGGAAATCTTGGCGGTGACCCTAAATTTTATGAATTCCCAAGCGGAACGAAAATGGCAAGGATTTCGGTTGCAACATCCGAATTTTCAAAGCGAAACGACAAGGTTGTCAAGGAAACGCAGTGGCATAATGTGATTGCATGGGGAAGCCTTGCCGATATGGTGAAAACAAAAATTTCGAAAGGTTATGAAGTGGTCGTTGATGGCTGTTTGAAGCAGAAAAACTATACAGACCGAAGTGGGGTAGAACGGCAATCGTACGAGGTTGTTGCCGAGCGCATATTGTTCAGCAAGCCGGATAGTCTCCAGTAGTAGTCAATTTTCGGTGGTCGCTCTATGGCGGCTGCCGATTTATATCAATAATGTTCAAAAAGAATTTAACAAGAAAATGATTGACCTCAAAAGCGATTCGCAGAAAAGCGTTACTTTTGCAGACAAAGGCAGTGCCATCGAAATGGAAGCCATCGACAAAAATATAAAGCTCGCTCACGACCTTGTGAAGTTCACAAGCAAGTCTGTGTTTCTCACAGGAAAGGCTGGGACAGGAAAGACTACTTTCCTGCGCAATCTGCCGAACATCACCCGTAAACGTATGGCTGTTGTAGCACCGACAGGTGTGGCAGCCCTCAATGCTGGTGGCGTTACAATCCACTCGTTTTTCCAGCTTCCATTCACACCATACATTCCCGAAGGTGCAGATGTTTCGTTTGTTACAAAAGACGAGGAAGGAAATGCTGTTCGCGAACAATTTCGGATGAGTGGTAACAAGATTAAGCTTCTACGTTCGCTCGACTTGCTTGTTATCGATGAAATAAGTATGGTGCGTTCCGATTTGCTTGATGCTGTTGACGGTGTGCTGCGCCATTATCGCCGTTCATCATTGCCGTTCGGTGGCGTGCAACTCCTGATGATTGGCGATCTTTACCAGTTGACTCCAGTGGTTAAGGAGGAAGAATGGCGGATAATAAGCCGATTTTACCGCTCGCCATATTTCTTCGACAGCAATGCCTTGAAAAAGGTCGATTATGTGACCGTCGAACTGACGCATATTTTTCGCCAGCAGGACGATGTGTTTATTTCGATACTGAACCAGATTCGGACAAACACACTTACAAAGGAATCGCTTGCCGTGTTAAATAGCCGGGTGTCTACAACTTCAGATGACGATGACGAACAGAATATCCGTCTGACCACGCACAATAACGATGCTAATGGCATCAACACATCAAAACTTGATGCTCTCGAAGGTCAGGAATACAAGTTTGAGGCTGACATCATCGACAATTTTCCTCCATATATGTATCCTACCGACGAAACGCTTACTTTGAAAGTAGGTGCGCAGGTAATGTTCATTAAAAATGATTCGTCGCCCGCAAAGTTGTACTACAACGGCAAAATAGGTAAGATAACCGAAATCGACGATACGAAAATAATGGTTCTCTGCAAGGGCGACCTTTCTCCGATAGAGGTAAAAGAGGAAAAATGGGAAAACATCCAGTACGTCGTCAACAATGAAACAAAAGAGATTGAACAGAATGTAATCGGCGAGTTCATACAGTACCCATTGCGGCTTGCGTGGGCGATAACCGTTCATAAAAGTCAGGGGCTTACGTTCGACCGTGCGATTATTGATGTGCATGCTGCTTTTGCGTTCGGACAGGTGTATGTGGCATTGAGCCGTTGCAAGTCGCTGGAAGGGCTGACGCTGAAAACCCCAATTTCGTCGCAGATGATAAAGTCCGACACCGAAGTGGTAACTTTTTGCGACAATGCTCGTCAGAAGCAACCCGACGAGCAGAGCCTCAACAAA
Organism: uncultured Bacteroidia bacterium; assembly: GCA_902790405.1. Classification (GTDB taxonomy): domain Bacteria; phylum Bacteroidota; class Bacteroidia; order Bacteroidales; family ML635J-15; genus Bact-19. Next base: position 4,678 of record CADARW010000113.1, read on the forward strand.
TACATAGTTTCGTATCAGCGCGATGTGTTGCTTAAAATATTTGATTTCAACTCGTTGCAAAGGCAGTTGGCGGAAGTGCGCAAGGTGTATATGTCAAACTTCAACAGATTTAATCCTGAATATTCGCAACGGTTGATTGATGTCGTGCAGCAGTTTGATTCGCAAATTTTTGATGTTAACAAGAAGTTTGTCGTACAATTGTGGAAGATATTTTCGGTTTCGCCCGATGTGCAACTGAAGGATGATGAGTTTTTGCAGCAGCGGCTCTGGAAAGCATCGGAGTATTATTACGGGAAGTTAGCCGATATTATTGGTGAGCCGTTTTCGCAAATGTTGCTTGAGTCGGACAACAAGGAAATTGACGACGAGATGAAGTCGGCATTGGAAGTTCTCGAACTTGAATATTGTAAGAAACGCAATGTCTTTGAAAAGCTGCGTGATGGTTTTTCTACCGAAATGTATCTGAAGATAATTTCGATTACCGAGGACAAGTTCGTGCCAACTTTTAGCCGCAAGTCGCATTCTACTTATTCGGTTCCGAAAACAAACAAGGAACTGTTCGGTGTGCTTAATGCCTGGCGAAAGTCGGTTGCCGATGAGTTTGATATGCCGATTTACTACGTTTTGCCACAAAAGTCGTTGGTTGAGATTGTTGACAAGTTGCCACGCAATGCAAAGTCGCTGAGCAAGATAACTGGCATTGGCGTGAAGAAAGTTGCGGCCTATGGTAATGATATTTTGAATATTATAAACGACTATTGCAAGACAAATGGCATAGATGATGATGCGGTGCCGCCAGAACCCGAGAAATTGTCGGAACCAAAAAAGAAAAAGGAAAAGAAACCAAAATTGCCCAAGGTAGACAGCAGCAGAAAGTCTCTAGAAATGTTTAGGCAGGGCATGTCGGTGGCGGATATTGCAAAAGAACGTTCGCTTGTTGAATCGACTGTGTATTCACACCTTACAAGATTCGTAAAGACTGGCGAAATCCAGCCCGAAGAGTTGATTGGCAAGGGAAAATTCTCAGAAATTATGGATTTCCTTGAATCTCATAGTTTTTCGGGAAGTGTTTCTCCACTTTATGCAGAAGCCGAAGGCAAATATTCGTACGAAGAATTAAGGGTTGGATTGGCATTTATGGAGAAAATGCAAGAAGTCGAGTAAGGAAAAACAGAATAACCTTAATGTATATACATATTGCGGAAGAAAAAGGTGAGGATACGTTCTTGCTTAGAAGTGCGTATGTATAATCGAACAAATTTATTATGGGTAATCGAAATAAAAACAAAACTAAATTAAACAAAGAATATCCTATTGTGGGGAAAATTCTAGTTTCGGCAATCAAGAGTGTTTCTAAGTTCTTTTTTGTTAGATGCGATGCAAGAAATATACGTTGTAAAGTGCAAAATGCTTTGAGGCATAATAGGCAGCATATTGAAGAAATTGAGGATCAATTAAATAATTTAGGATTGAGAATGGATGATTATGCTAAATATATAGCATCAAATTATAATCGTATATGTTTGGGGAATAAGCCTTGTTCTTTAGTGCTTGTTGTCTTATTACGCAGAAGAGAATTTTTGGATGATAACTTCAACTAGAGCGATAAGGAGCAAAGATCTTGATAAAATGACTATTGTATGGGAACGAAAATAAAATAAAAAAGAAGTTATTTCTAACTTCTTTTCAAAAGAGTTGCCCGACAACACTCTTTAGATCGCTTGCTCGACCTGTTCATTAACCGCCTCATACACATAAATTGCAAGATGTATAGGTTTGGGCAACTGAACTTTGCAAACATAACAACTATTCTTGACATAGCAAAAGAATCGTCAAAAAATAATTGTTATGTTGTAGTTTTTTTCATTAGAACGGCAAATCATCGTCGGCATTGCTGCCAGCATCTACGAAGTTCGGAACTTCGGTAGGCATTGGTGCTCCAGTTGGGGGAGGTGGTGTCGGCATTGCCGAGAAACTGCCGGTCTGGTTTTGTGCCGATTCTACTTTCCATGCACGCAGGTCGGTGTACCAGTTATTGTTGTACTCGCGGCTTTCCGGTTCGAAGAATACATGTACTTCTTCACCTTCGACAAGCGACGAAAGATTTACCTTGTCGCCCCATACCTGAAAGCATGCTTTCTTGGGGAACTGTCCGCTGGCGTATTCAATTACAAATGACTGTTTTTTCCATGTTCCGTTTGCTCCTGTGCCAGTTATGGGTTCTAATACCTTTATCAATTTTCCTGAAATATCCATAGTCTTTATATTTTTACACTGCGAAATTACACATATTTATTGGTATCTTTAATTTTTCACAACGAATGTTATTAACAATTTTTAATGTTGTGCCTTCGCCCTTTTTGTGAATTCAATCAAGTTGTCGATACCTCTTATAAACTCGTCTTCCTCGCGGGCAATGTTGATTCTTATGTAGTTGTTCCATTCTCTGCCGAAATGTACGCCTGGAATTACCGCAGTTCTTACTTCATCGTATAACGCAAGACCAAAGCGCAGGCTGTCGTTCCATGGTTCTGGTAGCTTTG
>CADARW010000114.1 GCA_902790405.1 uncultured Bacteroidia bacterium
TAATTTTCGTGAAGGTCTTTCAGGTAAACCTTTTGTTCCGACAATATTGTTGTCGGAACAGGATCGTTGCCATCCCATGTGATGAAAGTGATGTATTCGTTGTCGTTTGTGTATTCTAGCTTCAGTATCGGAACAATTATCGAAGAAATTTCGTTGAAGGTGTAGTACTCGAACTTGTCAGCGTAGGTGGTAATTCTGTCGCCGTTGTGTCCGCCTATGTATCCGTTTAGTCCATGTGCACTAAGTTTTATTGCTGTTTCGTTGTCGAGTAGGTTGCAAAGTGTGTCGCAGTACGAGCCTACGTAGTTTTCATAAACAACAATATAGTCACGTTTGTTGAGGATGTTTCCTCCGTTGGGATTAGACACTGCCAATTTGACGTCGTAAATACCGGAGTTTTCGTAGGTTACACCGTTTTGAACGACTTGGAATTCACAAGTTGCAGGGTCTCCGCCTTCAAATTCCCATGCCCAATACATTGGGTAACCTTCCGATTCGTCGGTAAAGCGTACTGGAGTGTTAACTTGTACAAGTCGGCTATTGCAAGAGAATTTTGCCTTCGGGACTTCGTCGCCTATCGATGGTATTACGTTGATATAGTTTTCGAGAGTAAGAGTGTCGGACCCAAGCATATTCTGGGCAATTAGCGTAACGTCATAATGTCCGACGCTATTGTATCTGATGTTGCGTGGATGCTGGTCGGTAGAGCTTGACGGGTTTGCACCTTCGAAGTGCCAAATCCATGTCCATGGCTGACCTTGCGAGAGGTCAGTGAAATTAATTGCATTACCGGCAATTACTGTTACCTGGTTCGCTGCAAAATAGGCGGTTGGGGCTTCTGTTGGTGGGTCCACGACTTCGATATAGCTTGTGCGGGTCTTTGAGTCCTCGTTGCCTTGACGGTTTCTTGCTGTTAGTGTTACAGTGAATCTACCTGTGGTGTTATATGTTACGGTCGGATTTTCTTCGGTTGAATTTGCGGGAGTGCCACCTTGGAATGTCCACGACCATGCGGTTGAGCGTAGGGAACGATTGGTGAATGTTATTGTTTCTCCTGCAGGAATACGAGTTCTGTTTGCAATAAAGTCGGCAACCGGCATATTGTCTGGGCAGGCACTTTCGTGTGCGCCAAGACCAACAAGTTCCCCCGAGCTTAAAGGTCTGTTCAGTTCTCGCATCGATCTGTCTGGACTTATGCAAACATATGTGGGAGTGCCGTCTATTTCCCAGTTGTTATAAAGTGTTGCATTAATCGGGTTGTTTGCCAATGGTGCTATCGGATAGATTGCGCCAAATTCGTTCATGTACCACTCAATGTCATGAGAAGCGTCGTGTTCGGTAACTTCTATGCCTATTACTATGACATCGGCACCATTGCATCCCATTGCAGTATATAAGTTTGAGAGATCTGGTGTCTCTTCTTGACAATAGTGGCAAGTGGTGTAGAAAAAATCAAAAACAATATATTTGCCATCGGCAAGTAGGGCATTGATATTGTATGTGTCACCATAGTAATCGGTAAGTGTGACTGTTTCTGTAAACTGGTCTGGTACTGTTTGCGAGAAAGCCTGGATTGACAATATTATCGCAGCAATCGTTATTAAAAGTCTTTTCATAAAAACACAATTATTGACGAGTGCCAAAGTTAAGAAATAAAATTCTTATAATGATAGATTTGTTTTAAGTTTTTTTGATTTTTTTACAATCGCCTTTGTCGCAATGAAAAATGCCACTGCCACCGAGATTCCAAAGCAGAATCCTACAAATATGTCGGCAGGGTAGTGGACTGCGAGGTACATTCGTGAATATGAGACGATTGTAGCCCAGCAAAGTGCGGTTATTGTGTACCATTTCCTGCGGATGAAAAGCATTGTGATTAGCGCAAGTCCGAAACTGTTGGCAGCGTGACCGGAAAAGAAGCCGTACATTCCTCCGCGATAGTCGTTTACGGTGTGGACTTCGTTCTCTATTTCAAGGTTATGCGTAGGACGGTAGCGCTGCACCGATTCCTTCACATTGTGCGAAACCACATCGGTAGTGGCGAAGCACAGCGTGGCTGCAAGGATGGGAATCCAGCAGTGTTTTCTAAAACGCCATATCGCAACGATGATGAAAAGCAGAACCATCGGAATCCAGAACCAGTTGCTACTTATCGCCCACATTATCGGGTCAAGCCAGTCGGCGTGCAACCCGTTGATGAACAGTAGAATTTTGCGGTCTATGAGTTCAAGGCTTTCAATCATGTCGCAATGTTATTCGTTCAATGCCTTCCAGATTAGGTCTTTCAGCTTGTCGATGTTCTTGTGTGCCACCGACGAAATGAAGACTGTTTCAATCTTTTCGGGCAGTTCCTTCGATAGCATTTCCTGAAGTTCGTCATCTATGAGGTCACACTTGGTGACGGCAAGGATACGTTTCTTGTCGAGTAGTTCGGGGTTGTACTGCGTGAGTTCGTTGAGCAGCACTTCGTATTCGTTGCGTATGTCCTTGGTGTCTGCAGGAACCATGAACAGCAGTATCGAGTTGCGCTCTATGTGACGCAAGAATCTAAGTCCCAGACCTTTGCCCTGACTTGCACCTTCAATGATTCCGGGGATGTCGGCCATTACAAACGACTTGTAGTCGTGGTAGGCTACGATGCCGAGGTTAGGCACGAGCGTGGTGAAAGGGTAGTCGGCAATTTCGGGCTTTGCTGCCGATACAACCGACAATAAGGTCGATTTGCCAGCATTGGGGAAACCTACGAGACCGACATCGGCAAGTACTTTCAACTCGAGGATTACGGTCTTTTCGATTCCGGGTTCGCCGGGCTGCGAGAACTTTGGCGCCTGATTGGTTGCCGTCTTGAATTCTGCGTTGCCAAGTCCTCCGCGACCGCCTTTGAGGAGGATGATTTCCTGGTCGTTCTCGGTGACTTCGCAGAGCACTTCGCCGGTGTATTCGTCACGGGCGATAGTTCCGAGCGGCACATCGAGGGTAATGTCCTTGCCGTTTGCGCCAGTGCATAGTGCCCCGCTTCCGTTAGTGCCGTTTTCGGCGAAGATGTGGCGGTTGTACTTGAGGTGCAGAAGTGTCCACACATTGGTAGTGCCGTGTAGGATTATATGTCCGCCGCGACCGCCGTTTCCACCGTCGGGACCGCCTTTCTCCACGAATTTCTCGTGGCGGAAGTGCATCGAACCTGCGCCGCCCGCTCCCGACCGGCAGTATATCTTTACATAATCTACAAAGTTTGAGGTGGTTGCCATGGAATTATAATTGACAATGGATAATTAACAATTGATAATCAATTAGATAAAGATGTTTTTATTCTGTGCAATTTTTTCAAAAAAAGAACCTCGGAACCCAAGTCCCGAGATTCTTATAGTTCAATAGTTTACATTACTTAACCTGAGGCATCTGGTCCTTGAAGAGCGGAGTCTTCTTAACTTCGGCCTTTACCTTCTTGCCACGGATGTCGATGTAGATTTCGGTGCCTTCCTTCCAGAAGCCGCGGTTGAGGTATGCCATACCGATACCCTTCTTCATCATTGGCGACATTGCTCCCGAGGTAACATGACCAATCTCGTTGCCTTCTGCATCGTAAACGAGGTATTCGGGACGTGGAATTCCGCGGTCAACGAGGATGAAGCCCTTCAACATCTTGCTAGTGCCTTCTGCTTTCAGTTTCTCGTGGTATGCGCGGTTTGTGAAGTCGTTGCCATCAACAAACTTGGTAATCCAGCCAAGACCTGCTTCGATTGGCGAAGTGGTGTCGTTGATGTCGTGTCCGTAGAGGCAGAATCCCATTTCGAGGCGGAGAGTGTCGCGTGCGCCAAGACCTATCATCTTGATGCCGAATTCTTCACCAGCTTCGAGGACAGCCTTCAACAGCTTGTCGGCGTACGGGTTCTTTGCGTAGATTTCGCATCCACCAGCACCTGTGTAACCGGTTGTCGAGAAGATAACTTCTGGAATGCCAGCGAATTCGATAATCTTGTTGGTGTAGTATTCCATGTCGATTACATTAGCCTTAGTGAGCTTCTGCATAGCCTTCAGAGCGTAAGGACCCTGAACAGCGAGCTGGCAGTATTCGTCGGATGCGTTTACGATGTCCTGTCCGACCTTCAAGCCCATCTTTTCTGCTATTGCGATGCACCAGTTCCAGTCCTTGTCGATGTTAGCAGCGTTTACAACGAGGAAATATTTCTTGTCGTTGATTCTGTAAACCAAGAGGTCGTCAACGATACCGCCGTCGTTGTTAGGCAGGCACGAGTACTGAACCTTACCGTCGGTGAGGTCGGCAACATTGTTCGAAGTAACCTTCTGTACGAAGTCGAAAGCCTTTTCGCCTGTTACCCAGAATTCGCCCATGTGAGAAACATCGAAAACGCCGATATGTTCGCGGCAGAAGATGTGCTCGTCGTTTATGCTAGTGTACTGGATTGGCATGTTGAAGCCAGCGAAAGGTGCCATCTGTGCGCCCTGTGCGATGTGAAACTGCGTGAAGGCAGTGGTTTTGATTTCTTCCATTATGTTATGTCTTTAAGTTTTTAATGAATTTTTGAAAAATTTGGGGCAAAGATAAGATTTTTATTTGAGCCAATTTTATTTTTGTGAAATTATTTTGAGAGGATTTTTGAGTTGGTTTTTGTGTATAAATATGTTCATATTTATGCTGCCTTTCCTGTTAAAAAACTATCCATTTGGCATTTTTTTTATAAACTTGCGAACTTTTTTAATTAGGAGAATAATAATAGGATGGAAGCTATATTTACGCCCGAATTTTTCAATACGATGCTGATTATCATGGCAGTCGTTGGTTTGGTTGTGTTTATTTCACTTTATTTTGTTGATGCTGGCTACGGCAAGATGATTTCGGCAAAGTGGGGACCTGCAATGCCAAACAAGTGGGGTTGGATGCTGATGGAATGCCCTGTATTTTTTATAGTGCTATACCTTTGGTGGACTGCCGCGCCCGAAATCAAGTATAACGCACCGTACCTGTTGTTCTTCCTGTTCTTCGAACTGCACTATTTCCAGCGGTCGTTCATCTTCCCGTTCTTGCTCAAGGGCAAGTCGAAGATGCCGATTGCGATAATGGCGATGTCGGTAATCTGGAACCTGATAAACGGCTACATCCAGGGCTACTGGCTGTTCCACCTTGCACCTGCAAATCCGACATATAGTGTGCTGTATTCTACCGATTGGCTCACGAGCTGGCAGTTTATCGCAGGAACTATCATTTTCTTTACCGGAATGTTCATCAACTTGAATTCCGACCATGTTATCCGCCATCTGCGCAAGCCCGGCGATACCAACCATTATCTTCCAAAGAAAGGTATGTATAGGTATGTCACCAGCGCCAACTATTTCGGCGAAATTACCGAATGGCTCGGCTTTGCAATCCTTACCTATTCTTGGGCAGGAGCCTTGTTCTTCTGGTTCTCGTGCTGTAACCTTGTTCCGAGGGCAAATTCAATCTATCACAAGTACGAGAATGAATTCGCTGAGGAGTTTGACAGGAAGAAACTGAAGAGAATCATTCCTTTTGTGTATTAGAAGATTTGAAAGATTTGAAGATTATGGCAACGGTTTCTACTTTTGAAGAATTAGATATTTGGATTTACAACGCAATATCGCTCCTTCAACTTTGCTCAGGGAACGAAAGAAAAACTATAAAATAAAAATATTGTACAGTCGTGCCGCGGCGCGACTCAACGTAGAAAATTAAACATATGGAATCTAATAAACTTTTTACTCCTTACCAATTGGGACCCATTACTCTCCGTAACCGCTTCATCCGCTCGGCGGCTTTCGAGAACATGGCACGCGACAACATGCCGACAAAAGAATTGATGGACTACCACGTTAGCGTAGCACGCGGTGGCGTCGGAATGACAACCGTGGCTTACTGCGCTGTCGATATTACCGGCGTTTCGTTCAACGGACAAATATATGTGCGCGAGGAAAGCCTTCCTGCATTGCGCGAACTTACTGCCGCTATCCACGCCGAAGGCGCAAAGGCGAGCATCCAGCTCGGTCACTGCGGAAATATGACTCACCGTGCAACTTGCCACTGTATGCCTGTAAGCGCATCCAACGGCTTCAACTTGTATTCGCCGACTTTCCACCGCCGTCTGAAGGTGGAGGAAATCAAGCAAATTGTAAAGAACTTCGGCAAGGCTGTTGACTTCTGTCGCGAGGCTGGCTTCGACTGCGTTGAGATTCACGCAGGACATTCCTACCTTATTTCGCAGTTCATTGGCAAGCGTACCAACCGTCGTCACGACGAGTATGGAGGTTCGTTCGAGAATCGTGTTCGTTTCTTGAATGAAATCCTCGACGAGGTTATGCTTCACGCAAAGGACGATATGGCAGTTGTTGTCAAGACCAACATGTGGGACGACTGCTGGCGCGGCGTAAGCATCGAGGAGGGAATAAAGGTTGCCAAGGAAATAGCAAAGCACAAGGTTCACGGCATAGTTTTGTCGGGCGGTACTGTAAGTGCTTCGCCGATGACGATCCTTGGCGGTGCAATGCCTCACAAGACATTGGCCTATTATATGCCGAAGTCGTTCTGGTGGCTCAAGGCTGCCCTCAACATCCCTGGTGCTGCCGCTATGGTTATGCCAACATCGCCGTTCAAGGAGTTGTATTTCATGGAGAAAGCCAAGATTTTCCAGAAGGAAATAAAGGATGTTCCGCTGATTTATGTCGGTGGCGTTCAGTCGGGTGCAAACTGCCAGCGCATTATGGACGAAGGTTTCGAACTTTTCCAGATAGCGCATGTGCTCATCAAGGATCCCGATTTCGTAAAGCATGTTCAGGAAAATCCTAACTATCACGCTGGTTGCGGTCGTTCCAACTACTGCGTAGGCCGTATGTACACGCTTGATATGAAGTGCCACGAGTGCGTTATGCGTGATGGCGAGTCAATTCCAAAGAACTTGCAGAAGGAAATCACAAAACTCGAGGCAAAGGCAAAGAAGTCGATTGAAGAAAGTAAGAAATAAGGGCTATGAAGTGGGTTGATGCGATAATAGCAGTTTTGCAAGCAGAAAATGCTCCTATGCATTATTTAGATATTGCAAATAAAATTATTGAACTTG
>CADARW010000115.1 GCA_902790405.1 uncultured Bacteroidia bacterium
ACCTCACGTGGCGACTCTGCAAAGTCGAAGATGTACTCAATCGCTCTTGCAGCCCTAGCAGCAAAATAAGTAAATCATTAACACAATTAAATATATGGAATTAAAGAAGAATAAAAGCTTAATAATCAATCCTGGCGCAACATCGACCAAGGCTTCGATATTCGAAGGCGAAACCGAAATCTTCACCGAGAATATCAAGCACCCGATCGAGGAAATACAACAATACAAGGAAGTTGCAGACCAGTTCGAGTACCGCAAGAATGCCATCCTCGACATGGTTAAGAAGCATGGCGTAAGCACCGACGAAATCGCAATAGTTGTCGGTCGTGGCGGTCTTACCCGTCCTTGCGAATCGGGAACTTACCGTGTAAACGAACTTATGCTCGAAGAATGCCGCGCTGGTATCCAGGGTAAGCACGCATGCAACCTCGGTGCTATCATTTCCGACAGTATTGCAAAGGAAATTGGTCTTGAATGCGCATACATTGCCGACCCGGGTATTGTTGACGAGCGTCCCGAATACGCTAAGATTACCGGTCATCCCGAGTTCGACCTCGACCCGACACGCGAAGGCGTTATATGGCACTGCCTCAACCAGAAGATGACGGCAAAGCTCTACGCCCGTGAAATCGGCAAGACCTACGAAGACCTCAACCTCATCATCGCTCACATGGGCGGTGGCGTTTCGGTTGGTGTTCACCAGCACGGACGCTGCGTTGAAGTCAACCGCGCACTCTGCGGCCTCGGTCCATTCTCGCCTACCCGCTCCGGCTCTATCAACGCCAGCAAGCTTATCGAAGTTTGCTTCAGCGGAAAGTACGACATGGCAAAGGTTAAGAAGATGGTAACTGCCGAAGGCGGTTTCGTTGCTTACCTCGGCACAAACGATGCTTACAAGGTAGAAGTTGACGCTCTCAACGGCGACCCGAAGAGCAAACTCTTGGTTGATGCATTCTGCTATCAGGTAGCATTGGAAATCAGCCGTCTTGCAGCAGTTGTTAAGGGCAAAGTTGATGCCATCATCCTCACCGGCGGTATTGCATACAGCAAGCCATGGATGCAGCAGATTACCGACCAGATTAGCTGGATTACTCCTAACGTAAAGATTTACAAGGGCGAAAACGAAATGCTTGCTCTTGCAATCTGCGGAAACGAAGTTCTCAACGGAACCGGCACCGTAAAGGAATATAAGTAATCGGTATATTACATAAAAAATGGGAATCCGAAGAGGGTTTCCATTTTTTGTAATACCAAAAATAAACCAATCTATATGGAAAACAACTTCGCAATACAACTCTTTGAAAACAAGAAAGTGCGTGTCGTATGGGACGCAGAAAAGGAGAAATATTATTTCTCGGTGGTGGATGTTGTACAAGTGCTAACTGATAGCGATAATCCACAAACTTATTGGAGAGTATTGAAAAAGCGTCTTAGAGATGAGGGAAATGAAACCGTTACAAATTGTAACGCTTTGAAATTACCTGCAGCAGATGGAAAGAAAAGAATGGCAGATGTCGCTGACATAGAACAGCTTTTGCGACTAATCCAGTCTATTCCATCCAAGAAGGCAGAACCTTTCAAGCAGTGGCTTGCAGAGACAACCTTATCCCCACGGAAAATATAGAAGCAATTGAACTACCATATAATAATAACGACAACAATTAAACACATACCACAATGAAAATATACACAAAGACAGGCGACAAAGGCACAACATCATTGGTCGGCGGAACACGCATCGACAAGGACGACATAAGAATCGAGTCGTACGGAACAATCGACGAACTGAATTCTAATATAGGTATGATTCGCAACTTCGGACTCGAAAAAGCCGACGACGATACCATAAATATAATACAGAACAAACTTTTCAGCATCGGGTCCTTCCTAGCCACTCCCGACGAAGCCGCATACGAACAAATTGCGACGAAAATCCGCAAGATTTCCGAAGAAGATATTAACAATGTAGAAAAAGAAATAGATCGCATAAGCGAAAATCTGCCACCGCAAAAAGGCTTCGTATTGCCCACAGGATGCGATGTTACAAGCTGGTGCAACATTTCTCGCACAATATGCCGCCGAGCCGAACGCCGAATCGTCAGCCTAAGCAAAATAGGATTTGTCGACAAGAATATAATGCTGTATATCAACAGATTATCCGACTATCTATTCGTCCTTGGACGGAAATATATGGCTGTTAATAAAAAGGAGGATTTTTTCTGGGATTTAAACTGCTAAGTGCAAAAAATTTCATTATTTCGCACTCCCAAAATTAAGGAAATAAAATATTACGAATATGTATTGGACATTGGAATTAGCATCGAAACTTGAGGACGCACCTTGGCCAGCAACAAAGGACGAACTCATTGACTACGCAATCCGTTCGGGTGCAAATCTGGAAGTCATCGAAAACCTTCAGGAAATTGAAGACGATGAAGAAATATTTGAAAGCATAGAGGACATTTGGCCCGACTATCCTTCAAAGGATGACTTTTTCTTCAACGAGGACGAGTATTAGTATTTTGAAAAAACAAACAAAAGGGGGGCAAAAGCCCCCTTTTTCATTTTAGACATAGCCATATTGTCCAAACAAACCAAGGCTGAAAATTATTAACATTTTATTTATTGTACGAATAAAATCATTGATTAACTTTGAAACAATTTTAATTGAAGGATTTTTATTAAATTAATTTCTGTACGTCAACAAATTAAATTAGATAAATATGAATAAAAAAGTTATTATTGCATTGCTCGGCATCGCGTTGATTTCAACGAATATGTGGGCACAGGAAAAAGAAGAGAAAGAAGATGAAGGTTATGTATTCACCAATGTGAAGGAAATTCCTATCACCTCGGTAAAGGACCAGAACCGCGCCGGAACTTGCTGGTGCTATTCGGGACTTGGTTTCATCGAGGCTGAATTGCTCCGTATGGGCAAGGGCGAATACGATTTCTCGGAAATGTTCATAGTTTCAAACACTTATATCGACCGCGCTCAGGCTGCTGTTCGTACTCACGGTGACGTATCGTTCTCACAGGGCGGTTCGTTCTACGACGTATTATACGGCATGTCACATTTCGGACTTGTTCCCGAAGAAGAAATGCGTCCAGGTGTTATGTACGGTGACTCTTTGTCAGACCACACCGAACTTTCTGCTGTATCGGATGCAGTTGTAAAGGCTATCGCTAAGGGCGAACACAAGAGCTTGCAGAAGGACAGCGCAAACCAGACTTTGTGGCTCAAGGCAATAAAGGCCATCCACGAAGTTTACCTTGGCAAGTGCCCCGAAAAGTTCAACTACAAGGGACGCGAATACACCCCGATGTCATTCTACCAGTCACTCGGACTTAACCCAGACGACTATGTATCAATAACTTCATACACTCACCACCCGTTCAACGAGAAGTTCGTCCTCGAAATTCAGGACAACTGGAGATGGTCGCAGTGCTACAATGTCACTATCGACGAAATGATGAGAATTTTTGACAACGCTATCGAAAACGGCTACACCGTTGCTTGGGGTGCAGATGTTAGCGAACAGGGATTCAAGATTGGTACTCGCAAGGGATTCTGCGTATTGCCCGAAACCAACGCCGAAGCAGCTAGCATGAAGGGCAGCGATATGGCTCACTGGACAGGCATGAGCGCAAAGCAGATTGCCGACGAAGCCGCTAAGCACCCGACTCCACAGCGCTGGGTTACCCAGGAAGAACGCCAGGCAGCATTCGACAACTGGGAAACTACCGACGACCACGGAATGGTTATCTACGGAACCGCAAAGGACCAGACTGGTAACGAATACTACATGGTAAAGAACAGCTGGGGTGAATACGGCGAATACAAAGGTATGTTCTACGCTAGCAAGGCTTACGTTAGATACAAAACAATGAACATCGTCGTTCACAAGGACGCTTTGCCAAAGGATATAAAGAAGAACTTGGGTATCAAATAAGATATAACTAAAAAACACAAATGGAAAGCGAAGCCATGCGTTTCGCTTTTCCTTTTAATAAAAACAAAGAACGGCATATTCCTGAAACTTGACACTTATGGAAGAACAAGTCGAAAAAAAGAAGAAAAGCAAAGGCAGAAAAGTACTGAAAGGTCTGCTGATAGCATTTGGAAGCCTCATTGGAATCCTTGTGCTGCTCGTTGCATTTTCGCCGCTGATACTGGAAACCTATATCAATTCAGAATCGGGCAACAAAAAAGTAAACGAAATCGCTAGCGACTATCTTAACGCAAAATTCGACTTGGGAAAAATAAACATCAAGGTATGGAAAAATATGCCTAATGTTGAGCTTGAACTCATCAACAGCGAAATCATCTCCAAAGCCATCAAGGACGACCTCACCGACACGCTTATCAAATTCGACACACTACGCCTTTCTGTAAACATCATTGAATTTTTCAAGAACGACAGCATAATCGTAAACGAAGCCTACCTCTCCCACCCGATTGTAAACGGCTATGTAAACGCCGAGGGCAAAGCCAACTGGGAAATTTACGAATCGGACACCACTCCCGACGAAGACACCTCATCGTTCGACTACAAAATACGTATAAACCGCCTGTTAATCGACGATCTGCAGGCATCTTACATTGACGAGGAATCGCAAATGTCGGCGACTCTCGACTCCACCAATCTGGAACTTACTGGCGAAGTTAACGCCGAAATTATCGACATAGCTACAAGCCTGAAACTCAAGGCGAAATACGACGACGGTTCATCACAAATTCTTGCAAAAGTAGAACCTACAACAATAACCCTCAACGGAAACATAAACGATGGCGAATACAAACTCGATACAGAATTTGGTCTGTTGACTGCCGAATTCAGCGACAGCACATCGAGAACAATAATAAATGTCGATACAATAGGAATCGGTGCACTGGCAAAAATCTCCGACACTACCTACGACCTCGACACAAAACTCAACCTTTTGCTTTCCGAATACAACGATTCGGCACTTACTTTCAGCGACATACCGCTTAACATAGAACTGAAGGCAATAAGCAATGCCGATTTCAACCGATACGACATCGACACATTAAGCATAACCAGCAACGACATATTTGTCGGAGCATCGGGCTTGGCAGAAAACCTGCCCGACTCGTCGTGGAACACCGACCTGATTGTCGGACTCGACATTCCTCAAATCGACAATGTGCTGGAAATGATACCCAAAAGCCTAGTCGCCGACCTGAAAAAATATAGGATTTCGGGAGCAGTAAACTTCAACGGAACTGCTAAAGGCACATATAAAGACGACATATACCCCAATATTGACGCAAGCCTAGTACTGAACGACATTCGCGCCATAGTACTTGAGCAGAATGCCGAAGTAAAGCTCAATATGGAAACCAACCTTAAATACAACTCCGAGAAAATTGCGGAGTCGTACATCGATGTAAAGCAACTTAACGCTACGGTTGGCGAAACATATTTCAACCTCAAAGGCAAAGCCAGCAACATCCTTGGCGACCCCTACATAAACGCAAAGCTGAGATGCAACCTCAATCTTGACTACATTTCGTCGCTGTTCCCAATCGACGACCTAACATATAAGGGAAAACTTTCGTCCGACATCGAAGCGCGTTTCTCGCTCGCCAACCTGATGAAGATGAACGTTCAGAAAATCTACATGCTCGGCAACATCAACATCGAAAGGATACTGCTGAGAATCCCGTCGATGCGATTCCTCGTCTTCGGAAAGAACGCAACAGCTGACCTTGGCATAAACTCGATGAAGTCGCGCCGTTCCGAAAGGCTACAGCTCAGCAGTGCCCGCGTAACAGTCGATACCGTAAGAGTATCATCGCCACGCACCATCGAGGCAAGGGTTTCGAAGCTGAACCTCTACGCCAATGTCGAAGAACCGATAAACGAAGTACCGCACCTCATTGTTGCCGGAAGTTTAAGAGGAATGGAAGCAATAGTTGCCGACACAATGTTTGTTTCGGGAAAGACAGGCCGCATCTCGATGGCTATCCGTCCCGACACCACCGACGCACTTATCCCTGCACTCCGCGCATCACTCGGACTCGACTCCATTGTTTACTACGAACCAACTCAGGGTGCATTCCTCGACTCAACACGAATTGTGCTCAACGGTCGTCCGAGAGTCCGCAGGTTTACGCGAGTAAACGGCGAACGTGTAGAAATTGACCAATCGACAAGAAAACCAATCAACACCGATTCGCTCATAAACCTTTGCACCAGCATCGAAGATGCCGAAGGCGCTCTGCGAAAATTCCGATTCGACGGCAAGGTTTACGCAAAGGCGGCAAGGTACATGTCGCCATACTTCGACCTGAAGACCGGCACACGCCGACTCGATGTTACTTTCACCGACGACACACTGCACCTCAACAACTTCATGCTTCGCGTCGGCAAGTCTCTGATGAAGGTAAACGGACGAGTTGACAATATGCGCCGAGCCTTCCTGCGTGGACGTACACTCAGCGCCGACCTTAATGTTCAGTCGCGCAACCTCGACCTCAACGAGATGCTTTATGCCAACTACATGGGCGAGCAAGCAAAGATTAAGGACGATGAAGCCAAGAAATCGGTTCAGGAGATGCTGTCGAAGGCAAAAGCAGGAATGGGCAATGCGCCACGGCAAATGCCTAACATAACCGATTCTGCACGAGCACGATATGTCGATTCGATTCGAAAAGCATACAGCAAGAAAGACCTCGCCGAAATATACAACGAGCGTATGGGCAAGATGAAGGAAATGATGGAGAAAGCCCACAAGGAGGAACTTGCTGCTAGCGACAACATGGAAATTCAGGATACGACCGAACAAGAATACGATACCGTACCGATGACTCTCTTTGAGATTCCTGCAAACCTCAACTGCAAGTTAAACCTCAAGCTCGACACCGTTAAGTTTGCCGGACTGAAGATGAACGACCTCAATGGTGACATTACAATGCAGAACAGCACCGTATCAATCAAGGACTTGAAGACTACAAGCAATGTCGGCGACTTAAAAGTCAACGCAATATACACCTGCAACAATCCCGACTCTGCAAAAGCTGGT
>CADARW010000116.1 GCA_902790405.1 uncultured Bacteroidia bacterium
CAAATGCAGTAGTAACATCGGACATTCCCGACAACGCCTGCGTTGCTGGAATTCCAGCCAAAATCATTTCGTATGCAGGTAGCGAAGGTTATGTAAACAGAAAGGTATAATTGCTGAATATTTCAAAAAGTATTATTTTTGCAAAAAAAATCATAAGATATGATATTAGCAAGCATTGACACAATTCCAGGAAAAAACTTTGAAGTTTTGGGAATAGTAAAGGGAACAGTAGTACAGTCGAAGCACATTGGACGCGACTTTTTAGCTGGTTTGAAGACCATAGTCGGTGGTGAAATACAAGGTTACACCGATATGCTCAACGAAGCACGCAGTATTGCAACCGAACGCATGACAAAAGAAGCCGAAGCACTTGGCGCTGATGCAGTTATCGGTATGCGTTATTGCACCTCGGCAGTTATGGAAGGCGCTGCCGAAATAGTTGCCTACGGCACAGCGGTGAAGTTCGTTTAGGCTGACGCCAGTTTCAATGGCTAACGCCGTTTGAATGGGCTACGCCCGTTTCTTGTTGAATCGCGCCGTGGCACGATTGTACAAGAATATTGTAGCGACGCAATGCGTTGCATCGTTCTCAATTATTGATGCCAGTTTCAGATTTTAATGTTGTTCAATGTTCAAGGATTCATAGTTCAACGATTTGTAGCGGCGCAATGATTTGCGCCGTTTCAAATTATTGACGCCAGTTTCTCGGGGTAATGATGTTCAATGTTCAAAGGTTCAATAGTAAAAAAAAACGGAATGTCATCCAGAACCGCCCCCTGAGCTTGTCGAAGGGCAGGATCTGATTCCGTTTTTTTAGTTTCTAGGTTTTATCCTTTAAAAGCACATATGTTTAAGCAAAAAATGCAAACCTCTCAAAACACTCTATATAATTAGTAATCAAATATTTAACTATTACAATTTGGCAATTTGAGGCAATTTCACTTGGCAATTTGAGGGAGTTTTGTTTGGCAATTTGAGGCAATTTTACTTGGCAATTTGAGGATTAGAACACTAAATATTTTTTTACAAAAAAACATACAAATCTTTCACAACTTTAGAAAAGTTTATAATTTTGCCCCGTTCCAATTGAGGAACGACATATTTGAAATAGGCGTTTACTTACGCTTTGTTTTGACATACAGAAACTTCGCAAACTTCTGAATCATCGTCAAGGCAATGGCAACGGTAGGTGTCTGCGTTATACGGTATTCTCTTATCGATATATGCGTGGACTTCTGCGTTGCTCGTTTTACGATGATGGGCAATGCGAAGGCCTCTGTATGTGGAGCGGGCAATAAGTACGAACTCCACGCTTCTTTTTTATATGCCTAATCAAAGTAAAACATTTCCGTTTCGGGAGTTTGGCGGAGCAAAAGTGTGTTACCTAAATGGATTCTACAAATAATCAATGGAGCAATCTGTTTGCTGGAAGCAATCCAGAAGCCGAGCCAAATTTTACGAATATGGATGATGTCGCAGACATAACTCAATATCCCAACCCAATACCTGATTCATATTCCTCGTTATATGAAGAACTGCTTTCTAAATGTGACTTTGGAAATTTCAGAGATAATCTAGAAAAAGCAAAAATAGCTAATGACATATATGCTAAAGTAAAATTTGCAGGCGGAGATTCATTAAATAGGCTTAGAGAAATAAGGGATGAAGCCATCGACAAACTTGGCATAAAGATTTCCACAGAGAAAAAATATAATTCACTGATGGAATACTTCAATCCTATACAATACAAAGAACCATACGACAAAGACTTGATTGCGCAAGCAATTGATTTTGAAAACAATGTAAAAAAGAATGCTGACAATATACGGCAACTTGAACAGATTGAAATAGAAGCAAAGCCTTTTATTTTGAAACGCTCAGTTTATTTTGCTAAAAAATCAACAGAATACGGAGATTGCAACAATGCGAAACTACATTGCTGTGAAGCGACAAATATCAACAACGAGTTAGGCGCTGATAGTTCCATTCAGAATCAAATAGAAGAAATTGAATCAAGAATAAATGAAATAGAAACCAATTCCTTAAAAGAAGAAAAAAAGGAAAATATTACTGCAATTGTGGGATTTATAGTCCTGGTAACCATTATTCTTATTGTTTTTATTATTGGAATGAATAAATAGTGTTAAAATTAAGCAGAGATATAATGTTATTAGTTTTATTATCAAGGTATTCAAGCGGCGGTGAAGCAGCTTTTGTCGGATTGCTTATAGGAATCCTAACAGCTGTGGTCTTTGCTATTATAGGCAAAGTAAAGAACAACAAGAAAGACTGGGACGACATGGATTAATAGTAGTTGATTTTCAAAATATTACATAATGGAAAATACTGAAGGAGCAAATAATCCGTGGGGATATTTTGGCGGTAACAATGCCAATATTGACACAAATTTTGAAAATATGGATGATTTGGAAAGCAAACCCAAATATCCAAGCCCAATAAAAAGTCAATACCCCACCCTATATGATGAGTTACTCGCTAAATGCGATTTCACAAATTATAGCGGTGATGAGGAAATGGCAACAAAGGCTAATAAAATTTATGGGCAATTAAGAAGAATTCAAGACAAAAATTCTACTGAGTTGAATTCTATTAGGAATGAGGCAATAAGAGAATTGGGGATAACAATTTCTACAGAAAAGAAATATGATTACTTGACAAAGTATTGTAATCCGTCATTGTTCAAGAATCCATACAACGAGGAAATGGTAAATAAAGCGATACATTTTGAGTCAAGGATAAAACAAAGTGCAGACAATATTATTGAATTGGAGCAAATTGAAAATGAAGCACAAGTATTTATTCAAGACGCGAAATTGGTTTTGCTTAGAAATAAGATGCAGGAAATCAAGCGATATAATACACAGGTAGGGTATTTTAATAAACTCTCAGACTATGTGTCAAAATATATTTTAAAAGATGATATGCTGAAAAAATATCATATCCGAGATATTTTTGACCTTCTGTTATTCCATGTTAATTATTATACGAAAATCAAAATGCTAACGGAGGCTTTTAGATACGACTGTACAGAAAAAGATTATTACATAAAAAAGGTAATGGAGGTTATTATTCCCAGTGATAATAAATATGTTATGCTAGTTTTGACAAAAGCAATTGAAAGTGATTCTGTCAATGAACAATACTATAATATGCTAATTCAAAAAGCCAAAGATAAAAAGACTGCGAATAACAAAACAAAATGGACGATATTTTTAGTGATAATTGGAACTATATTAATTGCAATTATTGGATTATGTATTTTCCCTCATTAAAATATGAATTATTATGCCACTAGCGAATTTATGGAATAGGATATTAAGTTGGTTCCGTGAGAGAAACGACAGATTACAACTTGTAAACGACTTTAATATGGCAGCACGCCAAGCATGGGTTGCTGGTTATGTACCATCGTGTTTGAAAGCAAGCATATCGAAAGGATATAGCGAATACAGACACTCTTTTTCAAGATGGATGGCATCTGGATTTAGAATATGCGTATTGAGCGGAGCACAACTAAGTAAGCAAGATATTAAATATATTGGAGAAGCCATATTAAGTAATGACACTCTTGTCCGTCAGTTGGTTGTCCTTGGTTGGGATACGCTTGAAATTCATTGCGATGTCGGCAATTATGGTTGCCGTTGGGCATTGAAAGACCACTTGAGATTAGGAAGTTAAAAATGAGATTATGGAAAGTGTAGATACATTAAAAACAGTTTCAGATAGTTTAAATCTGGTAACACAAAAAGCATGTTCATCAGATTCGCATAGTTGGATATGGATTGTAATTGTTTTGGAATTATAATCTTACTGGTTGCTGTAATAGCGTTTAAAAGAACAAAATCAAAACCTGTTGACAATCTTGATATGCTGAAGCAACAAGCAAAAGAACAAGGCAATGTAGATTTTAAGAATGTAATAAATAGTGCTTTCAATTCTAAGCAGTTGTATGACAAATTAAAAGTAAAATGTCATCCCGACAGATTTCCTCTTGATGATGAGAAGAATGCTATTGCAAACGACATTTTCCAAAGAATCAAACAAAACGAACACAATTTTGATGAATTGAAGAAATTGAAGGAAGAAGCAGAGGAAAAATTAGGAGTAATTATATAATTTCGTTGCTCATATAGATTTAATATATACAATTCACTAACAAACAACAACATACAACTCTCATTTTGAAAATTCGCTACACAAATCCAAACATAAAATTCCACCCTACGCAGTGGACAAATCTTCAAATTATCAAATTTTCAAATCATCAAATAAATCCTTCAATCGTATTTCGTAAATCGTAAATAAATTGTATTTTTGCACTCTCAAAATTTTATTTGCAATGAGTGAAGGACTATACTCAATGGAAGCCAAGGATTTCGACAAAACCTTGGACTTTACGAAAATAAAGCCATACGGCGATACAATGAACGACGGTAAGACTCAAATTAGTTTTACCTTGCCAGTTCCTGCAGGTGCAGAAGCCGAAGAAGCAGCCAAGCAACTCCTCAAGAGAATGGGATTCGAAAATCCTCTCGTAGTTTACGCAAAGGAACTTACCGAAGGCTTCACATTCTTCAACTGCTACGGAAGCTGTACACATACCGTCGACTACTCTACAATACATGTTCCGAAGGTTGAATCAACCGTAATGAGCATGAAAGAAACCGATGACTTTATCCGCGAACACATTGGCCGCAAGATTGTCGTTATTGGCGCTAGCACAGGAACAGATGCTCACACCGTTGGTATAGATGCCATCATGAACATGAAGGGTTACGCAGGTCACTACGGAATCGAACGCTACGACATGTTTGATGCCCTCAACATGGGAAGCCAGGTCACAAACGAAGAGTTC
Source organism: uncultured Bacteroidia bacterium (assembly GCA_902790405.1). Classification (GTDB taxonomy): domain Bacteria; phylum Bacteroidota; class Bacteroidia; order Bacteroidales; family ML635J-15; genus Bact-19. The sequence goes on from CADARW010000116.1 coordinate 4,877, forward strand.
ATTGCAAAGGCAATTGAGGTGCACGCTGATGCTCTTCTCGTTTCACAAACAGTAACCCAGAAGGACGTTCACATTAAAAACATGACAGAACTTGTCGAAATGCTTGAGGCAGAAGGACTCCGCGACAAGGTTATCCTCGTATGCGGCGGACCGCGTATAAGCCACGAGCTTGCACAGGAACTTGGCTACGACGCTGGTTTCGGTGCGAACACCTATGCCGACGATGTTGCTTCGTACGTTGCACAGGAACTAGCAAAACGCTTGAACAACAAATAGTGCCGATGCTTAAAACTGGAACGGTTATACAGTCGAACGGCAGCAACTGCATAGTTGCCAGCGAAAACCAAAAGTACGACTGCGTAATCAAAGGTAAGCTGAGGCAAAAAGGTTACAACTCGACAAATCCCGTAGCAGTCGGCGATATTGTCGAGTTTGACATTTCTATAGAGCCGGCAACAATAGCCAGCATTCACGAACGACGCAACTGCATAATCCGCAAATCGACCAACCTCTCGAAGCAGTCGCACATCATCGCCGCCAACATCGACCAGGCGGTATTCGTATTCACAATGCACCACCCCGAAACCACAACCGTTTTCCTCGACCGCTTTCTAGTTGCGGCAGAATCGTACAGCATTCCTACAATAATAATCTTCAACAAGATAGACATCTACAAGCCTGAAGAATTCGACCAAGTTGCCGAACTTATGGCTACCTACGCCGAAATCGGATACAAGGTGCTTGACGTTTCGGTAACGAAAAATCACAACCTCGATGCCGTGCGCGAAATTCTGAAGGACAAGGTAAGCCTTATTTCGGGACAAAGCGGTGTTGGAAAGACTTCGATTGTAAATGCAGTATCGGGGCTGAACCTAAAGACTGCCAGCATTTCGGAATCGCACGACTCGGGCAAGCACACCACTTCGTTTGCTCAGATGCTACCCCTCGACTTTGGCGGTTACATTATTGACACTCCTGGAGTTCGTGCATTCGGACTTGTAGAACTTGAACGCAACTGCATCTCGCATTATTTCCCCGAAATCTTCAAGACTGCCGAGAACTGCCGCTTCTACAACTGCACCCACACCAACGAGCCTGGCTGCGCCGTAAAGGAAGCTGTCGAAAACGGAGAAATCGCTTGGAGCAGATACCACTCGTACACAAACATTTTCTTCGACGAGGACGAAAAACACAGACGAGAAGATTATTGAAAACAATAAGATAGCAAAAAAGATAAAAAAAGCCGTCCATACAGACGGCTTTTCAATATCATAAAATCAATTTTTACATTGTTCTGCCAGGATATACTTCCAAAGCGTGCTTCAAAACCTCGATTGCATTCTTGAGGTCTTCGATCTTGAGGACGTATGCAACGCGGACTTCGTTCTTGCCAAGGCCTGGAGTGTTGTAGAAGCCAGTTGCAGGAGCAACCATTACGGTCTGTCCGTTGTACTGGAATTCTTCGAGCATCCATTTTGCAAACTTGTCGGCATCGTCGATAGGCAGCTTAACTACAGTGTAGAAAGCACCCTTTGGATTTGGACAATATACGCCAGGGATTTCGTTCAAGCCCTTAACCATAAAGTTACGGCGAGCAATATACTCATCATAAACTTCGTGGAAGTATTCTGCCGGAGTATCGAGAGCAGCCTCAGCAGCAACCTGACCAAACGATGGCGGGCAAAGGCGAGCCTGAGCAAACTTGGTAGCAGTTGCAATGACTTCCTTGTTCTTGGTAACCAAGCAACCAACGCGAACACCGCACATGCTGTAGCGCTTCGAAACCGAGTCCATCATGATAACGTTCTGCTCGATTCCAGGAATCTGCATTGTCGAGAAGTGCTTGTGACCGTCGTAGCAGAATTCACGGTAAACCTCGTCGGCATACAGGTAAAGATCGTGCTTCTTAACGATTTCGGCCAACTGCAAGAGTTCTTCCTTTGAATAAAGGTAACCAGTCGGGTTGTTAGGATTGCAGATTACAATACCCTTGGTCTTTGGTGTGATAACCTTCTCGAATTCATCGATGATGGTGCTCAGGCTGATGGCATCCGGATCCCTGTCCTCCTCACTGTCGTCGAGAAGCGGCGCAAGGCTTTTCAGAAGCTCAAAGTC
>CADARW010000117.1 GCA_902790405.1 uncultured Bacteroidia bacterium
AAGCATATACACATAACAAAAGGCAAGTTCACGACCTGCGACCTGCAAGATCCGCATTTTTATTTCAACCTTTCAAAGGCAATCGTAATTCCAGATGACAAGATAATTTCTGGTCCCGCCAACCTTGTAATAGAAGACATTCCCACACCAATTGGCATTCCGTTCGGATTCTTCCCAAACAAGAAAGGTAGCACATCGGGACTTATAATACCGGAATTCGGAAACGAGGAAAACCGAGGTTTCTTCCTGCGCAACGGTGGCTATTATTTTGCAATTAACGACTACGTTGACCTTACTCTACTCGGTGACATTTACTCGAAAGGCAGCTGGGGTGCTGGTCTGATTACAAATTACAAGCTACGATACAAATTCAATGGATCTTTGAGTTTCAAATACAACCGCAACCTATTTGGATACAGAGGCTTATCAAATTTTTCAACTTCAAACCAATATGCATTCAGATGGAAGTTCACACAGGATTCCAAGGCAAACCCAAACTCCACCTTCTCTGCCGATGTTAACATGAGCAGTACCGACTACGACAAGTACAATTCGTACAATGTCGACAACTACATGACATCCACCAAGCAGTCGAGTGTTTCGTACAGCTATGTATTCCCCAACACGCCACTAAGCATGTCGGTAGCACTTAAGCATTCGCAAAACAGCAACACCGGAAGTATCGACCTCACCTTACCCGAATTTGCCTTCAATATGAGTCGAATATACCCGTTCAAGCGCAAGAAATCTGTAGGAAAGAGCCGTTTCTACGAGAAAATTTCCATCGCCTACACAATGAACGCCACCAACAAGATAAGGACCAACGATGCCGACTTCTTCAACATACCATACGACAGTATCACAAACGGCATTGTACACAGAATTCCAATAAACGCATCGTTTAAACTGTTCAAATACACCACATTAACTCCATCGTTCAACTATAACGAAAGATGGTATTTCAAGCGCTTCACAAAGCAGTGGAACCAAAGCGAGAACCTGCTAGAAACCGATTACGCATCAACCTTTGCCCGCGTATGGGACTACAACGCATCGCTGTCGTGGTCGACCACAATATACGGTATGTTCAACTTCCGAAAAGGCAAGGTTAAAGCACTGCGCCATGTATTCTCGCCCAGTGTAAGTTTCAACTATGTACCCGACTTCGGCAAAGAAAAATACAAGTACTATGGCTCGTATAACCGAGTGATGTACAACAACTCCACAGGCCAGTACGATACAGTATCGAATTTGTACTCGATGTTCGAGGGACTGCCCTACGGAACACCGAGCAAAGGCGGCTCAGGTTCGGTTAACATAACCCTTGGCAACAACCTCGAAATGAAACTCCGCAACCTGAAAGACACGACAAAGGACAATACTAAGATTAAATTGCTTGAAAGCTTCAACATATCGACGAACTACAACATATTCGCCGACAGTTTGCGCTGGGCTCCAATAAGCATAACAGGACGCACCCGCATAAAAGTTGTAGACATTTCGTTCAACACCTCGCTCGACCCGTATGCCATTGCGCAGAACGAATATGGTACATACCAACGAATAAACAAAGCCCTAGTAAAGGACAATGGTCACCTCGTCAGAATGACAATAGGCTATATTACAGCAGGATTCTCGCTTAATTCGAAGGCCCGTGACAAGAAAATCGAGGAGGCACAACAAAGCATGTACGACATAATTTACGGATACCCAAACAGCTACGTTGATTTCAATGTACCATGGAATTTGCGTGTAAGCTACACTTTCAGGTACACCAAACCATACGATGAAGCTAAGATTACCCAGACGCTCAACTTCTCGGGAGAACTCAACATTACAAAGAAATGGAAGGTTAGCGTGGCAACCGGTTACGACTTCGAAGCCAAAAAGATGAGCCCGACAACAATCGACATCTACCGCGACCTACACTGCTGGGAAATGAGTCTGCACGTGGTTCCGTTCGGTCAGCACAAGTCGTATGCTTTCCAGATAAACGTAAAGGCCTCGATGCTACAGGATTTGAAACTCAACAAGCGCAGAAGCTGGTTCGACAATTTCTACAACTAAACCGCAATGCCATGGACGAATACTCGAAACTATCGACATTTTCCACCGAAGACGTTGATCCGAACAACTTTTCAACAGAGAGTTACAATCCCAATGCTCTTCATGCAGGATTTCCTTCGCCAGCGCAAAACTACATGAACGGCACTATCGACCTGAACCGTGTTCTTGTTCGTCACCGCGAAACTACATTTTTCGCCCGCGTCGAATGCGACTCGATGAAGGAAGACGGAATCGGAAATGGAGACATAGTGGTTATCGACAAGTCGCTGGATGCAAAGGATGGAGACATTGTTGTCGCACACCTCGACGGAGAATTCGTCCTTCGTCGCCTTCAAATCGACAAGGAGCATAAATGTGCCTGGCTACTGCCAGCCGACAACAAATCGAAGCCAACAAAGATTACCGACGGGAACGATCTTGTAATTTGGGGCGTTGTAACATACACAATAAAAAAAATACGATAACACTTAGTACAGACGCAAAATTTTGCGTCTCAAGCAACAACTTTTTGAAACTTTAAATATTGAAAACACTAGTACTGTCGCGGCGCGCCACGACCCAACAAGAAACCCAGAAACTTAGAAACCAGAAACAAAAATAAACACATGCCTCTCTTTGGACTAGCCGACTGCAACAACTTCTTCGTCTCGTGCGAACGAGTTTTCCGTCCCGACCTCAACGGAAAGCCTGTGCTAGTGCTATCGAGCAACGACGGCTGTGTAATCTCGCGATCCAACGAAACCAAGGCTCTCGGCATCAAAATGGGCGTTCCTCTGTTCCAGATACGCAAGGAAGTGGAGAAATACGGGATAGCATTGTTCTCGTCTAACTATGTTCTATATGGCGACATGAGCCGCCGTGTAATGTCGCTTCTCTCCTGCTACACGCCCAAGCTCGACCAGTATTCCATCGACGAGGCTTTCATCGACTTCTCCGACATGGGCGACAGCAAATCTCTGCAGAAATATGGTCAGGAGATTGTAAAATCTGTAGCAAAAGGTACAGGAATCCCTATTTCACTCGGCATAGCGTCCACCCGCACACTTGCCAAGGTTGCAAGCAAATTTGCCAAGAAATACAAAGGCTACCACGGCTGCTGCATTATCGACACCGACGAAAAACGTCAAAAGGCACTTGAGTTATTCGAAGTAGGCGACGTGTTTGGAATAGGACGCAAGATGAAGGAGCATCTGTCGAAATATGGAATACGCACGGCTGCCGACTTTGCCCGCCTCGACGGAGAATGGGTACGCTCAGCATTCAGCATCACAGGGTATCGTACATGGCGCGAACTTCATGGCGAAGCATGCATAAGCCTCGACGAACTTCCTGCCAAGAAAAGCATCTGCGTTAGCCGCAGTTTTGCTGGCGAGGGAATTACCGACAAGCATAAACTAGAGGAAGCCATAGCCAACTTTGCATCCGACTGCGCGCGTAAATTGCGCGAGCAAAACACAATATGCCGCCAGATGACCGTTTTCGCATATACCAGCAGATTTCGCACCGACGTACCACAAGATTTCATCAATCATAACATCCGCCTCGACATTGGCACAAACGAAACTTCCGAAATAATAAAGACGGCCATTGAAGGATTGCGCGAAAATTACCGCAATGGCAATTTCGCATACAAAAAAGCAGGTGTCATACTATGGGACATTATACCTGCCAATGCCGTGCAAGGCAACCTTTTCGACCCTCGCAACCGCAGCAAGCTTTCGGCACTCCAGCAAACCATCGACGAGATAAACCGCCGAAACGGCCGTGGCACTGTTCGCAACGCCGTACAAGGCGACAATCAGTTAAATATCAAGCGCGAGCATCTCTCGCCTCAATACACTACCAATTGGGACGAAATCCTAGTAGTGAAGGGATAACGTTATTGCTTATTTTTTTATTTGAGATCTTACATCCAATATGTATGAAGCAATAGTCTCTATTCCTTCCTTGTCTAGATACATAGCCATTTGTGGATTAGATGGCAACACCGTCTCATAAAAGACATAGGCATCAATATGATGCTTTTCGATCGCTGAATACAGCACTTTAGTAGCAATTGCCTTTTTTGCCGACTTATAAATATCCGCAGCATGCAAATATGCATTTAATGCCTCTTTTTCGCCCAATATGAAATCATTACCCATTGCTGCAGCATAACCAGGCTCATATTTCCAAACGGCTTTTGCAAGTGCATACGACATCCAATAGTCTTTGAATGCAATCTTGACAACCAGCCTATCACCCTCTTTATCGTAATCCTCTTCGACTGAATATATAGGAGAAAAATACCAATCGGTGTAATTTTTTTTGTTCATTTTGTAAATGTCCATCAATCTGGTAGTCAAACGAGGATTGTTACGATTCAAAATCTTAGCAATAGTAATCTCTTTCAATGCCATATCCGGGTACCCCAAATATAGATAGGCATTTGCACATGCCCAATGAGCAAAATAATCAATATAATTGGATTCAATAGCCTTTTGATAGTATGTGAGCGCCTCAGAAAAACGTCGTTGATGATAATAGGTATCACCAAGATAAACCAAAGCCTTGTAATATGTAGAATCTGCTTTCAGAGTTTTAAAGTAATACTCACGAGCCTGATCCATATCAGACTGGTTGTAAAAAGACTCAGCTATTTCCATATAGAACACAGCACTATCATTAGGTTCGTACTGACTTATGGTTTGGGAATTGCCATCCAGTTTTTTATAGAAATCATTAGTTAAAACGATCTGCGAATAATCTATTGGCATAACTTCCTTATTATCTATCAAATAGGTATATTCTGAAGAATCCATTATTTGAAGGATCTCCTTAACTGAGTGAATTTTTTGTGCCGACACAGATAGAAAAGCAACACACAAAATGCTGGTTATAATCAATGACCTCATATTATAAAATATTTAAAAGTTAATATTGACAAAAATAGACAATTATTCCTTATAAGCAACTATTATGCATATATTTATTTCATAACAAATTCCAATTTTCCTCCAGGCATAATCTGCTGATTTGTAATGCTGAGTTCCTTCAGCGGTTGTCCGTTGAGTTTCACAGACTTGACATGGATACGCTCGGGGGTTTTGTTTGGAGCGCTGATAACGAAGTCGTTGCCGTTTTCGAGATGCAGAACCGCTTTGGTAAACAACGGCGTACCTATTACATATTCTGCCGAACCTGCATGGAACGGGTAGAACCCGAGAGCCGAGAAAATGTACCATGCCGACATTTGTCCGCAGTCGTCGTTACCAGCATAACCGCACGGAGTTGCACGATAAAATTCACTACGAACCTTTTCAACAAGTTCCTGCGTACGCTCCGGACGTCCTGCAAAATTATACAGGTACACGGTGTGATGACTAGGTTCGTTACCATGCGCATACTGCCCGACAAAACCGCTAGCATTGCCGTTAACCTCTCCACTTGTAGCGGTTAGGCTGAAGTTTTCGTCGAGTTTCTTCAAAAACTCTTTCTTACCGCCGAAAAGGTCGATAAGACCTTGCGGATCCTGCGGCACAAACCACATATACTGCCAAGCGTTTCCTTCAACAAAGCAAGGTTGCACATACGACAACGGATCGAAACCATCAATCCATGCGCCGGTTTCGTCCTTTGGACGGAAAAAACCAGTTTCTGCGTCGAACAAATTGCGATAGAAAAGACTGCGTTTGTAGAAACGCTCGTAGTCGTCTGTGCGACCGAGTTTCTTGGCCACAGCAGCCACGCAGGCATCATCGAAACTCTGTTCCATGGTTATGCTTACGCTTTCGTCCTGAAGGGTTTGCGGCATATAGCCGTATTTCTCCCAAATTTCGAATGGTGAATTGTAATGGCTTCGTGTACTGCTTTCTACCATTGCCTTGTATGCCTCCTCGACATCGATGCCAGGAAGTTCGGCAAGTATAGCGTCGGCAAGCACTGGAATAGCATGATTGCCAATCATGCAATAGTTGTCCTGTCCCCAAAGATCCCATATTGGCAAGTAGCCGTATGTTTTGTGGTGCAAAATCATATCGCGGACAAACTGTGCTGCGACGCTGGGCACTAACATAGTGTAGAGCGGATGTGCGGCGCGGAAAGTGTCCCACAAGCTGAATGTACTATGATAAGTTTGCCCCGCAGGCATCTGAGCAATTTCAAAATTGGTAGTCATATAGCGACCATCGACGTCGCTCATTGTATTGGGTTGCATAAGGACATGATAGAGACCTGTATAGAAGATTGTCTTCTGCTCGTCGGCACCTTCGATGTCAATACGACCGAGTTCACGCTGCCATGTATCGTGGGCAGACTGCACATAATTGTCGAAACTCCAGCTCGAGGCTTCCGCTTTCATATTTTTGCGAGCGCCTTCGATATCGACAGGCGAAATTGCCACTTTCACAATAAGTTCCTGACCATCAGCAGGATTGAAACCTAGAGCTGCACGAAGCACACGACCGTTAACTACATCGCTGTTGCCTACGTCGAGGCTACCATTCATAAGCAGATGCGTGCTAATAGGTCGCGAGAACTCGGCACGAAAATATATTTTACGCAGTTTTGCCCAACCAGTTATTACACGGTAACCTTCTACAGTATGGTCATCTACTATACGTATCTGGCTCTGTATTACATCATAAGTCCGACGTTTTGAGTAATAAGCTTCTCCGCGGAAAGTTCCTCTATCCAAGTCAAGAACAATACTCTGTGGCTGTCCAGCAGGAAAAGTATATCGATGAACACCAGTGCGGACGGTTGCCGATAGTTCGACATTCACACCGCTTTCTTTCAATAGCACTTGGTAGTATCCAGGTTTTGCAGATTCCTTGTCGTGACTGTAGTGTTGACCGAAATTGGCAGACTTCAACTGTTCTGAAGTCACGTTAGTGCTGACTGGCATCAGACTTACATCAATGAGGTCGGTCATAGTGGCACCAGGAAAAGTGCTTCCGCTAAGAGCTCCAGTTTCATCGGTCTGAGTTCCGATAAATGGATTAACGAACTTAGTGTAATCGTTTACACTTTGAGCGCACAAGAACAACGGCAGCAGCAATGCTGTCAAAAGTGATATATGTTTCATTTATTCCTCGTTTTAGGGCACAAAATTAATAATTTTTGAGGAAAGTTTAATACTATTTAGTAATTATCAAAACCTCATACTTTCGGTACTTCGCTAAACACCTTACGTTGCATATACAGGAATATTGCGGCCAATCCAGCGCCCAGCACATCGGAAATTGTACACGATGCCCAAATTCCATGAAGTCCAGTGCCACCTGCACTTTCGAAAATCAGAGGTACAATGTAGCACATCGGCAAGAGGAAAAGCAGTTGGCGCGACAGGCTTGTCACAATTGCAATCCACGGCTTATCGATCGACTGGAAAAAGTTGGAATTCACAATGGTAAAACCTATAAGCGGGAACATTAACATAATGTAGCGCGTAGCAGGTATTGCAATATCGATAAGGTCGGCATCGACAGTGAACGCACGCACCAAATATCGCGGAATAGCAACTCCAAGCACACTGCCGATAACACCAATCAGCACGCACACCTTCATGGTTAGCACATAAACAGATTTGAGCCTGTCGGGATGACCTGCGCCGTAGTTGTAGCCAGCAATAGGCTGCATACCCTGGCAAACGCCAAGAATCAGCATAACCATTAGCATTGCAAAAGTGTTTACAATTCCGTATGCACCAACAGCATAGTCGCCGCCATAGCGCAAAAGTTGCGCATTAAGCAACGCGACTACACCTGCAGCAGTAATGTTCATAAGGAAAGGACTCATACCTATCATGGTTATATTCCTTATGATATAGCCCTTTACAGCCCAGCAATGCAGTTTGTAGCGAATAAACGAACTTGGCTTCACAAAATGTAATACCGAAATTATTCCAGTGGTAGCCATCGATATGGTAGTTGCCCATGCAGCACCTGCAATGCCCCAGTCGAGGACAAAGATAAATATCGGGTCGAGAACAACATTGAGGATAGCACCGCCAGCGAGTATAATCATCGACTTCATAGGATAACCCGAAGCTCGAATAAGACCAGTCAGATTGAATGTGAGCGTAGTGCAGAACATACCTGGAAGCACTATGTACATATATTCGCGCGCATAACCAACGGTTTCGTCGGTAGCTCCGAAAGCCATCAGAATGTCATTCATGAAAATATAGCCGAACGACAAGAACAGCGCACCAAGTACAAAAGTAAAAATGGTGCTGTTGCCAAGAATCTTTTCTGCCCAGTTTATGTCCTTCTTTCCCAGAACAATCGACATTCGCGCCGACGAACCGACGCCCACCAACGAACCAAAGGCATGTATAAGGTTCATTATAGGCATAGTTATTGCCAAACCAGCAATAGCCAGCGGACCTACACCCTGCCCGATAAAAATTCTGTCGGCTATATTGTAGAGCGAAGCTATGATCTGGCTTATCACAGCAGGAAGGGCATATTTCCACAGCAATAGCCTTATATCTTTGGTTTCTAACTCTTTAGTCTTATCAATTTGTTCCAAGTGCGTATATTTTTTGAGGGCGCAAAATTACAAAATTTATCGTTAATTTTGACCATATACACTATCTTCAAAAAAATATTTAGAATCAATTAAAAAAGGCTACTTTTGCAAAAAACAAAGTATGAACAATATATCGGGCAAGATAAAGCTAACTCTGACGGCAATAGTCCTGGTGGCAATAGCATTCATCTACACTGGATGCGAAAAAATGGACATGTCGGCACTTTCTACCAACGACTACTACATAGGCGACACCGAATACGGCAAATATATCATAAAGTTCGACTCCATTGGCGACGGCAACCTCACCGGACACAGCTACAAAGTAGAGCAATCGCCAATAGCTGAAGAGAAACGCTTGTCGGTAAAAGTCGGTCACAAGAAATGCCTCGTCTCGGTAAACAATGTGGAACTTCCGATAAAAGCCTTCCCCGATAAAGTAGGCCCCGACAGCATTACAGGCGAATACACGATTGGCAAAGAAAAAAAGCCTTTCTGCTTCTGCCGATACAAAAGTCCCACATACAAGGAAGTTGAGCCTCAATTCCAGAAAGAAAAATACCAGGTCGAAGTAATACGCGACGTAGTCTACGGCAATGCGAAAGGATTCTGGAGCTACAATCCAGACAAGAACGAAACTTTTGCAAAAGCATATTGCGACAAACTTGGCGAACTTATGAAATACAATCTCTCGCCACGTGACATTGACCTGAAGATGGACATTTACTTGCCCAAGGACGACACCAGCAAGCAGCGACCACTCATCATGCTAATACACGGTGGTGCCTTTTTCAATGGCGACAAGGCTTCGGAAGCATACGTAAAATGGAGCACACATTTTGCAAAAATGGGATTTGTTGTCGCCTCGATCAACTACCGCATGGGATTTCTGCCAAGTGCCGACCAGATTGACTGCGCAGGCTATCGCGCCGCACAAGATGCACACGCAGCAATGCGATACATGGTTCACAATGCAGCCAAATACAGAATAAATACCAACTGGATTTTTGCAGGCGG
>CADARW010000118.1 GCA_902790405.1 uncultured Bacteroidia bacterium
ACGACAGCGATGACGAAGACCTTCCTAAGTCGCATAACTACTACTGCGAGCAGAAGGGAAAGGGAAAGATTTGCCTTACCGACAAGCTGAAGTTTGATGAAACTCCAGAAGAATATTATGCAGGTATGGTTTCTCCCAAGGGCGATAGGGTTGTCTTCGGTGCAGTTACCGGCTGGGGCGATTTTCCGCATGGTCCGTACTGCATTGCTAGTCTCGACGGAAAATACCAAATGATTTTGGATGGTACAGATCTTTCGTACGATGAAGGTCCATCGATGGCATGGCTCGATGACGGAACATTTCTGTATATAGTTAATTTTATGGAAGGAGTCGAGGATTTCAAGCCGGCTATCATGGCAATATATCCCGATAGTAACAAGCCAGTAGAATTGTTTAAGGTTTCGGAATTTATCATGTTGCCGAAGATGTCACCTGAGGAATAAATACATTGCATTGAAAACCAGCGTGTAAGCTAAGTGTGTACATGTTCGCTGTATCCGTCAAAACGCAAATTTATTTATTTGTTGCATCGACAAACATAATTTTTGCCTACCTTTGCCGTTTACAATAAAAGAAATATAGGCGCATGAAGAGAATACTGATATTGGTTATAGCGGCTGCGATAGTCATGTCGTCGTGCAAGGAAAAAGATCCTTATGAGGGAGTTCCTGCATTCATTCGTGTCGATGAGGCGGTAGTCGATATTATCGACCCGTCGCAGGGAACGGCGATGCATGGAGTTACCGACTGCTGGTTATCGGCAGGAAGCACAAAGGTCTCGACAATTGGCGTTTTCGAGATTCCGTTCGAAGTGCCAGTGCTTGCGTCGGGTAATGTGCGCATAGATATAGAGCCAGGAATAAAGCAGTCTGGTCTTGATGCAAAGAGGAATGTGTACCCAATGCTTACAAACTATAGTATAGACACTGTACTTACTCCCAATACAACCTTGAAATTGACGCCGCATTATTCGTACCGGCAAGGTGTAAACTTTGTCCTCATGGAAAATTTCGATCAAATGGGATCTAAGTTCGAAAAGTCCGATTCCAGCACATATGATTTTGTCGTTGCAAATGGCGAAGGTTTTGATGGATATGCAATGAAGGTTGTAATTCCTAAGGACGAATATAGTGGATATTTCGAATGCAGATCTTCCGATGTGTATTCTCTTTCGAAAAAAGGAGAAACATTCCTCGAAATAAGTTATAAATGTAACGACAAATTCAATTTTGGGATGTTCGGATTGGTCGAAAGTGCAACATCGACAAAAGGTGTGCGAGAAAATGTGTATACGTTTTATCCAACAGACGGGAAATGGAAACGCGTGTATATTAATCTCAATAGTGCGATTATTAATTCCGCTTCGAATTGTGGACAGTTCCAGCCGTTTTTTACGGCTGTTAGAGTCGATTCTCTCAGCCCGGTTGGACAGAATACAGAAATATTTATAGACAACGTGAAGTTGTTGCATCTTGAAAACTAAAGCAGATTATGCATAAGGCAAGGCAGAATTTTAAATATATACTTTTCGACTATCTTGCGGCTGCGCTTACATGGGGATTGTTCTATTGCTACCGTAAGATTGAGGTTGAGCCTTTGCGTCTTGGCTATTCTATTCCAATTGAACTCGATTGGAAGTTCTATGTTTCGATGGTTGCAATACCATTGTTCTGGTTGCTCTTACATTTTATGAGTGACTATTATAGGACACCTTTCCGCAAGTCGAGAGTTCATGAATTAGGAACTACGGCAGCGGTGACGTTGCTTGGTGTTGTTATCCTTTTCTTCGCTTTTGTCCTCGACGACTGGGTTGGAAACTACAAGCAGTATTATAGTATGTTCGGATTGTTGCTGCTGATGCAGTTTACATTTACGTACATACCGCGTCTTGTGATTACTACAGTGACCAATAAGCGGGTTCACAACCGCCGTTTGCGTTTCAATACTCTTATGGTTGGTAGCAACGATAAGGCCGTTGAATTGTATCGGGAGCTAGAGTCTCAAAATATTTCTTCTGGGTTGAATTTTATCGGTTTCGTATACGTCGATAAGCAGGAGACATATCAAATGGCGAAGTATGTGCCCAATTTCGGTAGCGTTGAGGATATAAGAGAGATTGTTGACAAGTACAAGATAGAAGAGATTGTGATTGCAATTGAGTCGAGCGAGCACAATAAGATAACGCATATAATCAACAAGTTGTACGGACTGCGCGTTTCTGTGAAAGTGATTCCCGATATGTACGACATGCTTATTGGCAAGGTGCGCATAACATCTATAATAGGCATGCCACTTATCGAGATAAACCAGAATGTAATGCCTGTATGGCAGCTCTTTGCAAAACGTTTCTTCGATATTGTCCTTAGCATATTGGCAATGATATTGTTGTCGCCGTTGTATCTAGTGCTGGCAATAGCCGTGAAAATTAGTTCTCCAGGACCTATAATATATAGTCACGAGCGTATTGGCCGTTACCACAAGCCGTTCAAGATATACAAGTTCCGTTCGATGTATGTAGGTTCCGAGCAGAATGGACCGGCACTCAGCAAGAAGGATGACCCTCGTATCACGCGCATCGGCAAGATTATGAGAAAGACGCGTATGGATGAGATCCCGCAGTTCTACAATGTGTTGCGTGGCGATATGAGTCTGGTCGGACCACGTCCCGAGCGCGAGTTCTATATCAAGCAGATTGTGGAGAAAGCTCCGCATTATCTTCATCTGTTGTCGGTGCGGCCTGGTATAACATCGTGGGGGCAAGTGAAATACGGCTATGCAGAGAATGTTGACCAGATGGTGGAAAGATTAAAGTTCGATATTTTGTATATTGAGAACCGTTCGTTGCTTATGGACATAAAAATCCTAATTTATACGGTAAAAATAGTCTTTCTTGGCAAGGGATTGTAGGAAATTGCTGAGAATTAGAAAAAAAATAAAAAATCTTTTGTCCTGTAAAAAAAAGTTATTACATTTGCACTCCCAAAAAAACGCTGGGATTAGTAATGATAAATTATTTATAAACAATTAAATATTAAGAAAATGACTAAAGCAGACATTGTAAATGCAATTTCCGAAAATACCGGAATCGAAAAAATGGTAGTTCAGAAGACTGTTGAAGCTTTCATGGAATCTGTAAAGGGTTCTTTGATCAATGGTGAAGACGTATTTTTAAGAGGTTTTGGAAGTTTTGTTGTTAAGAAGAGAGCAGAAAAGACTGCAAGGGATATGGCTAAGAACACAACAATAACTATTCCTGCTCACAATATTCCTGCTTTCAAGCCGGCAAAGTCTTTCGTATCAGAAGTAAAGGATAATAACAAGGTTAAATAATTAGAGCTATGCCAAGCGGAAAGAAGAGAAAAAGACATAAAATGTCTACTCACAAGAGGAAAAAACGTCTTCGTAAGAACAGACATAAAAAGAAAAAATAGTATTTTCTTTTTTTTGAGTTAAAAAAATTATTCAAACCTTCGGAGACTATTCCGAAGGTTTGATTTTTTGCAAAAACATTGTAGGAGAGGAGAACGTGGACGACGAGAAATTAGAGGTATGTAGCGAGTTGTTTATGGATGTCAGAAGTTCAGAAGTCAATATAGCACTGCTAAATAATAAGCGACTTGTAGAACTTAGCACCGAATACAGCAATGTTGACTTTTCGGTAGGAGACATTTATCTTGGAAGAGTCAACAAGCTTATGCCAGGGTTGAACGCAGCGTTTATCGATGTCGGATATAGAAAAGATGCATTCCTGCATTATCTCGACCTCGGTTCCGGTTTCATGACTCTAAAAAAGTTCGTCCGCATGGGGATGACCAAGAATCCCAATGGCCTCACCAACATCAAGGTCGAACCCGATATCGACAAGCGTGGAAAGATAGCCGACCTGCTCAAAGTCGGTGAGTACGTGCTTGTACAGATTGCCAAGGAACCAATTTCGTCGAAAGGTCCGCGTCTGACCTGCGAAATATCAATCGCTGGTCGCAATCTGGTTCTCCTGCCTTTCAACAACAGAATATCTGTAAGCCAGAAAATAAAATCCAGTGAAACACGTAAGCGTCTGCGCGGATGGCTCGAAAGCCTTGTGCCAAAGAATTTCGGTGTTATCGTCCGTACCGTAGCGCAGGATAAGCCGTTGGCAGAACTCGACAAGGAACTTACCTCGTTGCTTGACAAGTGGAAGGAGTTGTATCACCAGCTTTCTGTTGTTGAGCCACCAAACGTAGTTCTCGGCGAGATGAACCGTACAACCGCCTTCCTTCGCGATATGCTTAATTCATCGTTCCATCAGATTGTCGTCAACGATGAGGACCTTTTCAACGAGGTGAAGAAGTTCATTACCGAAATTGCCCCCGAGAAGACTAAAATTGTAAAGCTTTACAACGACCGCACTCCAATTTTCGACTACTATGGAATCGAAAAGCAGATAAAAACGGCATTTGGACGTACCGTCCCTATGCGTTCGGGCGCTTATATTGTAATCGACCATACCGAGGCCGGACATGTAATTGATGTGAACTCCGGAAATAGGGCAAACTCAAAGAACGACCAGGAAACAAATGCCTTGGAGGTGAATCTTATCGCAGCCGAGGAAATTGCAAGGCAACTTCGTTTGCGCGATATGGGCGGAATAATTGTGGTCGACTTTATTGATGTACACAGCAACGAGAGCAAGAAGGCTATATACGAGAAGATGAAGGAGTGCATGGCAAACGACCGTGCAAAGTACCATCTAACTCAGTTGAGCCGTTTCTGCCTGATGGAGATAACCCGTCAGCGTGTACGTCCCGAAACCGACAAGAAAACTGCCGAGACTTGTCCGTGCTGCAATGGTACTGGTAAGATTCAAGCAAGCATCAACCTCACCGACGAAATCGAGAACCAGTTAAAATATATCCTCAAGAAAAATAATGTCGATAAGGTTGTAATAAAGACCCACCCGTTTGTCGAGGCATATATAAACAAAGGTGTTTTCAAGTCGATGCGTAAGCAGTGGCAGAAATTGTACGGCTGCAAGATTGAAGTGTTGCCGATGATGGCTTACACTTATATGGAATATCATTTCTTCGATGAGTTCGACGAAGAATTGATGTAGTTTAATCCCCCACATTTATAGGATGATAGCGGCTTCAATATATTTGTTGTGGCATATTGTGCAAGGAAAAAATAAAAACCGCCAGAGGCGGTTCCGTGGTCTGTAGCAGATTCGAACTGTTGACCTCTTCCGTGTGAAGGAAGCGCTCTGAACCAACTGAGCTAACAGACCTAATCAAATAAAAAAAGTGATCTGTACAAGATTTGAACTTGTGACCTCTTGCCTGTCAAGCAAGCGCTCTAAACCAACTGAGCTAACAGATCGTAAGTGATTGCAAAAATATATCTTTTTCTTGAAGTGGGCAAAAAAATATCCTTGAGCAGAAAATTTTTTTCGAATACAATGTTTTGCTTGCTTTTAATTTATTAGTAATTAGTATTTTAGTTAATTTTGGATTTTTGATTTACAATATGAATTGTAGACTTGTTTGGCTGTATATTTTTTGTATATTTGCAGTTTACAAAAAATGGTATATATGAACTTTTTGCGAAAAATCTTTTTACTGGCAACTGCGATGTTCGCATTCTCAATGCTTTTTGCGCAGATGGCCGAACCTGTTAAGTGGAAATTCTCGACCGAAAAGATTTCCGACAAGGAATATAACCTTGTAATGACGGCAACTATCGAGGATAAATGGCACCTCTATTCTCAGCATTTCGATGCTGGTGGACCTATGCCTCTCGTGATTACTTACACAAAGTCGGACAAGTACAAAACCGTTGGACAAACTACCGAATCGCCGGCTCCGACAGCCGAGTACGATGATGTGTTCATGGTAAATGTCAAGTATTTCACCAAGAAGGCGACCTTCAAGCAGAAAATTGAAGTTTTGACTGATGCTTCATTCTCGGTTAAGGCTGAACTGAATGGTCAGGCTTGTTTCGAGGACGGTCAGTGCCTTCCTGTAAGCGCCGATGCAAAGTTCAACATCGACTTGCCAAAGAAAGAAACCGCAGAACCTGAAAAAACGGCTGAAAATAAGGTTGAAACAACCGAAAAAGCAAACGAACCTGCCGATGCAGTTGTCGTTGAGGAAGAAACAGCCTCCGACTCTGCAGAAGTGGTTGCAGAACCAGTACAGTCGGACAAGGGCGGAACGCCACGCATTGTTTCGCAGAACGAATTTGTTGAAGAAGCAGAAGAGGACGGTTCGCTGTGGTCGTTTTTCTTCCTGTCGCTGCTGTTCGGTATACTGGGCATCCTCACACCTTGCGTGTTCCCGATGATTCCAATGACGATCAGTTTCTTCATGCAGGGCGATTCTAGCAAGTTCAATTCGATACTCAAGGCACTGATTTTCGGTGTTTCAATAACATTGCTTTATACTTTAATAGGTGTAATCGTCTCGCTTACGAATGCTGGTGCAGGACTTACCACCGTGCTTAGTACGCACTGGATTCCGAACTTGATTTTCTTCCTGCTGTTCGTTGCATTTGCTGCTTCATTGTTTGGCTTGTTCGAGATTATTCTCCCAACTTCGCTGGCAAACAAGAGCGACAAGCAGGTAGATAAGGGCGGTATTTTTGCATCGTTCTTCCTCGCACTCACAACGGTAATCGTAAGCTTCAGCTGTACCGGACCAATTGTTGGAGCTTTACTGGTTAAGGCAGCAAGCGGAAACGTGCTTGAGCCAACAATCGGAATGCTTGGTTTCGGACTTGGTTTCGTTCTTATAGTTGTAAATGAACTCCACTGCCGTCGTCTTTCCAGCTACCACTTCAATCAGCGCTTCGTTTCCAGCCTGCGGTTCGCTCGGCTTCTCGCCTGCCTTCGAGGTGGTCCAGGACACCGAGACATCCTTGCCGTTGATATCCTTTCTGGTCTCAATCACGGTGTACTTGCCGGGTGCGACCTTATCCAGGTTCAAGGTATAGA
>CADARW010000119.1 GCA_902790405.1 uncultured Bacteroidia bacterium
GTTGGCTCTGTATCTTATATTGTGTGGACCGTCGGCGTAAAAAAGTAGGTAGTCGCCGGTGTCGAACGAACCGTTTCCGTTTGCATCTACTTTAAGGATACTGCGCTCGGGCAGGTCATCGATGTATTTGTCGGCGAAAATTTCTGGAGAGTTGTCGCGTATAATCTTCGATTCGGAACCTCCGTATCCGAAAACGCCAATCGACGAGAAGTTACTGAAGCCCATTTCGACTAGTTGGCTGTGCGTTATCTTGTATATGCCCGATTGTGTCACTTTTATCTTGTACCAACGTCCCGACGCCATTTTCGATGTGTTTGCATAGTTCCTGCTTCCTGCTGCGCGGATTTGCTTTACATTTATTTCGCATTCAAAGTAGTTTGCTATCTCTATGTTGCCTGTATTTGGATTTTTCCTGAGAGGCATAAGTTCAAAATCTATTACAGGCTGTTTCCTTTCTATGCAGACATTAGCTTTAATTTCTGGTTCGCTGCCTATATTTGAGATTGCGTTTATACCTTTAATTATATTAGCGTCAACAGGAGTGTATGAAACGTTCTTCAGGTTTATGCTTTTTATTTCGCACAATCCGTTTATCTTTTTGCTGCATCTGTAAACGGGAAGGAAATCGCTGTCGCGGTTGTCGCGATTTTTCAAAATAATTGCCTTTTTCTTGATGCTGTCTGAGGTAAAAAAGTATGTGTACCCTGTTAGCGAGACAGAATCACTGAAAAAAAATGTTTGAGAAAATGTGCTTTCAAACAGACTGATAATCAATACTATACAAAATATTTTCTTCATTCGTTAAAAAAAAATAAAAAAAAAAGTTCATTTATTTTTTCAAACGACAAAAATAATGTAATATTGTGATTTTTAATTTATGGAGTAAAAAATATTTGTCATACACTAATAATAGATTATGGTAAGACGATTCTTTATATTGCTAACTCTCCTAATAATAGGAAGTTATGGTGTGGTGAAGGCACAGGATCCGCAGTTCTCGCAGTTCTATGCAAATCCCCTGTATTTGAATCCAGCTTTCGCTGGTTCGGAGAGATGTCCGCGACTTTCGCTGTCTTATAGGAATCAGTGGCCAGCTTTTGGGTCCACATATGTAACATATAATATTGCATATGACCAATACTGGCATGCATTGAGAGGCGGAGTCGGTATTTACCTTATGGACGATGTTCAAGGCAGTGGCGACGGAAAGATAAATCTTGCTACAATTAATGCCATGTATTCTTATACATTGCAGGTTTCCAAGAACTTTTCTATGGCTGCAGGTTTCCAGGCTTCGTTTGCAATGAGAAGGATCAAATGGGATTTTGTCTTCCCCAATATGATACACCCGTTGTATGGACCTATTTATGCGTCTCTGGAAAATCCTGATATAATTAACACAAAACGTAATTATGTCGATTTCTCTGCAGGTATAATTGGTTTTACCGAGAAAGTATTCTTTGGAGTAGCCGTTCATCACCTTACCGAACCATCGGAATCTTTCCTTAGGGGTAGCGATGCTGTTTTGCCAAGAAAATATACTGCACATTTTGGAACCGAGATACCTATTAATAGTAGTAAGTTCAAGAGAGGCGATTTGCTTATCGCTCCACAGATCCTTTTCCAACAGCAAGGCGCTTATTTCCAGCAGTTCTACTGGGGTATGTATGTGTCGAGACGTGGAATACTCGCAGGATTCTGGTTCCGTCAGACTTTCGAGTTCCAATACGATGCATTTGTTATGATGGTTGGATACAAGTATGACAAGTTTAGAGTAGCATACACATACGATCTTACTATATCTAAGTTGAGCAACTCTACTTATGGAGCTCACGAAGTGTCTGTGGCATATACGTTCGGATGCCACGAGAAGGCAAAGAAAATATCAACAATAAGTTGTCCATCATTCTAGTATTAATATAAAAAATCGATTTTATGAAAAGGAATGGTTTAATTTTTATGGTAATTCTTGCAGCAGCAATTGTTTTTGCTTCTTGTAAGAAAGAAGTTTCGAATACCACAGGCTGGAATTACAACGATCCTAATTTCGGTGGATTCCAGAATCATCCCGGATACGAACAGGAAACTGGTCCAGGTTTGGTTTTCATAGAGGGTGGTACATTCGCTATGGGACGTGTAGAACAGGATGTGATGCGTGACTGGAACAATATTCCTAGACGAGTAACTGTGTCTTCGTTCTATATGGATGAAGTCGAGGTTACAAATCTTGATTATTGCGAATACCTATACTGGTTGTCTCATGTTTATGCATCGGACTATAGATTCCTCTATACTCAGGCTTTGCCTGATACGGCAGGCTGGAGAAGCCGTATGGCATACAACGAACCTTTTGTTGAACTTTACCTGCGTCATCCCGCATACGAGGAGTATCCTGTCGTAAACGTTTCGTGGACTCAGGCTTCGAAGTATTGCGAATGGAGAACTGACCGTGTAAACGAAGTTATTCTTCTCCGCGAAGGCATCATCGACAAGTATCTTGCTCCACAGGATCAGGCTAAGCACTTCAATCTTGATGCATATATGTTTTATGCAGATAACCTTGACCTTCCTGTTGACGAGACTGGCAAGAGCGGTCGTGATGGTAAGGTAGAAAACCTTTATGTAGATCCTTCGGTTCTCAAGGCTGGCAGAAAGGGTGGAAGTGCTAATACTGGCGACGATAGACGTTGGATCGGTATCCAGGATGGTATCTTCCTGCCTCGTTATAGGCTCCCAACCGAGGCTGAGTGGGAATACGCTGCTTTGGCTATCGTTGGAAACCAGTACAAGGAAAGAATTTATGAAAGACGCTTGTATCCTTGGAACGGTCACTATATCCGTAACGATTCAAAGGGTGAAGAACGCGGTCGTATGATGGCTAACTCGATGAGAGGTCGCGGTGATGCTATGGGTGTTGCTGGTGCTCTTAACGATAAGGCTGATATCACTGCTCCTGTAAGAAGCTACTGGCCAAACGACTATGGTCTATATTGTATGGCTGGTAACGTAAACGAATGGGTTATGGACGTTTACCGTGACCTCACTTTCGAAGATATGGACGAATTCAGACCATTTAGAGGTAATGTCTTCGAAGATTACCAGATAATCGTTGACCCAAGATCAGGTGATATGGAATTGACTCCTGAAGCTGAAAATTATTTCGACTATACAGGAAAAATCCTCAAAAAACCGGTACGCGATGAGTCGTGCTTCAATAGAGAAAACTATACTACTGCAGATAATAGAAATTATCTCGATGGTGACCTCGAATCTTTGGTGGCTCAAGGCGAAATGGCAGAATACTGGGTTAAGGACGAACGTTTCAAACCTCAGTCAAATGTAAGGGAATATAAGGATTTCATGGATTCGACTATGTTGACCGAAACAAATCTCGATACTTTGGCAAACTATATCGGTGAAATGTTCCCTGGTGCAACTCTTATCGGTGGTAACGAAATCTTATTGCCTAGTGGTGTAAGAATTAATATGGAAGACCGTACATATACTTTGCCAACTGGTCACGAAAGAACTCCCGATGGTAATGTTGTAATGCCAGACGGTTCTATGATTCTTGAAAACGGAAAGATCCAGCTTGCTGATGGTAGTGTGGTTTATCCAGACCAGATCTTTTTAAACCAGACCAATGGCATGTATGAATCCGGTAAATGGGGTTCTGACGGAACTGCAGAATGGGGAAATGCCGATTTCAACCCTGCTAACCCAAAGTTGAACAAGGGTGAAAAGATGACCTCACTTATTACCGATAGATCTAGAGTATTCAAGGGCGGTTCTTGGAAGGATAGAGCATATTGGATGGTTCCTGGAACAAGACGTTTCTTGGATGAAAACAAGTCACGTTGCGATATTGGTTTCAGATGCGCAATGATTAGAATAGGCGCACCTACTCAGAGCAAATAATAACGCATAAGTAAATAAGTATAGCCTCCCTACGGGGAGGCTATTTAATTTTAGAATATATGATAGAGGATATTTACAAGGTTTTTCAAAAGTGTAGAATCATATCGACCGATAGTAGAGC
The DNA here is from genome assembly GCA_902790405.1 of uncultured Bacteroidia bacterium. GTDB lineage: Bacteria > Bacteroidota > Bacteroidia > Bacteroidales > ML635J-15 > Bact-19. The sequence goes on from CADARW010000119.1 coordinate 4,040, forward strand.
CGTGTCGCCTTCGTCATTGTTTTTTGCAATTAAGGGCGATAATTTCGATGGAAATCAGTTTGTCGATGCCGCCTTCGAGACAGGTTGTGCCGCTGCTGTAGTTTCCGATAATAGGTATAAGGGCCGCGAAAACGTTTTCGTCGTTAAGGATACCTTGAAAACCTTGCAGCAACTGGCCAATTATCACCGTAGGAAACTTAATATTCCGATCCTTGCAATAACAGGCACAAACGGAAAAACTACAACCAAGGAATTGACTTCTGCTGTTTTGGCAAAGAAGTTCAGAATCTCATACACTAGCGGTAATAAGAACAATCATATCGGTGTGCCTCTGACACTTCTTTCTATGAACCGTACGGTTGATATGGGCGTTGTGGAGATGGGTGCAAACCATCCTGGAGAAATCAGGACTTTGTGCGAAATTGTAGAACCTAACTACGGTATAATTACAAACGTCGGTAAGGCTCATCTCGAAGGCTTCGGTTCTATCGAAGGCGTGATGAAAACAAAGGCCGAATTGTATGACTACCTTGATGCAAATGGCGGTACTGTTTTTGTTAATGATGATAATGAAAGACTTAGAACAATGCTTGCTGGACACGATAATCTTAAAGTCGTAAAGTATGGTAAAAATGATAAGTGTTTCTGCCGAGGCGTATATTCGGAGTATGCTTACCAGACAACTGTAACTTGGAAGACCGATTCTCTGTCGGGATTTTCAAAGTCAAATCTTATTGGTGCATACAATTTCGAGAATATATTGGCAGCAATAACCGTTGGCGCTTTCTTCGATATACATCCAACAGCAATCGATGGCGCTATTTCCGATTATTTCCCGAAGAACAACCGTTCGCAGATGACAAAAACTTCGAGAAATACGCTTATCCTCGACCTCTATAACGCAAATCCTACAAGCATGAGAGCTGCCATCGACAGCTACAATTCAATAACCGACGACTACAAGTCGTTGATTCTTGGCGACATGCTCGAACTGGGAAAGGAAAGCGATGCCGAACACAAGGCTGTCCTCGAACATGTTAAGGAAAGCGGATATGGATATGCATTTTTTGTTGGAAAGAATTTTGCCAAGTTCAAGGATGAATACAATTTTATGTTTTTCGAATCGGTAGAGGATTTGTGCAAGTACTTCGTTACAAATCCCGAAAAAAGCAAGGTTTTCCTTGTAAAAGGTTCACGTGGTATTCATCTTGAAAAGGTAATTGATTATTTATAAATAGGTATGGCTTTCATTTTATCTGACAATGGTTTTCACGACAGGTTTAAACCTTTGAGTTTAACTCGTTCTATTGCCGATTTCCGCGTAGGTATTCTTACAATACGCGAAAAATGGGAAAAATACCTTGGCGAAAGGGTATATGTTCGTACAGAACAATATCTGCAGACCAAATACAATCCCGCTAATGGCGAAGATTGTATTGTTATTCCATCGGTTTTGCTTCCCGATTATAATCTTGCAAAGGAAATCAAGTCGCTTAAGTCTGGTCGACTAGTAAAGGATGGTTTCGTTTTGGCAACTGTCGGAACAAGTATGTCTTCGTCTGCCGATGTAGAATATAAAGGTAAGGTTTATATGCTTAAATCGATGACTGATATATTCTCGTACAACGGAATGGAAATTGTCAGGGACTTCGAGCTTATTACATCTGGACGATTGACGGAGAAAATAAGTAGCACCAATGTCGTGTTTGGAAAATACCCTTTGTTTGTCGAAAAAGGTTGTACAGTAGAATGTGCTACCCTAAACACAAATGATGGACCTATATATATAGGTGCAAATTCTGAGGTTATGGAAGGTGCCAATATAAGAGGCCCGTTTGCAATGTGCGAACATGCTGTGCTGAAGATGGGTGCCAAGATGTACGGCGATACTACGGTTGGCCCGTGGTGCAAGGTTGGTGGCGAACTAAGCAATGTTGTCTTTTTCGGATACTCAAACAAAGCTCATGATGGTTTTCTTGGAAATTCTGTTGTGGGTGAATGGTGTAATTTCGGCGCCGATTCCAACAATTCCAATTTGAAGAACAATTACGCTGATGTGAAGCTTTGGAGTTATGAGACACAGAATTACGAAAATTCTGGTTTGCAATTCTGTGGCCTTATCTTTGGCGATCATTCCAAATGCGGTATCAATACAATGTTCAATACTGGTACGGTTGTTGGGGTTTCTGCAAATATCTTTGGCGCAGGATTTCCAAGCAAGTATGTGCCCTCGTTTTCTTGGGGGGGAGCTTCTGGATTTACAGAATACAAGTTGGAAACGGCTTTCGAGGTAATGGCGAGGGTGATGGCTCGTCGTCATGTAGAATTTACTGAGTCCGACAAGGCAATAATGAAACATATTTTCGAATCAAATCCTAATTACAGGTAATATGCTTACTTCCAAACCATTGGCAGAACGTATGCGTCCGCATAGTTTCGACGACTATGCCGGACAGCAGCATCTTGTCGGCAAGAATGCACCTTTGCGCAAGTCGATTGAGGCTGGCAGGATTCCGTCGATGATTTTGTGGGGACCTCCAGGGGTAGGCAAAACGACTCTGGTAACAGTAATCTCTCAGATAACTGAGCGTAACTTTATAACTCTAAGTGCTGTAAGTAGCGGTGTCAAAGAAGTTCGTGAAGTAATCGAACAGGCAAAAAAGGTAAACCTTTTTTCAAAGGGCAATCCTATTTTGTTCATCGACGAAATTCATCGTTTCAACAAGTCGCAGCAGGATTCGCTTCTTGGTGCCGTCGAGGACGGGACAATTACGTTGATAGGTGCTACCACCGAAAATCCTTCCTTCGAGGTTATATCACCTTTGCTTTCGCGCTGTCAGGTTTATGTGTTGAAGCATGCGATGGTCGAAAGTTGTACAATATTCTCGAAATAGTTTGTAGCAGTGGCGAACAGGATATTGTTATAACCAACGAGATGGTGCTTAGTCGCTTGCAGGAGAATATGGCTTTCTACGATAAGTCTGGCGAACAGCACTACGACATTATTTCGGCTTTCATAAAGTCGGTTCGCGGTTCCGACCCCGATGCCGCTGTATATTGGCTTGCACGTATGCTCGAAGGTGGCGAGGACATTAAGTTCATTGCGCGTCGTCTTATTATTCTGGCATCAGAGGATATCGGTCTGGCAAATCCTAATGCTATGCTTATTGCAAATGCCTGTTTCGATGCTATCGACAAGATCGGTATGCCCGAAGCGCGTATTCCATTGTCAGAGGCTACAATATATCTGGCAACGAGTCCCAAGAGCAATTCGGCATATCTTGCAGTAGATGCTGCGTTGGCTAAGGTTAAGGAGACTGGCGATTTGCCAGTGCCTCTACATTTGCGCAATGCTCCTACAAACTTGATGAAAAAACTCAATTACGGTGT
>CADARW010000120.1 GCA_902790405.1 uncultured Bacteroidia bacterium
AACGACAAACAAACCGAGGGTTATCAAGGACTACGACAAACTTGACAAGGAAGTTAAAGATTTGATAAAGGCTACCTATCCACAGGGCTTTGCCGAAAAGTTGATTCAATATCCGAACAAGGACGGCATGCTTGTAAGCGCTCTTCCGTTCGAGACCGAAGACAAGATGTATCTTGTAAGAATCAACAACGAAGAAGTAAAAATTGTTTACGCTGATGCAGAAGACTTTGATGATGAAGAAGAAGACATCAAAGACAACGAATTGAATGCTGAAAAAATTGAAGGCTTAGAAGAAGAAACTTCCGACGACGACGACTTTGATGAAAAGTACGGTGAAGAAAAGACCTTCGGACCTGGCATCGAAGATGACGGAGAAGACGATGACGACGATGAAGATGAGGACGACGAGGACTATGATGACGACGATTTTGACGATGATGATTTTGACGATGATGATGATTATGTAGAACCCAAGGATAAAAAATCTAAAGCAAAATCGACTGCTCCCAAAAAGACTGCCACCACAAAAGCAAAAGAGTCGGCAAGCAAGAAAAAGGAAACAGCAACTAAAGAAAAGAAGTCAAGTGCAAAGGAAAAGAAAGCTGTAAAGGAAACTCCGTCGAAAGAAAAAAAGACGACAAAAAAGGCAAAGGAAACAGAGCCGAAAGCTAAGACAACAGCAAAAACCACAGCAAAGAAGACGACAAAGAAGAGTTAATAGCACTTAAGCTCAACAACTTACTAAGCAAAGTAAGATTTTTTACAAAATTTTCGAAAAAGAAATTTTCAATTAAAAAAAATCGTATCTTTGCACTCACAAAAATGGTGGATGTAGCTCAGCTGGTTAGAGTACCGGATTGTGGTTCCGAGGGTCGAGGGTTCGAATCCCTTCTTCCACCCAAAAAGGCGAAAGAAATTTCGCCTTTTTTATTTTAATTACCTGGAAAATCTTACGAATGTACCCAAAGGAAGCCTGCGTCCAGCCTTGTCGGTGAAGAACATTTCGCCGCACTGCGTATCTACATTACCGAAATGCGACCTTACAATATTGTCAGAAATCAAAGCCGACAACCCCATCGAATACAAGTTGAGTATAAAGAATGCGTCCTTGTCTTTGAGCAACTGCGATGCCAGCTCCACAATCTCATCAATCGAATCCTCGAGAATCCACTTTTCACCCGCGGGGCCGCGACCAAATGCCGGCGGATCCATTATTATGCCGCTGTACTTGTTGCCACGACGAATTTCACGTTTCACAAACTTCATGGCATCTTCCACAACCCAATGAATATCCGAAAGTTTGCTTGCCGACTGGTTTTCTGCAGCCCAATTTACAACCTGCCTTACCGAATCGACATGATAAACCTTTGCGCCTGCAGCACGAGCTGCAAGACTGGCGCCTCCAGTATAAGCGAAAAGATTCAGCACATTGCATTCGGGTGACGAAATTCGCCTTACATTGTCGTATATGAAATTCCAATTGTCGGCCTGCTCCGGAAAAACGCCTATATGCTTGAAAGTGTTGAACTTCATCACAAACGAAAGGTTCATATCGCCATGCTTATAGCCAATTGTCCATTCGTCGGGCACATTACGACGGGTCCAGCGACCTTTCTCCCCGTTGGCATTCTGAACATCGAGCACAAAACGGGCATCGGCACTGCCCCACTCCTTCTCGGACAAAGCCTTGCCCCACACCGCCTGCGGTTCGGGACGACGAATCACATACTTGCCAAAACGCTCAAGTTTCTCGAAATTACCGCTATCGATAAGTTCATAGTCGCTCCAAAGTCCCGCATCAACTAACTGATATTCCATAGTATGTAAATTTTTGCAAAAATAATCCGTTTCTGTCTTTAAATTCAAAAACCAAACATATTTTTTACCCACCATGCATTACGGTACAAAATTTGACTTACAAAAAGAAAAATAACTTATCTTTACGGCCATAATTTGTACCGCAATGACAACAATATCAAGCATAAAGAACCCGCTGATAAAGAAAATAGTAGCGTATCAGTCGAAATCGAAGGAACGCAAAACCGACAACGTTGTGCTTATTGAAGGCAAAAAGGAAACCGAAATTGCAACAAGTGCAAACGTAAAATTCAAGAAAATACTTTTCTGTCCCGATATTATCAGCGAAAACGAAGTCCGCGACCTAGTAGGCAAGCAATTCGACACCGCCGAAGTTTACGATGTCACCGAGGAAGTTTTCTCAAAGATTTCGTACCGCGAAACCACAGGAGGACTATATATTATAGGTGAAATTGTCGAAAAGAAGCTTTCCGACCTACCAGTAAAAGACAATTCGCTGTTCATAATCCTCGAAGCAGTGGAAAAACCAGGCAATCTGGGTGCAATATGCCGAATTGGCGATGCAGCCAAAGTCGATGGCATTATAATCTGCGACCCGCACACCGACGTGTACAATCCAAACTCGGTAAGGTCGAGCCTCGGATGCGTATTCAGCAACAATGTTGTCAGCACCGACTTCGACAGCTGCATAAAGTGGCTTCGCGAAAACAACATCACAAGCTACGCCGCCGAACTTCGCGCTTCGGAATTCTACCACAAATACGACTACCGTGGAAAAACCGCCTTAGTTTTTGGCACCGAAGCCACAGGACTTACCGAAAAATGGATACAAAACGCCGACCACCGCATAAAAATTCCAATGCTTGGATACATTGATTCACTGAACGTTTCAACTTCCGTTTCGGCAATGGTTTTCGAAGCATTAAGACAACGTAACTTTTATATGAAATAGCCATGAAAAAATTTATTTTCACAATATTAGCCACAACATTGTGTATCCTCGCCGGACAAGCACAAAATACAAATTTCGAAAAGTACGTATCGAAGGTAAAACAAAGTTTCGAGGATAAGGGCTATAAACTTGCAAGCCAGACCATTGGAAAGACTTGCGACACGCTGCCTCTAGTTTCCGACACGCTTTATTTGGAAGCCGAAACCTATTACAACGTAGTTGTTGCCTCCGACAACTGTTCATACTGCGTTGTTAAGCTATTTTTCGTCGATTCGGAAAACAACATGACACCACTCGATTTCGAAGTCATCGAAAACGACCCCGACGGCTGGTACAACTACCGTGTTTACAAGAATGCAAATATGAAATACGAATTTGGCCGATATGTGATTATGGTAAACTCGGAACTGCCCTACGACATGGGACTGATGGTTTACAAAAAGATATTGCCCAGATAATCAGATTTGCCCTGCTATTCGTTTCACAACTTCCATCCCATCAACTGCCGACGACACTATACCACCAGCATAACCTGCGCCTTCGCCACAAGGATAAAGATTTGAAACAGAAAGACTACGCATAGTTTCTATATCGCGAACAACCTGTACGGGACTGCTAGTACGCGACTCCACTTCCATTCACAAAATCTGCAAGCCTCTGAGCAGGAGCGACAACCGCACCTCCTCCATTCCTATATGCCAATGTCTCAAGCGTTTTCTGAAACTCCAATCCCGAAAATATTTTATTATCGGAATACGATGCATAATCCTCGGGACGCAGTTCGACAACAATGCCAGAATTGGCAAACGGAGAATTTCGCTTCGAATTGGACATTCCGTTCACAACTATGGTGTTATCTTCGGTAAGTGCACTTACAATCTTACCGCCAGGACACATGCAAAACGAATATACACCTCGTCCATCTACCTGTTTAACAAGCGAATATGAAGCTGCTGGCAAAAATTTTCCTCTTTCTTTGCGCTTATACTGTATAGAATCTATGAGAGCCTGCGGATGCTCTACGCGAACGCCCATTGCAAACCCTTTCTCACGAAGCGCAACGCCCTCAGAATTAAGCATATAGTATATATCACGCGCCGAATGTCCAGTTGCAAGAACCAGATTGTCGCATAGATATTCGTCGGTTCCGTTGATTACAACGCCTACGACTTTATTGTTAAAAAGCTTTAATCCAGTCAGTTTCGACGAGAAATGGACCTCACCGCCACAATCAAGAATCTTGTTTCTGATATTGCGCATTATGGCATGAAGTCTATCAGTTCCTATATGCGGATGTGCCTCGACAAGAATATCTTCGTCGGCGCCAAAATAATGCAGAAGTTGCAAGACTTCGGTCACATTGCCACGTTTTTTGCTTCGAGTGTACAACTTTCCGTCCGAATATGTTCCAGCACCACCCTCACCGAAAGCATAATTTGATTCAGGATTAAGAATATGCTGTGTATTTAATGCAGCAATGTCGAACTTTCGTTCGTCAACCGACTTGCCCCGCTCGAAGACTATTGGTTTCAATCCCGACATAATGCATTGTAAAGCAGCGAAATATCCAGCGGGACCAGCCCCAATTATTGTCACTGTTTTAGAGGTGGAAACATCATGAAAATCAAAGTTACCACGCAAATCCGGAAAGACATCGCCCTTCGTTGCAACCTGCAAACGCACATTGAATTTCACACCTTTGCGTGCATCAATCGACTTGCGCACAATACGATACGAAGATATTTCTTTTTCTGGAATTCCAAGTTGACGCGAAACCGCCTTAAGTACCTGCGACCTATCGAACAACTGTTCTGGGAAAAAGACGAAATCGGCTTCGTTAATCATTATTTTCTGTGTTTCCTGATAAAATCGAGTTTACCGCCTTCGAAATTGAAACCGATAAGCAACATTCTGGAATTTAGACGCTTAAAATAGTCGGCAAACTGCGAACCATCGTACACAACATCGTTCAATGTTCCCCACGATGCCTTAATTTCGACTCCAAACATAAAATATTCGAGGAAGAAATCGATGCCTGCGCCTATTTCGTAATACGCATCGAACCTGCGCAGACGTATCTTGGGATATTCTTCGGGTTTAATCTTTTTCTGCGATGCCATATCGATACGCGCCGATGCGCCAACTGTAAGAAACGGGCGCCAATTACTGATGCGGGCGGCCTTGTACTTAAACTGGATTGGCAAATCGATAAATGTCGACTCTATCATCATCGTGTGGCGCCATATATCTCCTTTCTTCAGATACTTGTAATGCAGGTTGCGCTGACCAAAGACCAATCCAGGTAAAAATCTGAAATCTAAATACTTACATATCCTGAAATTCGATATTATATTTATATTGAATCCAACAAACCGACTGACTTCAACACCATATATGGTATCCATAGCCTGAGTCAGGAACCTGTCGGCAGGACGAATCGTAAAGTCCATAGTGTTGAGCCCAAGCGAGTAACCAAAATGAACAATCTGCTCGTCCAATTTGGGCAAGTTCATCGGTTTTTCCTTCTGTGCAAAGGTTGACAGCACAAACACTAACGGCAATATGGTCAATAATAATTTCTTCAAAAGAAAATTTTTTGCAAATATAACTCTAATGCTTGAAAAATATTGCCTCAATCGAAAATATTTGTTCACACTGCAATGGTAATTAACAATGATTGTCTTGATGATTTATACCTCAGGAACACAACAACCGGCGTTTAAATCTCGACGCAAAGCATTGCGTCGCTACAAACGTTAAATCGTTGAACTAACGCATCATCAAACTATCGTCAGCCGTTGCCCTGCTCCACTCCTTTCATTGTCAACTGGATACGCTTGCGTTCCTTGTCAACTGATACGACCTTAACCATCACATACTGATGCAATTTGAGCACCTCGGTTGGCGACTCAATACGCTTTTCAGAAATCTGCGACACATGCAAAAGTCCGTTCTCCTTGATTCCGAAATCGACAAACGCACCGAAATTGGTAATATTGGTGACAATTCCCGGCAGAATCATACCTTCTTCAAGATCGTCGATGCGATGAATATTCTTGTCGAATTCCAACACTTTTATAACACCACGCGGATTGCGACCTTTCTTTTTCAGTTCGGCAACAATATCAAGAAGACTTGGCATACCTATCTGTTCGGTAACATATTTTGACAAATCGACAGCATCGAGCACTTCGGGCTTCTCGACCAATTCTGCCGTCGTAAGTTTGCAATCCTTTGCAATTTTCGCTACAACTGGATACGACTCAGGATGAACAGCGGTGTTATCGAGCGGATTATCGCCATCGGGAATGCGCAAGAAACCAGCACACTGCTCGAATGCCTTGTTGCCCAAACGAGTCACATCAAGCAACTGCTTGCGGTTTGTGAACGCACCGTGTTCCGCACGATAATCGACAATATTCTGCGCCAGCACAGGACCCAATCCAGAAACATAATTCAACAAATGCTTTGTTGCTGTATTCAAGTTCACACCGACATTGTTAACCACGCTCACAACAACACGGTCGAGGCTGTCCTTCAGCAATTTCTGGTCGACATCGTGCTGATACTGGCCAACGCCAATCGACTTTGGCTCAATCTTCACCAATTCGGCAAGCGGATCCATCAGACGGCGGGCTATCGAAACAGCACCGCGCACCGTAACATCGTACTGCGGGAATTCTTCCCTTGCCACCGACGAAGCCGAATAAACCGAAGCTCCGTCCTCACTAACGACAAACACCTGCACAGGACGATCAAAATGTATGCGTTTCACAAAATATTCGGTCTCTCGGCATGCTGTGCCGTTGCCGATGGCAATAGCATCTATCTTGTAGGCCGACACCATCGACGAAAGCTTCTTCATTGCCAAAGCCGTCTGCTCCTGCGGCTTATGCGGATATATATTGTCGTTGTGCAACAAATTTCCCTCAGTATCGATACAAACTAGCTTGCAGCCAGTACGATAACCTGGGTCGATGCCGAGTATGCGTTTCTTGCCAAGTGGCGGAGTCATAAGCAGTTGTCGAAGATTTGCAGCAAAAACATCTATAGCCGTAATGTCGGCTTTTTCCTTGCTCGACGAAGCAAATTCAGTTTCAATCGATGGCTTTATCAAACGTGAGTAAGCATCGGCAATTGTCTCAGTGAGCAAATCGGAACATTGACCCTTGCCATGGATAAACAAATACTTCAACTGCTTGAGCGAATGTTCTTCATCCGGCGAAATATCCACACGCAAGAAACCTTCGCTTTCGCCACGACGCATGGCAAGTATCCTATGCGACGGACAAGTTGAGAGCCTCTGCGAAAAATCGAAGTAATCGCGGTATTTTTCAGCCTCTTCCATCTTCGATTTCACAACCTTCGATGTAATAACAGCCTCCTGCTCAAACATTCGGCGCACACGTTCACGAGCCGACTTGTCCTCGCTTATCAGTTCGGCATTTATGTCGCTTGCTCCAGCTATGGCATCCTCAACGGTTTTAACATCGTCGTTCAGATATTTTTTAGCTTCGGCATATACGTCAATCGACTTTTGCGCAAAAATAACCTTTGCCAAAGGTTCCAAGCCTTTTTCACGAGCCACTGCAGCACGAGTTCTACGTTTTGGCTTGTAAGGCAAGTATATATCTTCCAAATCGTTGAGATTCCATGTATTACGAATTACAGATTCGAGTTCGGGTGTAAGTTTCCCTTGCTTCTCAATGGCGGCAAGTATAGTCGTTTTGCGTGACTGCAACTCGTTGTAATACTCGTTTCTCTTGAAAATCGCTTCAACCTGTGTCTCGTCAAGGCCACCTGTACGTTCCTTACGGTAACGCGAAATAAATGGAATTGTACAGCCATCATCCAACAAAGCGACTGTATTTGCAACTTGACGTTCAGAAATGCTTAATTCTGACGAAATTATGGAAAATATATTTTGCATAGCCTATTCTTCTATTTTTTCAACTTCTTCCCTCTGCCTTTGCGAAAAGCTAAAATACATCTGCATGAAGTAACTGTAAACGATCACTATTACCATTGTAATTATCTTCGACAGCATCGCGGCAATTTCCTTGTTTGTCATTCCAAAGAACGACCATCCCCAGAATCCAATAAAGTCGGAATCGACAAAGACAATCTCATTAAATAGCTTGAGCAACAAGTAATTAAGCAATATAGATCCGCAAACTGTAAGTCCATAGCGAATCAGCTGTCTGTATCCTTGCAATGTTGAAGCGGTAAACGTTATGTATTTTGCCAAAAGGAAACCAATGGTAAAGGTAATTGGGAATTCGGTTATGAATGCTGCTATATGGGGAGAAATCACCACAAAGCCCAAATCCACATTGCTTGCACCAAACGCGTAATTATACAATATGTAATAAAGGATAATGTCGAGCAACGTATTCACACCACCAGTAAAACCATACCTGAATATGGTCTGCGGTATGAACTTGCGAAAAGGCTTGTAGAACCAGTCTACCACAGCAAGAATAATATCCCGAATCTTTCTTAACATAAAAACAAGCACAAAAATACAACTTTATTTTAGATTTTCGATTTGATAATTTGAAGATTTGAAGATTTGCTTGCGCGAGCTAAAGGTTGAAGATTTGATGGTTTGAGGATTGTAGCGGTACAATGCATTAAACAAATATTCATTGTCAATTGTTAATTATCCATTACCAATTATACATTGTCAATTGTCCATAGTTCATTATTTTTGCGCCATGAAAAGAATACTACTCGCAATATTTACCTCCCTAATTATCAGCAATATATTTGCACAGCAGGAAGACTTCGGCGATTTTGGGCTTCCGGTAAACTTTCCAATACAGCTTTCGGGCAACTTTAGCGAGCCGCGTGCCGCGCACTTCCATTCGGGCATAGACATCCGCACCTATACCGATGGCAAACCTCTGTATGCACTGGCCGATGGATACATATCAAGGATTCTTATTTCGCCATACGGATACGGTCATGCCTTGTACATCGACTACGAAAACGGCTACAGGTCGGTTTATGGTCATATTTCAGAATTTGCAGGTGAAATTGCCACATACGCCAAGAACATACAATACGAAAAGAAATCGTTCCGCATCGACATCAACCTTTCGCCACTCGACATTCCCGTAAAAAAAGGTCAGCTCATTGCCTACTCCGGAAACACTGGTCAATCGGGAGGGCCTCACCTGCATTTCGAAATTAGGGATGCTGCAACCGACGTATCGCTCAATACCATAGGTAAATACATAAAACTTTCGGATAATGTTCCACCCGAAGCAATGTCGGTGGTCGTTTATCCACAGTCGACAAAGTCGTCGGTTGCCGGCAACGATAGCAAAACAATGGTATCGCTACCAAAAAGCACAACTGGCAAATACAACCTATCGTCGCCGATATACGCAAAAGGCAAAATTGGAATCGGAGTCGAATACTGCGACCGCATGAATGGCTCCTCGAACCGTTACGGAGCAGAACGTGCCGACCTAATCGTCAATGGAAAGACGGTTTACACATCCGTTTTCGACAAGGTTGATTTCGACAGGCAGTCGTCGAAAAACAGCTGCTTCGACTTCAACTACTACGTAAGCGACAACAAATATGTGCAAAAGCTATTTGTCGAGCCAAACAACGACCTCGAAATATACAGCAACCTTGTCAACGACGGCTACCTGAACATTGGCGACAACGACTCGGTGAAAATACAAATCAAACTTACCGATTTCAACGGCAATGTAAGCAACATACGCTTCACAATTTTGACAGACACTGCCACCAACGTCAAGTATGCCAACACCAAAAAGTTAAAATGGAATACCGACAATAATCTGGAAATCAAAGGTTGCCGCGTAAAAATTGATTCGGCTACTCTTTTCGACGACCGCGAAATACAACTTAGCAAGACTGGCAACAAAAAGTATTCACCGATATTTGCACTTGGCGACGAAACCGAAGCTGTAAAGAAAAACTTCACCGTTTCGCTTTCCGACAGCCTGGTTCCACAGCAATACAAACAAAAGGCATTCGTCTGCCGCGAAATAAAAGGCAAGACCAATTATCTCACCTCTACCTGCGAAAACGGATGGCTCAGCGCCAAGTCAAACCGCTTCGGCAAGTTCTTCATTCTGGTCGACACAATTGCGCCGACAATAAAGCCACTTGTAATTAGCGGCGACATGACGGGTAGAAAGTATATCGAATTCAAGATTACCGACAACCTGTCGGGCGTGAGCACCTATAATATATATATAAACGACACGTGGGTACTTGGCGAATAAGTGCGACAAGTACAAGCTGAAAGTCGTAGTTGGCGACAACATGAAGAACGAAACCGTTCACGAGTACGAATTCATAAGAAAATAAAAAGCAGCCCAATAAAATATATTGGACTGCTCAATTATGAAAATTTTTACTTAGGACAATTCTACTTTTTGTCTTCCAGATAACTGATTATTGATTTCAGTATGTACAGGCCGTCGGTATTACCGAGTTCTTTGTCTACAGCCCTTTCGGGGTGAGGCATCATACCGAAAACATTCTTAGTAGCATTGCAAACGCCAGCGATGTTCATAAGCGAACCATTGGGGCAGTCGGCTTCGGACAGATTGCCGTCCTTGTCGCAGTAGCGCCAAATTATCTGGCCGTTCTGATGCAACTGCTTCAATACGTCCTCGGGAGCATAGTAGCGACCCTCGCCATGAGCAATAGGAATATTGAGAGGCTTGTTCTTCGGAATGTACATGGTCATTGCCGAATCGTTGTTGTCAGCCTTGATATACTGGTTCTTGCAAATGAACTTCTGGTTTGTGTTGTGAAGCAATGTTCCAGGAAGCAATCCCGATTCGCACAAAATCTGGAATCCGTTGCATACACCAAAAACGAAACCGCCCTTTGCTGCAAAGTCAACAACCTTCTCCATTATAGGAGAAAACTTTGCTATTGCACCCGAGCGCAAATAATCGCCATACGAGAAACCGCCAGGTATTGCTATTGCATCGCAACCCTGCAAATCGGTATCCTTATGCCACAATTCAACAACTTCCTGCTTCAGAATGTCGCGCAACGCGAAAACCATATCATGGTCGCAGTTTGACCCCGGAAAAATTACTACACCAAATTTCATATACTAAATTTTATTGATTCTCAACTGCCTTATAAGCTTCTTTCTTAACACGAACAACTTCTCTTTGCTTTTCGATGCTCTTGTTTACGCTCGAAAGATTGCTTTCGTTCTTTGTCTTACCCTTTGTATTCTTTTCGATATCCTTGTTTGATGATTCGATAGTCTTATTGTATCCAACCAAAGATTTTCTATAAGATTCGAGTTTCTTAGTTTCCTTATCTCTTGCCTTTGAAGCCTTTTCAATAACATCGCCGCTGTTTTCAGGATTTATGTCTCTTGCATAATCCTTAATAAGCTGTTCAGATGCTTCAATCTTCGAATTGGTGCTCTGGATATTGTCGTTAGCTTCCTTTTTCTTAGTCTCAGCCTTGTCGAGGTTCTTCTGGTAACCGTCGATAGACTTCTGGTAACTGGCAGCCTTCTTCTCGTACGAAGCGAGCTTCTTCTCTTCCTTGCTCATTTCCTTGCCGAGTTTGCCGAGGATAGCTTCACGGTTCTTAGCGGTAAGGTCGTTTGCAAAAACCTTCAACATGTTAGATGCTGTAGGATACAATGCAGGAGCCTGCGATGATGTTATAAAAGCATTTGCTCCAAGCGAGAAAGCAACAACAAGACTTACATCTGTTGAACCCTTCGACTGGCTGATATTTGCGAAAACATCAATAGGATTTTCGCTTATTGCGGGAATAATAACATTATCAATGGTAATAAGGTTCTTCTTTGCTGTCAATGTTTCGGGGTTGTAGCCTTTCATCATATTGGTAAATTCCTTTATTACGGTCTTTGCATCCGAAAACATGACCTTAGTTGCCATTGAAGGATAACTTGACTTTCCAAAAACACCTGTTGTTTCAACAACATCAACTCTTTGAGCGTAAACGATTACTGACAAAAACATAATCGCTGCAATTACAAAAAACTTTTTCATCTTCTAAAAAAATTAAAATCATTAACCAATTTGCAAAGATAGTATTTTTTTCTTTTACTCATATTTTCCTCAAAATTTAATTTCAAACAATCTTTCTATGCCTCGTTGAGAGTTTTACAATCGCTTGTTAACAAACTACATCAAATATGTGCATGACAAATTTTATTTTTTTTCATCTTTGCAAGAAAATAAAAAGGAATGAAGACACCGAAATACTTATCAAAAGGTAGCAAAATTGCAATAGTAAGTCCAGCCGGATATATCAACCCTGACTTTGTCGCATCGGCAGAAGCATACTTGAAATCTGCAGGGTACGAAGTAGAAATTGGTCAACACTGCCTTGATCGCCACAACCAGATGGCCAGCACCGACAAGCAGCGTCTTGCCGACCTGCAGCAAGCGATAGACAATCCGAAAGTAGACGCAATACTCTGCTCGCGTGGCGGCTATGGAGTAAATCACATAATCGACAAGATAGATATGTCGCAGTTCGAGAAGAATCCCAAATGGATAATGGGCTTCAGCGACATTACCAACCTGCACATCTTAGCCAACAAGCATGGCGTGAGAAGCTTGCACTGCCAGATGGCCAAGGCAATACACAACAATCCCGATGCCGACTGCATAAAGAACATTTTCAAGATTCTTGAAGGAGAAAAAATGTCGTACACATTTGCACCAAACGAACTTAACCGAACAGGAATAGCCGAAGGAGAACTTATCGGCGGAAACCTATCTATAATATATAGTCTGCAGGGAACCGACTTTGCCATCGACTGCGACGACAAGATACTGTTTATCGAAGACCTCAACGAATACCTCTACCACCTCGACCGCATGATGCTTAACCTGAAAATGAGCGGAAAGCTTGCTAAACTGCGCGGACTCGTCGTCGGTACATTCAGCGACATGAAGGACAATGCAAGTCCGTTTGGCAAAACCGCCTACGAAATTGTAAAGGCTCACACCGACGAATATTCCTACCCAGTAGGCTTCGGAATTCCAGTCGGACACATCGACGACAACCAGCCGCTGGTCGAAGGCGGACAGTATCGCATAGAAATTTCAGATGCAACCTGCTCATTGAAAATGATTTAAAAACATTTCAAAAAAAGTTTTGCCATACAATCAAAAAGGACTATCTTTGCAGTCCAATTTCGAAGCGGGGTGTGGTGCAGTTGGCTAGCATTCTTGCATGGGGTGCAAGCGGTCGCGCGTTCGAGTCGCGCCACTCCGACAAAAGGACAATCCAAAAGATTGTCCTTTTTGTTTTTCTACTCAAAAAAAATCAGGCAAGGCAAAAATCTGACGTTTTGTTTTTTTTGCGCAAATAGGCAGCTTTAAAATATTTGTATAAAAATATTATCGTATAATATCATTATTTCTGCATATTATTTTATTATTTGAGCATTTTCATATTTTTTAACCAACGGAAGAATTTGCAATGCAACATCGGATGGAATTTTGGGGCTTTTTTAAGTTACGAGGACGAAAAAAAATGCAACGATTTGACTGTAAAATACTTATTCATGTTCAAAAGTTTGTTAATATAAACACAGCAAAAATCGTTTTTGAATATGACCTTTGAAATAATTTTGCAATGCCAAAAAAGAAATGAAAAGTCACTATTGACTCATTAGGTGTTGAATTTGGGAAGGCAGAAATATAAGTATTAAAAACAAAATATAAAAAGTATAGGATATGCTTTATAACGAAAATTTTATAGTAAAAAGAAACGGGAAAAGGGAATTATTCTCCGTAGAAAAGATAAAAGCCGCTATCTCGAAAGCGTTTTTGTCGGTAGGAAGTTTTGCAACTCAGGAAGTTCTTACTAACATTCTCAGTCGTGTTAACATCTACGATGGCATTAGTGTCGAAGAGATTCAGAACCAGGTCGAAACAGCCTTGATGGCAGAACGTTACTACGCTGCGGCAAAATCATATATCCTATACCGCCAGAAGCACCTCGAAGACCGCGAAGTAAAGGGCAAGCTCGACTTCCTTCTCGACTACTGCGAGGCTAAGAACGCTGCAACAGGAAGCAAGTTCGACGCCAACGCAAACGTTGAAAAGAAGAACATCGCCACTCTTATCGGCGAACTTCCAAAGCAGAATTTTATACGTCTGAACCGCAAGATGTTGTGCGACAAGATTAAGGAATTGTACGGCAAAGAATTGGCCGACAAGTACTTGAACTTGCTCAACAAGCATTTCATCTACAAGAACGACGAGACTAGCATAGCCAACTACTGCGCAAGTATCACCATGTACCCGTGGTTGTTGCACGGCACACAGATTATCGGTGGCAACTCGACCAAGCCGACCAACCTCAAGTCGTTCTGCGGTGGATTCATCAACTTGGTATTCATAGTATCAAGTATGTTGAGCGGTGCATGTGCAACTCCCGAATTCCTGATGTACATGAACTACTTTGTAGGTTTGGAATACGGACAGGACTACTACAAGCGCGCCGATGAAGTTGTTGATCTTTCGCTCAAGAAACGTACAATCGACAAGGTTATCACCGACTGCTTCGAGCAGATCGTATATTCTATCAACCAGCCAACAGGCGCACGTAACTTCCAGTCGGTATTCTGGAACATATCATACTACGACAAGTTCTACTTCCAGAGCTTGTTTGGCGACTTCCGCTTCCCCGACGGTTCACAGCCCGACTGGGAATCGCTCAACTGGTTGCAGAAGAGATTCATGAAGTGGTTCAACAAGGAACGTACAAAGACAGTCCTCACCTTCCCTGTCGAAACAATGGCTCTCCTTTCGGAAGACGGCGACGTACGCGACAAAGAATACGGCGACTTCACTGCCGAAATGTACTCCGAAGGCCACTCCTTCTTCACCTACATAAGCGACAATGCAGACTCGCTCAGCAGCTGCTGCCGTCTGCGCAACGAAATCACCGACAACGAGTTCAGCTATACGCTTGGTGCCGGCGGTGTTTCAACAGGTTCGAAGAGCGTTCTCACAATCAACCTCAACCGCTGCATCCAGTACGAAAAGAAAGAAAAGATGCCGTTCCTCAGCTTTGTCGAAGAAGTTGTCGACCTTATGCACAAGGTTCAGACCGCATACAACGAAAACCTCAAGTACTTGCTCAACAAGGGTATGCTTCCATTGTTCGACGCAGGTTTCATAAACATAAGCCGCCAGTACCTTACAATAGGTGTCAACGGACTTGTCGAGTCGGCCGAATACCTCGGTATGGAAATCAGCGACAACGCACAGTACCGCAACTATGTAAAGAACGTTCTCGGACTTATCGAAACCTACAACAAGAAGTACCGTACAAAGGAACTCATGTTCAACTGCGAAATGATTCCTGCCGAAAACGTAGGCGTTAAGCACGCAAAATGGGACAAGGAAGACGGATATTTCGTTCCACGCGACTGCTACAACAGCTATTTCTTCGTTGTAGAAGACAAGGAAATCAACACAATCGACAAGTTCCGCCTGCACGGAAAGGAATACATTGAACACCTTACTGGTGGCTCGGCTCTGCACGTTAATCTCGAAGAACATTTGAGCAAGGCACAGTACCGCCAGTTGCTGAAGATTGCCGCAATCGAAGGCTGCAACTACTTCACATTCAACATTCCTAACACAGTATGCAACAAGTGCGGTCACATCGACAAGCGCTACCTCAAGACTTGTCCGGAATGCGGAAGTACCGACGTCGATTATTTGACTAGAATCATAGGTTATATGAAACGTGTTAGCAACTTCTCGGAAGCTCGCCAGGAAGAAGCACACAGAAGATATTACGATAACAAATTAAAGGAACAGGAAAATGCTTAAATACTACAACTACGATATTGTATTTCAAGAAGTTCCTGACGAAGTTACTCTGGCGGTAAACCTCAGCAACTGTCCAAATCACTGCCCAGGATGCCATAGTCCGCACCTTTGCAAGGACATTGGCAATCAGCTCGACGAAGAAACCATATCGAACATGATTTCGAAGTACAACAAGTGCATAACTTGCTTCTGCTTCATGGGCGGCGATGCCAATCAGGACGAAGTCATAAAGATGGCTGAGTTTGTCCACAAGACTTTCGACAAGAAAGTCGCCTGGTATTCAGGAAAACAAACATTTCCGAAGGACATTACTCCTTTCCAGTACCTGAAGCTTGGTCCATACAATCCAAAGTACGGTGGTCTCGACAAAAAAACAACCAATCAGAGGATGTACAAGATAAACAACACAAAGCCAATCGACATTACCAACAGGTTCTGGAGAAAAGTCATATAGCAATTATTCAAGATATATTTCATATTTGCGTTGCCCCTCGGGAGCAACGCTTTTTTTTGTATATAGTAGCGATGCTGTTCTGGTCGTTTTCGTTCATCTGGGCGAAGCGTGCACTCGTAAGCTACAATCCGATAACAATAATTTACCTGCGCACAATTGTCGCATCGGTAATTCTGCTACTCGTGCTGGTAATTGCAAAGAACCGCATAAAGATAAAGCTCAGGCATTTGCCACTATTCATTGTGCTTGCCTTTTTCGAACCGTTCCTTTACTTTCTGGGCGAAACAAACGGACTTACAAAAGTCGATGCATCGACGGCAGGAATTATCATCGGCACGATTCCGCTTTTCACACCTATTGTCGCCTACATTTTCCTGAAGGAAAAAATCTCAAAGCTAAATATCGTCGGCATTGTGCTGTCGGTTATCGGTGTGGCTATCATGACCTTCGACATCAACCTCAACATGCAGGTTTCGCCCGACGGACTTATGCTGCTTGGGGTTGCAATACTCGCCACTTTGGGCTACACCGTTGCCGTGAAGAAAATCCCCGAAGAATATTCGGTGTTTACAATAACGTTCTACCAGAACCTCATTGGGTCGTTAATGTTTCTGCCGCTAGTGCTTATTTTCGAAAAGGACAACATCATGCAGACTGGTTTCGTATGGGATTCGATTCTGCCGATAATAGAACTTGGTATTTTCGCATCGGCGGCAGCTTTCGTATGCTACACATACACACTGCGTTACATTCCCATCGCACGTGCCAACATCTTTACCAACCTGATACCTGTTTTTACGCTTTTCCTATCGGCACTGCTGCTAGGCGAAGATATTACCGCGCAGAAAATCATCGGCATTGTAGTCGTGCTGAGTGGCGTGTTTATTGCACAAGCAAGACGGAAAAGCATCAAGTAACTTGCACTTTTCAACAAAATTGGAAAATAAGGAACAAATCTCAAATAAAATTCGTATCTTCGCAAGTTAATTAAAACAGGTTAAACAGATGAACGAAAACAAGAAAGCCATCCTCATGATACTCGACGGATGGGGAATTGGAAAGCACGACAAGGCCGATGTAATTGACTCTGCAAACACAATAAACTATCACAATTTTCTAAAGCAATATCCTCATTCACAGTTGCTTGCGTGTGGCGAGAATGTCGGTCTGCCAGATGGACAGATGGGAAACTCTGAAGTCGGACACCTCAACATTGGTGCTGGTCGCATCGTGTACCAGGACTATGGTCGCATCAACAACGCCATCGCCAGCGGCGAGTTCTTCAAGAACGAGAAGCTAAACGAAGCATTCGACTATGCATTGAAGAACGGCAAGCAGGTGCATCTGCTCGGACTTGTCTCCAACGGTGGCGTACACTCGTCGGACAAGCACCTCGAAGCTCTGATTAAGATGTCGGACATGAAAGGTTGCAAGCAGACTTTCGTCCACGCCCTCACCGACGGCCGCGACACCGATCCCAAGAGTGGAATCGGCTTTGTAAAGGGAATTGTCGATTATATGTCGGAAACCAAGTCGGCTGTAAAAGTGGCATCGCTCGTAGGTCGCTACTACACTATGGACCGCGACAAGCGCTGGAACCGCATAAAACTCGGCTACGATTTGATGGTCAGTGGCATAGGCGAAAAATCAACTGACATACTTGCCTCGATGCAAAAGTCGTACGACGAAGGCGTTACCGACGAATTCATAAAGCCGATAGTGATGGTTGACGGCAACGGCAATCCGCTCACGACCATTCAGCCCGACGATGTTGTCATCTGCTTCAACTTCCGCACCGACAGGCTTCGTCAGATAACCACCGCCCTCACCCAGCAGGAATTTCCCGAAGAAGGAATGCACACAATTCCGCTAAAATACTACACAATGACCTGCTACGACGAGAATTTCAAGGGCGTGAATGTTATCTACGGCAAGGAATATCCTCATAATACTTTAGGTGAGGTCGTTTCGCGCAACGGACTTAAGCAGTTGCGTATAGCCGAAACCGAAAAATACGCACATGTGACCTTCTTTTTCAATGGTGGCCGCGAAACCGAATTCGACGGCGAAAAGCGCATACTCATCCCCTCGCCTAAAGTTGCCTCCTACGACCTGCAGCCCGAAATGAGCGCATTCATCGTCAAGGACAACCTTGTTGCCGAAATCAACAAGAACGAACACAACCTCATTGTCGTCAACTTTGCCAACGGCGATATGGTCGGACACACAGGCGTTTACAAGGCAATCTGGGAAGCCGTCGAAGATGTTGACAAGTGCATAGGCGAAGTTGTTTCCGCCGCCCGCAACAACGGCTACGATGTTATCATCATCGCCGACCACGGCAACGCCGACAACGCCGTCAATCCCGACGGTTCGCCCAACACCGCCCACTCGCTCAACCCAGTTCCGTGCATAGCCATTTCCGACAAGGTCAAATCCCTGAACAACGGCATCTTAGCCGATGTCGCCCCAACAATTTTGAAACTTATGGGCATAGAACAGCCAAAGGAAATGACGGGAAAGGCGTTGTATTAATAACAAATACCGTAGCAAATGACACACAAACTCACAACCATATCACTCTGCATCATCGCTTTGCTCGCTTTCGTTGCATGCAACAAGGAAAACGAAATCCCTGCCGATGTGGAATTTGCCGCCGACAAGCAGTACTTTCCGTTGCAGACCGACAAGGCTTTGATTTACAAGGTGACAGAAATCAACATCGACAAGCCGAGCGACTACTACGACACTACTGTTTACTACCTGCGCGAACGCACCGACATTCCTTTCATCGACAACGAAGGCGACACCGCCTACCGCATCGAACGCTACAAGTCGCCAACGCAAAGCTACAACTGGAAAATCAGCGATGTGTGGGAAGCTAAGCTAACAACCTACACCGCCGAGAAAGTCGAAGAAAACCAAAGATTTATCAAGATAAAGTTTCCGCTTGCAAAAGGCAAAAACTGGAACGGCAACCTGAAGAACGAACTCGATGCAAAGGACTGCACAATAACATCGTTATCGTCAACATACAATAACGGAAACATTCATCTTGACTCATGCATTTCAATCACCCGCGACAGCAGCCTTTCACAAATCAGCAAGGTTTACGACGTTGAAATATACGCCCGCAATATCGGATTGGTTTACAAGGAGATAACCGACATC
This sequence comes from uncultured Bacteroidia bacterium, assembly GCA_902790405.1. Classification (GTDB taxonomy): domain Bacteria; phylum Bacteroidota; class Bacteroidia; order Bacteroidales; family ML635J-15; genus Bact-19. The sequence continues at coordinate 19,250 of CADARW010000120.1, forward strand.
AACTCGCAGGAAGTCGTGTATGGTGTGCCGATTGAAAACAGGATATATCGCGGAACGATTTATTATCAAGAACTTATTGGAATAGAAGAATGAAGAAAACACTTTTTATAGCAACCTTGATTGCACTTTGTACTAGCGCATTTGCACAGATTGGACCAGATTTGTACTTCATCGAGTTCACCGACAAAAACAACACCCCCTACTCGCTCGACAATCCGCTGGAATACCTGAGCCAAAGGGCAATAGACCGCCGACAGGCACAAAATATTGCCATCGACTCGCTCGACTTGCCGGTAAATCCGTCGTACATTGCCGCCCTGCAGGAACTTGGGCTCGAAATCGTCAATCCTACCAAATGGCTCAACGGCACAACAGTCCGCACCAACGACTACAACCTTGTTTTACAGGCGCGTAACCTTCCTTTCGTAAAGTCAACACCGAGGTTCGAAATCGACACCGTTGAAACTGCAAAGAAAGTCGCCAAGTCAATGATGGTAACAGAAAATCGTCTAAACTCAAACATTCTCGCACCTAAATACACTGATTCTGAATACGGCTATTCATACAATCAGATTGCACTCCACAAGGGACATCTGCTTCACGCAGAAGGATTTAAGGGAGAAGGAATGCTCATTGCCGTTACCGACGGCGGTTTTACCAATGCCGACCAGATGAGAAGCCTTGAATATCTGCGCAATTCGGGCAGAATAGTTGCCACCCGCGACTTTGCCTACAATGGCTCAACGGTTTACGACCACCATGTACATGGCTCGATGGTGCTGTCGATAATGGCAGGCTACCTGCCTGGCGAATACATAGGCTGCGCACCCGAAGCCGACTACATACTCATCACCAGCGAATGCGATGACTACGAAGAAATTATCGAGGAATTCAACTGGGTTTCGGCAGTAGAATACGCCGACAGCATGGGTGCCGACCTCGCAAATGTATCGCTCGGATACGTCGATTTCGACAGCGAACGCTACAACCATTCGCGCGACGACATGGACGGACACACAAATCCGAGCAGCATCGGAGCCAACATCGCCGCCAGCAGAGGCATGATGATTGTAGTTGCTGCAGGCAACAGCGGTCAGTACGAAAACGGTCATGTGTGGATTGGCGCACCGTCGGATGCATACGACATTGTAACCGTCGGAGCAATAGATGTTTACGAAGACTGCGCACCTTTCAGTTCATACGGATTTGTGGAAGAAAACCGCATCAAGCCCGACATCGCGTCAGTTGGCTGGGACACATACGTTGATTATGTGAACGATTCAATAGATGTCGGTTCTGGAACATCGTTCGCAACACCGCTTAGCACAGGACTTATAGCTTGCTTCTGGCAGAAATTCCACGACAAGACAAGTGCGGAAATCCGTGAAGCATTATTTTCAGCAGCCCGCCCGACAAATCCTATCATGGAAGAGGACACAACGCTGACAACTGGAACACCAAACATTTTTACCGGTCGCGGAATTGTTGACTTTGAGGTGGCATCGAACCTGTTGTCGAAAATAACAGAAGACCATGCCACATTCGGAATTGAACTCTACCCCAACCCAACTTCCGACATCGTAACAATAAACCTTAATTCCGACAAGAAAGCCCAACTTAGTATTTTCTCAAGCGACGGAAGGCTTCTCGACTACAAGAAAAACGTTTCGCACGAAGCAAAATACAACTTTGCGAAATATCCTGCAGGGAAATACATTGTCAGCCTAAGCATCAACAACAAGGTTGTCTTCTCGCAAACCGTAATAAAGCAATGAGTGAAGAACCACGCACATACACGCTTGCCGAACTCCAGCAGGAAATAAAGGAAAGTCTGTCGGAAAGTTTTCCGTTTGCCGTATGGATTGTTGCCGAAATCAACACCCTAACCCGCCACAAAAGCGGACACTGCTACATGGAGCTCGTGCAGAAGTCAAAGACCTCGAACAGCATTGTGGCTCAAGCGCGTGCAACTGTGTGGGCAAACAAGTTCAGCTTCATATCGGCTTACTTTGAAAGCGAAACCGACCGAGAACTTGCTGTCGGCATGAACGTGATGCTGCAGGTTGCAATAACCTACCACGAAGTTTATGGAATGTCGCTCAATGTACTTGGCATAAACCCCACCTACACCATCGGCGATGTTGAGCGCGCCAAGAAGGAAATCATCGACAGGCTGATAAATGAAGGCGTCTTCGACATGAACAAAACGCAGACGCTTCCTGCTGTCATTCAGAACATTGCGGTAATTTCATCAAGTACGGCAGCAGGTTACGGCGACTTCGTCAACCACCTCGAAACCAATATGTACGGCTATCACATAAATGTAACTTTGTACGAAGCCGCAATGCAAGGAGAATCGACCGAACAATCGG
>CADARW010000121.1 GCA_902790405.1 uncultured Bacteroidia bacterium
ATAACAGTGACAGTAATCGACGAAAGCGGAAATCCGGTAGAAAATGCCAAGGTTAAATTCAAGCTATACAACTATGCCGAATATTATCCGATTTCATCTGGGGAAACCGACAGCGACGGCAAGGCAAGCCTAACTACCGGACTTGGCGACCTGCTTATCTGGGCAAGCAAGGACGGCAAATACGACTATGCAAAGATTGATGTCAGGGAAAATGACGCTATAACATTGAAACTCAACCATACATCGGGCAAAGAATACGAAGAGGACTTTGATATTGTTCCGCCGGCAGGACGCGCCGTTACAACCAGCGTCACCCCCGACGAAGCCGACAAGAACAACAAGCGTCTGTCGTACGAAGACTCGTTGCGCAACGCCTACCTTAAGACTTTCCCGACCGACGAGGAAATTGCAAAAATCGAAAACAAGAACCTTACACCAGAGCTAATTCACGAAATCTTGAAGAAAAGCGAAGGTAACTACAAGGAAATCACCGCATTCCTGAACGCCCACAAGGAAAAGAATGAAAATCTATTCCTTTACAGTTTCCTAAGTTCATTGTCGGACAAGGACTTGCGCGATTGCGAAGCCGAAACTCTCAACCAGCATTTAGTGGAATACGACGGCAAATACCCTGTCAGTGTTTTCCAGAAGGGCATTCTGCCAGCACGCATCGAAGTGGAGATGATTCGTCCGTGGAGACAGTTCCTAAAGGATAATCTTAGCGAAGTTCTTGGTACAACTCCCTCCTACTCAGCCATTTTGGAATGGACAAAAGCCAATATCCAGACCGACGCCGAAGGCAATTACTTCAACTGTCCGATTTCTCCACGCGGAGTATTTGAACTTCGCCACGCCGACAACCGGTCTCGCGACATTTTCTTCGTTGCAGCCTGCCGTGCGCTGAATATTCCAGCATACCTAGACAATGCGACTCGCCAAATTTTCGTGTACGACAACAACGAATGGCAGATTGTCGCAATGGAAGATGCAAAACCCGTTGCAAAAACTGGCAAACTTATTCTTAAATACAATGGTATGGCAGAACTTAAGCCTCAATACTGGACACACTACACTATAGCCAAGTTCGAAGGTGGCGACTTTACAACCTTCGACTACGAAGACGACCCGCGAGTTGCCGAATTCCCAGTAGAACTTGAACTCGAAGAAGGCTACTACATGCTTTCCACCGGCAACCGCTATAGCGACGGCGAAGTATTGTCGCACCTCGAGTTCTTCAACATAAAGCAAGGCGAAACCATGGAACGCGAAGTGAAGATTCGCCCATTGGTTCAGCGCGAAAAAGAATTCTACGGATTCATTTCCAGCGACAGTCAAATAGAAGCAGAGGGTAAAACCATAAATTTGAACGACTTGACAAAAGAAAAACCGCTAGTTCTCTGCTTTATCGACCCAATCCGCGAACCGACCAAGCATACCTTGAAGGAATTCGGTGCAATGCGTGAAACCTACGAAAAATGGGGCGGCAACATACTGATGGCTGTGCCAGCAGAGAAACTGACAGAACCTTTTTCTGCCGAAAAATGGAATCTTCCAAAGCAAACCATTGTTACAACCGACACAAATGGACTTATGGAAAAAATTCTAACCGACACCAAGCAGCAATTCAACGACAATCTTCCGCTAATCTTCATTGTTGAAGCCAACGGCAAGATAACCTTCCGTTCCGACGGCTACAGGATTGGAACAGCGGAACTTATATACAAAAGCATAACCGACTAGCAGAGAAAACGACAAATGTTCGAATAAATTTGTTTACTTTGCAAAAAAATAAAAAGCGATGATAGTAGTAACTGGAGCAGCAGGATTCATAGGCAGCAACTTGGCAGCCACACTGATAGAACGCGGATATACCGACCTTGTTTTGTCGGACGACTTTACGCGCGAAGAGAAAAAAGGCAACTTCGAGAATAAAAAGGTTAAGTTCGTCAACCGCAACGACTTTGCCGACTGGCTCGATGCCAACCACAAGCAGGTTGAAACCATCTTCCACCTCGGTGCTCGTACCGACACCACCGAATTCGACCTGTCGCTGCTATTGGAAATGAACACCGAATACACCAAGATGCTTTGGGAAAAATGCTACAAATACGGCATTCCTTTCCTCTACGCATCGTCGGCGGCAACATACGGAATGGGCGAAAACGGCTTTTCCGATACAACAGACCCCAACATTTTGAAACCGCTCAACCCTTACGGCATTTCGAAGAACGAATTTGACAAATGGATGCTAGCACAGGAACGCAAGCCGTTTTTCTGGGCAGGATTCAAGTTTTTCAATGTGTATGGTCCGAACGAATACCACAAGGGACGAATGGCATCGGTAATTATGCACGCTTTCAACCAGATAAACGCAACCGGAATGCTCAAGTTGTTCCGCTCGCACCGTCCCGACTACGCCGACGGCCAGCAAAGCCGCGATTTCGTTTATGTAAAGGATGTCGTCGATGTGCTGATATATTTCATGGAAACGCGCAAGCACAGCGGCATCTACAACCTTGGCACTGGCAAAGCCCGTCCGTTCAACGATCTTGGCAAGGCTACATTTGCAGCCATGGGCTTGGCACCAAACATCACCTACATCGACACTCCTGCCGATATACGCGACAAGTACCAGTACTTTACCGAAGCCGACATAACCTCTCTGCGAAAAGCAGGCTACACTGCCGAATTCCACAGCCTTGAAGACGGTGTGAAAGACTATGTACAGAACTACCTTGCAGGACATAAATACAGATAGCCCAATGGAAGACAACAAAAGGTTCATAGGAGAAGTCGAGGAAAGCAAGGCCGACAACAGCGCTCTTGCCGTAAACGATGGCGTATCACAGCCACCTCAGGTAAATCCCAACATTGCAAGATTCCGCAGGCACAAGGCGCAACACACTGCAGACGAATACATTGCAGGCATATTGCGTTCCGACATAAATATTCTCGGTCAGGCAATAACAATGGTTGAGAGCGTAAGACCGGAACACCAAGCCATTGCCCAGAAAATTATCGAAGGTTGCCTCCCGCATTCTGGAAAGTCGATACGAATTGGCATAACCGGTGTTCCTGGTGCTGGCAAAAGCACTTTCATTGAAGCACTTGGAGTAAAAATCTGCGACCTAAACCATAAACTTGCCGTACTTGCCGTTGACCCGAGCAGCGAACGAAGCGGCGGCTCCATACTTGGAGACAAGACCCGTATGGAGAACCTAACCTCCCACCCCAACGCCTTTGTACGTCCTTCGCCATCAGCAGGTTCGTTAGGTGGTGTAGCACGCAAAACCCGCGAAACCATAATCCTCTGCGAAGCCGCAGGATTCGACACCATATTCGTCGAGACGGTTGGCGTTGGACAGTCGGAAACCGCCGTACACAGCATGGTTGATTTCTTCCTGCTTTTGCTCGTCACAGGCGCGGGCGACGACCTGCAAGGCATAAAGCGCGGCATAATGGAAATGGCCGATGCAATAGCAATCACCAAAGCCGACGGCGAAAACATCACACGTGCTCAACTCGCCAGTACACAATACCAAAACGCACTGCACCTTTTCCCAATGCCGAAGTCTCGCTGGACACCTTTGTCAACCACCTGCTCGTCACTTACAGGAGACGGAATTATGGAAATCTGGGAAATGATTACCAAATATGTAGCCCACACAAATGCCAACGGCTACTTCGATTACAACCGCAACGAACAGGCAAAATACTGGCTCTACGAAACTATAAACGAGGCTATTAAGAATAGTTTCTACCAAAACGAAAAGATAATAGAGAGCCTTCCCGACTATGAAAAAAAGGTGCTAGACAACAAAATAAGCAGCTTCGTAGCCGCACATGAACTACTTGCAAAATACTTCGAAAAATGATTGGACAGGAAATAGTTTACAAGGCATTAGCCGACTTGGACATAAAATTTGAGTATTACGAATCGCCACGCGACTTTTCGTCGGAAGACGACGGAGCATTCTGGAAACGCATTGGTGCCTGCCGTTGCAAAAACCTCTTTATGCGCAACCACAAGGGCAACCAGCACTACCTGCTCATTTCCGACTACTACCGCGACATAAATATCCACGCCATCGAGCACAAGCTTAAGCAGGGAAAACTCTCATTCGCCTCACAGGAACGCATCGACAAGTGGATTAAAGGTACGATTGGGGCAATTTCAGTCTTTTCGTTACTCAACGACACCGAAAACCACACCATTGCATTCATCGACAAGACTTTGCTCACAAAAGGACACCTAACCTTCCTGCCGAATCAGCTTAATGCACTGATTTCCATCAGTACAGACGACTTTGTAAGGATACTCGACTATAGTGGAAACAGGTACGAATTTGTGGACTTGGAAGTGGCGGATGATATAGAATAAGCTATCGCAGTTTTTCCCAAACCTTTTCTACCAATTCAGGCTCAAAGCCCCTGCTATATGCAAAACGGAAAACCGATGCCTTAATCTTGTATTCGTCATCGCCACGCACCGATTTCAACTTAGATTTCAATAGGTTCTCCAACAGCGACATGTATTCTGTTTCATCAATTTCGGCAAAAGGTTCGGCCATAATTTTATCGGAAATTCCTTTTGCCAGCAGAGCCTGACGAATCTTAAGTTTGCCCCACTTATTAAACTTGAAAGCATCGGAAACAAAAGCGCGTGCATAACGGGCATTGTCAACAAACTTATCGTCAACAAGACTTTCAATTATCTTCGATATAGTTTCAGGATCTACTTTCTGTTTAAATAAATAGGTACGAACATCACTTTCACACTTTTCGGCTCTTGAACAATATGCCTGAGCCTTAAACAAATATTTCTCGAATTCTTCGTTTTGCATAATTTTCATTTTAGTGCACAGTTGCACGCAACAATGCTACAAAATTTCCAATTTTACCTTATATCCCGAATGACTGCGCACATTGAAGGCTGCGCCATTGTCAAAAATCAGATATTGGCCCTTGATACCCGCCAGCTTACCTTCAATTCTGTCGAACTTGTCCAACGAAACCGACTTAAGGTTTGCAACAACTTGATACGGATACATAATTTCCACTACCGAATCGTCAAACGACTCGTAAATGCGCAAATCGTCGGGCAACAAGGGCAAGAGAGCCTTCTTCCGCTCCACCAAATCAACATTGGGCTGCGAGAACATAAGCATGCGTCGCCAGTTGGTCTTGTCGGCTATGTGCTTTTTCATCTCGACCTCTATTTGCCCTGCAAGATTGCGGTTGGGCGTCTTTGCAAATCTTATTGCAGCAACCGCCCCCTGGTCAATCCAACGGGTTGGAATCTGGTTGTAGCGCGTGACACCGACCTTCAAATCACCAGTATAGGCAAGGTAAACATAGTGGTCGATTAGCGAATATTTCTTCGACCATTCCATATCGCGCGAGATTCCAAGGTGCGACATATCCTTTTCGGGATTGAAAACGCCCTCGTCGCATTCGGGCAAGGTGGTGTAGCAATCGTAGCAATGCCCGTTCATATAGCTTTTCGAAGTCCGCTTTCCACACGACACACAATATATCTCGTGCTGATATTCTATCGACAAGTACCTACCAATCAATGCATTCATATCAATCTCCGTATCGTTGGCAGAAAGAAAATAGCGGACAGGGAAACCAAATTCGCTACGCATTTTCGATAGGTTAAGGTCGGTTGTCATACTTATTTCACCTTCAAAATTTTATCCAACAGCACCTGAGCCAACTTTATCTTCGACTCGACCGTCCATCCTGCAATATGCGGCGACATTATAACATTATCACACTGAGCAAGATAGCGGAAATCGGGATTGTCGGTCATCTTTTTGGTTGCCTCGAACGAAGTTTCCTCGTACTCAATGACATCTAGTCCAGCAGCAACAATCTTTCCCGACTGCAAAGCCGATACCAAAGCAGAAGTCTTTACCACAGGTCCACGCGAAGCATTGAGCAATACAAACTGATTCTTGAACCTCGCAATAAACTCATCGTCAACCATATACTTGGTTTCGGCAGTTAACGGAACATGTAAGCTCAGCACATCGGCATTTGCAAAAATCTCATCGAGCGAAACCTCCTTGGCATAACCATCGGAATAATTTTTCTTATACTTGTCGTAGGCTAGCACCTTGCAACCGAAACCCGAAAGCTTATGGGCAAACGACGAACCCATATTTCCGTAGCCGATGATTCCCACAGTGCGGAAACCCAACTCGCGACCACGGTTCATCTCTCGCTTCCACTCGCCAGTCTTTACCTGACGATCGGCACGATTTAGGTTGTTGAGCAACGACAACAACATTCCAACAGTATGCTCACCAACAGCATCGCGGATTCCTTCGGGCGAATTAAGGCATTTAATACCTTTATTCTCACAATATTCCACATCGATGGTTTCCATACCAGCACCAACGCGGGCAACATAGCGTAGACATTTTGCAGCATCGACAAATTCGCGGTCGATGTTTATACGGCTACGCAATACTATACCAAAAGCATCAGCGACTTCGGAAATTATCTTTTCGCGATCCCATTTTGTTGCATCAACAACCTCGAAACCAGCATTTGTCAGTCCATCGGTTATTATAGCATGGACGTCATCTATTATAAGTACTTTTTGTGGCATATTCATTTGAT
>CADARW010000122.1 GCA_902790405.1 uncultured Bacteroidia bacterium
ACCTGCACCCTTCAAAAGCCGATTCTCCGATATCGATCAGTTTATCAGGAAAAGATACGGAAGAAAGAGAACTGCATCCACTGAACGCACAGGGAGCAATGATTCTGAGTGACTGCGGAAGCTTTACCGATTCAAGTGAGCTGCACGCATAAAAAACAGAGTAATCAATAATGGGCAGATTTGAAGGAAGCATAACCGAAGCAAACAGCGTACAGAAAGTATGGTACAAGATACTGGCCGACGATGAAGATGCCCCTGAAGCAGTAACATCAGGACAGGATGCGCTTAATGCATCAAGCTGGAGCGGCTGGACAGGCGGAAACGCAGGAACCGGAAACTGGAATGCAATCCAGGCATTCAAGGCCGGAGCAACAAGCGGCACAACATACGGCGAAGGCAACTACAACGAAGCGCTTGCAGCTTTCAGTCAGTCGCTGAGCACCGACCCCGAAATGGCTCAGGCATACTATGGACGCGGCACCTGCTACATGCAGTTGAAGAAATACCAGGAAGCAATTGCTGACCTCACTCAGTACAACAACCGCAAGAAGGACAACAATGCTCTTTACCTCATCGGATACTGCTACTTCCTGATGCCCGACATGGAAAACGCACTGAAGTATTTCCAGGATGCTATAGAACAAGGCTTCTCCAATGCAAACCTTTTCTACTACATGGGCGTAATAAACTTCAACAAGGCACAATACGACGAAGCCATCAAGAACTACACAAAGGCTATCGAAGTCGATAACACCCACGCATTCTCGTACAACGACAGAGGTTCATCGTACAGGATGCAGGAAAAGTACGACAAGGCAATCGCCGACTACCAGAAAGCAGCCGAACTGAACACCAAGCTCGACATCTTCAAGTCGAATCTTGCCAGCGCATACCGCCTCAACAAGGAGTACGACAAGGCTATCGCTGCATACGACGAAGCTCTGCAGATTAAGCCCGACAACTACAAGGTGATGAACAACAAGGGTATCGCCCTGTACGAAAAGAAGGACTACGACAAGGCTATCGAAGTATTGAACGCATGCCTCAAGATAAACAAGGATTATGCATACGCATACAACAACCTCGGACTTTGCTACTATAAGAAAAAAGAATACCAGCTTGCTATTGAAGCATTCACAAAGGCAATTGCTCTTAAGCCCGAATATGGCGAAGCATACGTGCACAGAGGAACTGCAAAGGAAATGTCGCGCGACATGACTGGTGCATGCGAAGACTGGAACAAAGCTAAATCGCTTGGTATAAAAGACCTTGACGATATAGACTCATATTGCGAAGAACTCAAATAAATCCATGAACGTAAAAAAATTAGAACAATGAAAAGGTTTAAATTATATATAGGAATATTGATTATGACCATAACATTGGTTATGGCATCATTAGCATCATACTCGCAGGTAAATGTCTATATCGACAAGAACAAATTCAAGACTGCAGAGAAAGAAGGCCTAAAGGAAGCCCTTACGGCAATACAAAATGGCGACGAATATTTCGCAAGCAACTCGCTTGGAGGATACAAGAAAGCTCTTGAACAATACCTCACAGCAAACAGGTACAACAGCGAAAACGCCGAACTAAACTACAAAATTGGTATTTGCTACCTCACATCCACCGAGAAGAAAAAGGCAATAACCTTCCTCGAAAAAGCAAAGAACCTCAACAACGAAGTTTCGTTCGACATTATGTACGAAATAGGTAGGGCATACCAAGTAAACGGTATGTACACCGAAGCTATAAGCAGCTACAAAGGATTCCTGAATACCGACTATGAGGAAAACATCAAGAAGTTGAGACTCAAAAAGAGCGACTTCAACGCAGAAGCAAGAATAAAGGAATGCGAAAGTGCAGCCAAGCTCAACGAAAATCCTCTCCGTATCTTCCTCGACAACCTCGGCCCGAACATCAACTCAAAGTACTCGGATTACGGTCCAGTTATCTCGACCGACGAATCGATGATGATCTTCACCTCACGCCGCGAAGGTTCTACCGGAGGTAGCCTCGACTACGACAACCAGTACTACGAAGACCTCTACATTTCGTACAACGAAGGCAATAACAAATGGTCGTCGGCTCTTAACATGGGCAAACTCAACACTACCGAACACGATGCTTCTGTAGGTCTTTCTCCCGACGGTTCTATCCTCTATACTTTCAAGGGTACTCCCGACGGAAACCTCTACGAAAGCTACCTCAAGGGTGCAGAATGGAGCAAGCCTAAGGAACTTAACAAGAACATCAATACCAAGTACCACGAAACATCAATTTCAATATCTTCCGATGGAAAGACCTTGTACTTCGTAAGCGAACGTCCAAAGGACGAATACGGCACACCATCGAAGGGCGGAAAGGAAATTTTCGTAAGCCAGAAGACCGCTAAAGGCGATTGGGGTCCTGCTAAGAATATCGGTGAACCAATCAACACCAAGTACGACGAAGAAGGCGTCTTCATCCACCCCGACAACAGAACCTTGTACTTCAGCTCGAAGAGAGAAGGAACAGTTGGTGGATACGACATCTTCTACAGCGAATTGGACGACAACGGCAACTGGGGCGAACCTGTAAACATGGGTGTTCCGCTGAATACTCCCGAAGACGATGTATTCTTCATCGTTGCTGGTAACGGACGCTATGCATACATTTCGAGTGCCCGCGAAGGCGGCTTCGGTATGCAGGATATCTGGAGAATAACATTCCTTAACCCCGAAAAGCCATTGGTAGAAGGAACAGAAGATAACCTCATCGCTAGTTCGAACGCTTCGATACAGACAGTTGTTCACCAGGAAAAGGTCGAAGTAAAGAAGGTTAGACTTACCATCATGAAGGGTACAATCACCGATGCAGATACAGGAAACCCAATCGAATCGAACATCGAAATCGTCGACCTCGAAAAGAACGAGATTTACGCAACCCTCCAGTCTAACGCTGCAACAGGAAAATACCTCATCAGCTTGCCTTCAGGTAAGAACTACGGTATCACAGCAAAGACCGAGGGATACCTCTTCCACAGTGAAAACGTTGACGTACCAGCTGCAACTTCGTACCAGGAACTCATCAAGGACATCAAGTTGAAACCAATCGACGTAGGTGCTAAGATAGTTCTTTCGAACATCTTCTTCGACTTCGGCAAGGCAACCTTGCGCGACCTTTCGAAGGCCGAACTCGACAACCTTATCAAACTCTTGAATGTCGACTACCCGAAGATGGTTATCGAAATCGGTGGTCATACCGACAACGTTGGTTCGCTCGAAACCAATACCAAGCTCTCGGCCAACAGAGCAAAGGCCGTTGTTGACTACCTCATCGAACATGGTGTAGCAAAGGAACGCTTGTCGTACAAGGGTTACGCTTATCAGGAACCAGTTGCTTCGAACGACACCGAAGAAGGCCGTCAGAAGAACAGACGTGTTGAATTCAAGATTATCAGCGTAAAGTAATTGATATCACTCACAAAAATCCCATAGCATGGCTTGCTATGGGATTTTTTCATAATACATAGTCATGCATACATTGGAATATTCGACAAAAAAGATAACAACAACAAGCATATACCTCTCACACGACAAGCAGTATTTCAGGACACTCGTCGGCGACAGAAAATTTGTTGTGATAAGTTCGGAAAATCTTATAAAGACCTACCCCGAAATATTCCATAATGTAAATCTCATTACAATCGACGACACAGAGGAGCACAAAAACCTCGCAACTGTCGAAAGCATTATAGGGAAACTATCTGCACTTGGCATCGACAGAAGCTATATAATAATAGGTATAGGTGGTGGCATAGTCTGCGACATAACCGGATTCGTTGCACACATTTATATGCGCGGCGTAAGATTCGGGCTCGTCCCCACTACCCTGCTTTCGCTTGCCGATGCAGCAATTGGTGGGAAAAACGGGGTCAACTACCTAAACTACAAGAACATGATTGGCAGTTTCGACAATCCCGACTTTATAGTTGCGAACAGCGACTTTGTGCAGACACTTCCTGAAGTGCAATACATGAGCGGGCTGGGCGAGATAATAAAGTACGCACTCATCGGCAACAGCGAAATACTCAAGATTCTTTCCTCAGACAAAGAGAAAGTGCTTGCCCGCGACAGCTCTACAATGCAAAAAATAATTGCCGAAGCCATAAACACAAAAATCGAGATTGTAAAGCAAGATCCAACCGACAAAGGCATAAGGCACATACTGAACTTTGGGCACACCATAGGACACAGCATCGAAATAACCGAAAACATTCCCCATGGTATAGCCGTCGTAAAAGGGATTAACGCGGCCACCGACATTTCTGTAAAGACAGGACTTCTTTCCGACGACAAGGCAAAACAAATAAAGCAACTGCTGTCATCGTATGGATACGACATCTCATACCATCTCGGAGAAAAACATATCGAAGCAATGGCAAACGACAAGAAAAAAGAGAATTCAAACATAAATTTTGTGCTTCTCGAAGACATAGGAAAGCCAACAGTAAGGAATTTGACCATTGATAAAATTGCAGAGCTAGTCGGATGATTACCAAAATTCAAAAATCGAACATTAGCAGAACAATACGTATTTGTCCGTCGAAAAGCTACGAACAAAGAGTCTGGGCAATATCGGCACTCATGCACGAAGACATTATGGTCCATAACTCGGGTAATTCTGCCGATGTGGAAGCCTGCCGCAATATTGCAAACGGCATTAAGTCGGGCGACCAAACATTCAACTGCGGCGAATCGGCACTCTGCGCAAGAATGTACCCGCCAATCATTGCACTGCACTACGACAATTTTACAATAGAAGGCGAAGGTACGCTCACTCGCAGAAACATCGACCGCGACCTGCAATTCTACGAAGATAACTTCGGATGGAAAGTCTCGCACGAAGGATTTCCTATCCACATAAGCAATGCCCACATTGCACCAGGCAATTTCACTTTAGACGGAAGCCGCACATCACAAATTATAACCGGATTTATACTTGCACTTTCGACACTTGATGGTAAAAGTTCGCTGAAAATTGAAAACCCGACAAGCATAGGCTACATACTCATGACAATAGATGTAGCCAACGAAGCAGGAGCTAAGATAGACTACTCACACATAGGCAATACGTTAAGAGTAGATATCAACGGAGCAGCAAAATTCAGCAAGAAAGTTTTCGAAATCGAAGGTGATTGGAGCAACGCGGCATTTCTCATTGTTGCAGGGCTTACATCGGGAAACATTGGCATATCGGGTTTAAGCCGCAACTCGTTGCAACCCGACATGGCAATAATGAAAGTAATGGATTCTTGCAAAGCAAAGTATGAATGGCAAGACAAAACGCTATTCATCCACAAGTCCGACATCGGTCGATTCGATTTTGATGCGAGCGACTGTCCCGACCTCATACCCCCGCTTTGTGCACTTGCGCTTGACGCCAATGGCGTATGCAAGATAAAAGGAGCAAACCGTCTTGCCAACAAGGAAAGTAACCGTCTCGAAGCCATTACCTGCGAATTAGGCAAACTCGGCGCCAACGTCGAAACCGATGGCAAAAGCATTATTATTCATCCTCAGAAAAACATTAATTCGTCCATTGTAAACTCGCACAACGACCACAGAATAGCAATGATGATGGCTATAATCGGTCTGAAATCTGAAGAAATGACGATAATTGGATGCGAATGTGTAAACAAATCGTATCCAGAATTTTTCGATGCTCTCAAATCACTCGGAGCAAGGATTGATACTTTGGAATAACTCCATTTTGTCATTCTGAACTTGTTTCAGAATCTTAAAATGGAGTGCGATTGTAAATCAATTTTAGTTTTCGTCAAAGTCGCAGTCGGTCTCCGAACCGTACTCGTGGCAGTCGATCAAATCCTTTATGCCAGCTGGCTGCGGGAACTTGTCGTCGGGACTATATTTCTTTTTTAGTCTCCAGTCGGCATATACCTTCTTCATATACAATGCCCAGATAGGCAAAGCAGCCGAAGCACCCTGACCGAATTCCATAGAGCTGAAACGGATAGTCGGTTCTTCGCCACCAACCCATGCGCCGTTGACAAGGTTGGGCGTAATACCCATAAACCAAGCATCGGAGTTGTTGTTGGTAGTTCCAGTCTTACCGCCTATTTCTCCAGTAAGTCCGTACTTGAACCTTATTCTCGAACCAGTTCCCATATCTACAACACCACGGAGCAGTTCAACCATAAGTGCTGCTGTCTCCTCGCTTATAGCTTCGGTCTGAATAGGAATGAAGGCAGCAAGTTCGTTGCCGTCCTTATCCTCTATCCTTGTAATGTAAATCGGTCTGGTATAAATACCTTTGTTTGGATATGTACAATAAGCACCAACCATTTCACAGAGCAATACCTGCGGAATACCCACGCATATTGATGGGAACGGGTCAATCTGACTATGAACACCCATCTTGTTGGCAAGCGCTACAACAGCCTCGGGAGTTGTCTGTTTAAGCGCCCATGCCGAAATCTGGTTGAGCGAACCGGCAAGACCCTGCTTCAAGGTAATTGTCTGACCGTCGAGTTTCGACTTAGAATACCTTGGAGTGTACAACTGACCAGTAGGCAGTTTGAATGTCTGCTCAACA
>CADARW010000123.1 GCA_902790405.1 uncultured Bacteroidia bacterium
GTTTTTGTCGGCGGCAGAATTGTTAATGGAAACAAGTTGGCAGGGCTTGGCGTGGAAGCCGCAAAACTGCAGACCGAAATTGCCCGTGACGAGACCGACCTGAAAACAGTAGAACTTTACTGGACAATTATTTCGTTGCAGGAAAAGAAAAAGATTATCGCCTCCGCAAACCAGCTTCTCGATACGCTTTACCGCGATGCTTCGGGAGCGGTAGAGGCAGGTATCATCCATAGGAACGACATGCTGAAAGTAACCTTGAAGCAGTCGGAAATGAAGTCGAACGAAATGAAACTGAACAACGGAATTCGTCTTGCAAAATCGGCTTTATGTCAGCATATTGGCATTCCGTACGATGAGAATATGGTACTTTCCGACAGCATTGGCGATATTCCAAACCCAAGCATTTACCATGTGGACCATGCCGAAGCCGTAAAAGGTCGTATCGAGTACCAGCTTCTCGACCTTAGCACCGATGCAGAAAGGCTGAAGAAAAAAATGCTTGTAGGCGAAGTTTTGCCGCAGATTGCCGTCGGTGCAGGCTATACCTGCAATACGCTGATGGACAAGTTCAAGACCAACGGCTTGGTTTTCGCAACTCTGTCTATTCCAATTTCCGACTGGTGGGAGAAGTCGTACGACCTGAAGAAGCAGGAACTCAACTGCACCAAGGCCGAAAACCAGCGTCGCGACCTCGACGAGCAGATGCTTCTGCAAATGCAGATGGCTTGGAACGACCTCAGCGAAGCCTACTCGCAGGTAATGTTGTCGCAACAGACAGCCGAAACCGCCACCGAGAATCTGAATCTCAGCACCGATAATTATAATGCTGGAATGATAAGCATGTCAGAACTGCTCGAAGCGCAGACCTTGCTGCAACAGGCTCACAGCCAGCTCGCCGATGACAAGGTTGAATACATGAAAAAACTCACGAAATATAAGCAGCTGACTAGGCAATAAACCTACGACAAAAGTTCATCGAACAATTTTCTCCAAAGTCCGATTACCACTTCTTTAGAAAACTTAGCGGAAACAATTTCTTTTGATTTTAAGCCGAATTTTTGTCTTAATGTTTCGTCGCGCATAAGGCATTTTAGTTTTTCGGCATAAGCCTCCAAGTCGTTGTCTTCGACAAGGAAACCGCTCTCACCATTGGAAATTATATCGCTTGGTCCCGCATTTATGTCGAACGCCACACCAGGAAGTCCGTATGATGCCGACTCGGCAAGCACCATCCCAAATCCTTCGAATTTACTTGTCATTGCATAAATGCTGGCCTGCATATATTCATCGGAGATTCTTTCCGAAAACGGCTTGACAAACACCGAATCCTGAAGGTTCAAAGCTTTCACTTTAACTTCTATCTCCAATTTCAATGCTCCACCTCCTATTATATGTAGTTTCCAATCATCAAGGTTTTTATCCTCTCTTACCACTTTCCAGATATCAATAAGGCGGAAAAATCCCTTTTGGTCGCCTGCATCCATACGTCCAACCGAAGCAACAACTTTCTGGCTAAAATCGGTTATTTTATCCTCTATTTGCGGAAGAAAATTAGGTATCACCTTTATATTGCCATGATATTGTTTCCAAACATCCATCTGCTTATTTGAAAGGACAACCAGAGAATCGTATTTGTCAAATACTTTTTTCTTTTTCCGAGGCGCATTCAGATGCCAGAGCCTTATATATTTCACCCCTTTCGACTTGACAATAGGCATAAAGGTACCATCGTTACAAAAAACAATGTCTGGGCTCTGCTTATTTATAATACGGGATGTTCGCAGGCTAAGATATATACGCTTGAAAATTTTATTGTAGAATTTTCTAAGGAAATTATTAGAATTTTGTGCTCCTTCCGATAAAAATTCGACCGAAATCCTTGGGTCGAGGCTATATGTAATATGCTCTTCCTTTTTGAAAAAACTAATGATTTTTATTTCATAAAATTCCGACAATGCATTCGACAGATTGGCGCAAACCCTTTCGCCTCCGCCAGTCTCGGTAATATCCCGAAGCGTTATCAGAATCTTTTTCATCTGTCGTTCTTGTTCAGTTCGTAAAGTTTCATGTGCCTGTAGAACGAACCGCTGGCATTCAGCAAAGAAACTACGAAACCTTTGTATCCATAGAATATGCCACGGCGGAAGAAATAGTTCATATTGAAAGTGTGTATGAACCTAAAAATTGCGCCAATCACACTTGCTTTTTTGCCCTTTTTGTGCTTCTCTTGCGCCGACAAGGTCGTGTATCGGTTCATTTTCTGGATTATCGACTCCATACTGTCGGCTGCATAGTGCTTTATGGCATCCTTTATGTAAACCTTTTGGGTATCTGGCTTGGTTTCCACTCCCTCATGTACAATATTTTCGTTGAAACGAGTATATTTCCGGTTGAAAATGCGCCACACATAGTCGGGATACCATCCGCAGCATTTCATGCAACGGTTGCCGTAGTAGTTGAGCCGCGAAAGAGCAACAACTGTATTGTCGTTCAGCTGCATTGCATTTATCTGGGAAACAATTTCGGGCATAAGCACCTCATCGGAATCGATGCTTAGAATCCAGTCGTTGGTTGCCTTGCTCAAGGCAATGTTTTTCATCTTTCCAAAACCGCAGAAGTTGGGTTCGTGAAAAATCTTCACGTTGGGGTATTTTGCAGCAATATCGAGAGTGGCATCGGTGCTGCCGTTGTCGAGCAAAACAACCTCGCCAAAAGCGCTGAGCGACTCAAGACATTCCGCGATTGTCTTCTCAGCGTTCTTTACGAGTATTGTTGCACTTATGTTGGCGGTGTTCTGCATCAATTAAGCGTTTCTAAATTTTATAGTCTTCTTGTTTTCCGACGGCATTTCAAACATGGCCTCAAGCATTATCGACTCGCAAATCGAACGCAGTCCACGTGCTCCAAGTTTGAACGAAATTGCCTGGTCGACAATGTAATCCAAGGCTTCATCCTCGAACTTGATGTCGATTCCATCAATCTTGAACAGCTTAATATACTGGTTTACGATGGAGTTCTTCGGTTCGGTAAGGATTTGCCTCAATGCTTCGCGGTCGAGCGGATTGAGGTAGGCAAGCACAGGCAGACGACCGACAATTTCGGGGATAAGACCGAACTTGCGGATGTCTTCGGGGATAACGTACTGCAGCATGTTCTTGCTGTCGATTTTCTCGATATTCTTCTGCGTTCCGTAGCCTACCACCTGAGTATTCATGCGCCGAGCGATAATCTTGTCGAGACCTTCGAATGCACCGCCGCAGATGAAAAGTATATTTTTGGTATCTACCGGTATCATCTTCTGCTCTGGGTGCTTGCGTCCGCCCTGCGGAGGAACGTTAACTATCGAGCCTTCGAGCAGCTTGAGAAGTCCTTGCTGTACACCTTCGCCCGACACATCGCGGGTAATGCTTGGATTGTCGCCTTTGCGGGCAATCTTGTCAATCTCATCGATGAAGACGATACCCTGCTCGGCCGATGCAACATCGTAGTCGGCAGCCTGAAGCAAACGGGTAAGCAAGCTTTCGATGTCCTCGCCTACGTAACCTGCTTCGGTAAGCACCGTCGCATCGACTATTGCGAAAGGCACATTCAGCATTTTGGCAATAGTCTTGGCCAGCAAAGTCTTGCCAGTACCAGTCTCGCCAACCATTATTATGTTCGACTTTTCGATATCGACATCGTTCTTTTCCTGGCTGATGCGCTTGTAGTGGTTGTAAACGGCTACCGACAGAACCTTTTTTGCATAGTCCTGACCAATTACATAGTCGTCGAGGAAAGCCTTGATTTCCTTCGGTTTCTTAAGCTTGATAGCCGACTTCACCGGCTTGTCGTTCTTGTGGAATTGTTCTTCTTCCTTCAATATTTCGTATCCGCGTCTGATGCAGTCGTCGCAAATGTTTCCGTTTACACCCTGGAACAGGATGCCAACTTCCTTGCGAGAACGACCGCACAGCGAACATCTATCGTTTTTGTCCATAAAGTTTAGTTTCTAAGTTTGAATGCCTTCGGCGTTTCTAAGGGCTAACGCCCGTTTCTGAGTTTCAAAGTTTAGCTTACGCTGAGCTAAAGGTTAACTTCGTTGAGGGCTTCGCCGTTTTATGATTGACGCTGTTTATAATTGTTTTAGGATTGAAGCTCTAAAGGCTTGCAGGCTTGAAGTCTGTCAGCCTGTTTGCCATTTAGTCTTTAATATTCAATCTCTCTATACAGAATTTCGTCAATCATTCCATATTCCTTAGCTTCCTCGGCAATCATCCAGTGGTCGCGGTCGGAATCGGTGCGTACCCTTTCGATTGGCTGGTGCGAGTGGTTTGCGATGATTTCGTACAATTCCTCGCGGAGCTTAAGGATTTCCTTTGCAGTGATTTCGATGTCGGAAGCCTGACCTTCGGCGCCACCCATAGGCTGGTGAATCATCACGCGCGAATGCTTGAGAGCCGAGCGTTTTCCGTGTGCGCCTGCGCAAAGCAATACAGCAGCCATCGAAGCGGCCATGCCCGTGCAGATGGTAGCAACGTCGGAACGGATGTACTGCATAGTGTCGTAAATGCCAAGTCCTGCATAAACCGAACCGCCTGGTGAGTTGAAGTAAATCTGTATATCCTTGCTCGGATCGCTGCTTTCGAGGAAAAGGAGCTGAGCCTGGATAATGTTTGCAACATCATCGTTTATAGGAGTTCCGAGGAAGATGATCCTGTCCATCATCAAGCGCGAGAACACATCCATCTGAGCAACGTTCAAAGTGCGCTCCTCGATGATTGTAGGGTTGATGTATCCGTTGTATATACTTGTGTACTGGTCGAAAACAAGACCGTTTACGCCTCTATGCTTTACGGCGTACTTGCGAAAATCGTTGTTAAAGTTCATGACTATACTTATTAAAAAATAAGTACAAAAATACATGTTTTTTTCGGGATTACATTTAATATTTCGAGAAATATAATTGTAAAGATTATAATATACTACTCACCATTTATATCTACGACTTCACCCCTAAGTGCTAGGCTACAAAGGGCAATTATATGATTATAATTTTTCTGCGCTCACAACTGCTAGTAAATCATATTATATATCAAATTCTTCGTCATATGGTGGATATAGGTGGTTGCAAATGTCTCAAAATTCAATGGGAGATCCAGAAATGACAATATTTACAGTAAATCCAATGGAATTCACAAATGCAACCGTTCCCAAGTCAGGAACAACAGTGTTAGTTTCTACTGGTGGTGTGACAGATTGTACAATCGCATTAACGAGCATGGATCTAGGAGAGTCTTATTTTTCGGTAGAGAAAGGGGTGTCAAGTGCAATATTCTTAGATGTGTCAGTCCCTTATAGGCACCATTTGTTTCTACATATATAAAGTCTGTATCATCAAATGTAATATTATACTGAGACTGAGATATTGCGACAATACTGCATACAACAAACACAAAGACGAATGATATTCTTTTCATAGGAATGCTTATTTAACAATCAACTTAGCTGATAATTTATTATCACTATTTGAAACAACTATAATATATTCGCCCTTTGACAACTCATCAAGATCTATATGATTCATACCATTATACATAAATCGAGAATAAACAACGATACCTTTTGTGTCATATACTTCTATCTTTTTAAAACAATCATGGTAGAACTCAATCGTAACCACTTGATTTGCAGGATTTGGGAAAACATTAAAAGCTAAATCGTTAGTGGTTATTTCATTCACATCACCTTCTCCACAATTGTCGTATTCTGAATTGCAATATACTAAAACACCTCCTATACTAAATCGTATCATTGAAAATTTACTGCCATTAGTTGGCAACTCAAAAGTAGAGTAAAAGAAACCGTGAGTATCTCCAATACCACTAATTATTGTTATTTCTCCTAAAAAATTTTTTAAACACTTGTAATACCTTCCATCCATAAGAAGAACCGAGTCTATACTCTCGCCAAGAATTGCTTGCACATATAAACTATCAAGATCATAAGAAACTTGATGAAACAAAGTATCATTGGGACTCCAATTAAAGTCATAAACCAGTAAATCAGTTTCTATCTCTTGAAACTTTGCAAAGACTCTTCCGCCAGACTCTCTTAAGGAACAATAATATACATTATCACAGAACAACTTTCCATAGGTCAAATCATTTATAATTGTATCACCTTCAATATTATACGTCCTAACAACACCATACGAATCATCAAAAAGATTTGTTTCAATAATAGACCAACTACTTCTCATATCAAAAAATTGTGCAAACGAAACAGTACACAATATTACGAGGATTGAAATTAAAAATATCTTTCTCATATAAATAAACTTAAAATTTTTTTTCATAAAGAAAAAGAATATATTTGATATGAGCAAAAATTTTTTGTTGCAAAAAAACTACATAAATTACACCTTATTAATATATAAGCACTATTTGCAATAAGAAAATAACTAAATTTTATCAAGATCCAATGTTTTTTGTATCTTTGTCCCACTTATGGACTACGAAAAATATATGCGTATTGCGCTCGCCGAGGCTGCCGATGCCGAAATGGAAGGCGAAGTGCCCATTGGCACCGTGGTAGTATGTGGCGACAAGGTGATTTCGCGTGCGCACAACCGCACCGAGCACCTGCACGATGTGACCGCTCATGCCGAGATTATGGCCATAACTGCCGCCGAGGACTATCTTGGGGCAAAGTACCTTACCGACTGCACGCTTTTTGTAACCGTGGAGCCTTGCGTGATGTGCGCCGGTGCAATAGCCTGGGCACAGCTTGCCGAGGTGGTTTATGGTGCAGCCGACGAAAAACGAGGATTTTCGAAATATTCCGAAAAGGTTCTCCACCCCAAGACCAAGCTTGTAAAGGGTGTACTCGCCGAAGAGTGCGAAAAGAAAATTAAGGAGTTTTTTGCGAAGAAAAGGAAATAATAACCTAAACAAACGCAATCACTTATATCTTGTATAGCAAAACTTTGCGAAGCTATATTGCTATCCCCACCAGCCTGATGATAACTTTCGGAAAATGATTCAGCCGTATTTCGATTATTTTCTTATGTTTGCATTTTGTTACCGATAAATTTTATTCAGATGAAAGGCTTTTTTCTGACATTTTCAATAATTATGGCAACATTCCTGAATGTTTTTTGCCAAACATCGACGATATATGCATTTGAAGGTGCACTTCCTTCCGACACTGTAAACTGCATGGCTATGGATGCCGAAGGCAACATACTTATAGGCACGGCAAACGGACTTATTTCGTACGACGGCTTCAGTTTCAATGTCATTACAACAGCCAACGGACTTGCAGGAAACACAATAAACGACATTTCGGTTGCACCAAACGGCAAAATATACGTTGCAACTAGCAACGGAGTCTCGGTAAGCAACGGCAACTCGTGGCAGAACGACATGACAGGAGGCGAAATCAGAAAAATTGCAGGCAGAAGCGATGGAAAATTCTGGTATTCGACAACACACAATTCGGTAATCGAATACTATGCCGAAAACACAACACCAGTTACAGGCGATTATGGTTTCTCGAACGGAGTAACAGGAATATATATCGACCGTTCGCAGAACGTGTGGATAAGCTGCAACGGCAACCTTGTAGAGCTTTGTGCAAACGGCAAAACCAAACAATTCCCCGACATTTTTTCAGGGAAAATCGTATATACTGTTTATCAACGCCTTAACGGAGACCTCATCGCGGCCACAAGCAATGGAATAATGTCGTACGACTACAACTCGTGGACAGCCCTCGACGGCATCGAAGGCGGAGTAGCTGCGGTATGCGAAGACTATGCACAAAACATCATCTACGGCAACCTAAATGGCATTTTCCTCTACGACGGAACCTCGAGCACATTGCTGAACGGCAATTTTTCGACCAACGTACTTTTGACAAGCGGACCAGACACAAAACGAATATGGGCAGCCGATTCTCAAAACGGAATTGCCGTGCTCGACTTCGACGGCAACGCCGAAACATTCCATACAAACCGTACTTTGATTAACCATACGCCCAACTTCATCTGGGGCGACAACGCCGGAAAAGTTTGCATAGCAGGAAACCGAGGCATAAACATAGTTTCGGATTTCACTTGGCTGTCGTATAAGAAAAACTTGCAGAACCTTACTGTAAAGTCGGCATGCATACACAACGACACACTTTGGATTGGCACAAACAACTCGCTGATACGCAAAGCTGGACGGAATATTTCGGTTGTTTCTCAAGTCAACATAAACGCACTTGCCGAAGACGCCAGCGCAGTTTACGCGGCAACCAACTCGGGCATACTGAAAATCGTAGGCGGACAAGTAACAGACACCATTGAATCGCCAAATACAGTAACCGACATGGTTTGTGCCGACGGACTATTCGCCATCGCAGGAAATGCCATATACAAAATCGAAAACGGCACAATGGTTCAAGTTCCGACTTCGGTTACAATTACCGCAAATTCACGTTTTGTAAAGACCGCTTCGGGAAATATGTTCATTACAATCGGCAGCGGAATAGCAAGATTCAATCCATCGGAATCGCCTGCAACAGAACTAATTGACCCAGGCTTACCGCAAAGCATAGTTTCGTCGGCAGCCTGCGACGATAACGTGTATGTACTTCTCTCAAACGGCGACATTTACGAATATTCAACCTCTTGGAACCAAATCACGACAGGGAACTATACCGACATCGCCTCGGCAGGCAATGGAACGCTTTGGGCAATATGCGACAACGGCAACGTGGCAAGAATCTGCATCGACTGCAACACAACATTTACTATTACATCGCAACCCGAAACCTGCGACGGCAGCCACAATGCAAGCCTTAACGCTTCTGCTACGGGAGCCACTTCCTACTCTATCGACAACGGAGAAACCTGGCAGACAAGCGGAACATTCAGCAACATTTCGGGCGGATACAAACATATTCTTGCCAAAAATTCGGCAGGAAAAATAATTGCCGATTCAGTTTTCTTTGTCGAATATGGAAACGCACTTTACAATCAAGCACTTACATACGTCCAACCCGACTGCTTTGGTGAAACGGGAAGCCTTATACTTTCCGACCTTGGTACTTCGACATTCGTTTGGGAGGATAATAATACATCGGCAACAGAACGCACAAACCTCGATG
>CADARW010000124.1 GCA_902790405.1 uncultured Bacteroidia bacterium
CTTGCATATTCCTCTCCCAACGGCAAATCGTAATTTGCTTGCAGGGATCGACTTTTCAGACTAATTATATCCATCCTTCAAAAAAATATTTTCCATACTATATCATTTTTTGAAAAAAAATATTACTTTTGCGGTCGCTTGACAAATTGCAGAGAATTGTAAAAATTTAAATAACAACTTAAAACTAAACAAAATGCAGAAGAAAGGTAACAAATACGGTGTACACCGCGTATTAGAGCCGAAGGGCGTATTGCCACAGCCGGCAAACAAGCTTGACAACAATATGGACGAAATCTATGACAACGAAATCCTTATTGATGTTCAGACATTAAACATCGACTCCGCTTCGTTCACCGACATTCACAACTACGCTAAGCAGCAGGCAGGCGAAGGTGCAAGCCAGGAAAAGATTATGGAAGAAATTAAGAAGGAAATGTTCCTCAATGTTGAATTGCAGGGTAAGCACCGTAACCGTCGTACTGGTTCGGGCGGTATGCTCCTCGGTCGCGTTGAAAAGATTGGCGACGCATTGAAGGGCAAGATTGACCTGAAGGAAGGCGACAAGATTGCAACTTTGGTTTCTTTGTCACTTACTCCTCTCCGCATCGACGAAATCCTCGAAATCCGTCCAGATGTTGACCAAGTTGACATCAAGGGTAAGGCTATCCTCTTCGAAAGCGGTATCTACGCTAAGATTCCGAACGACATGCCCGAAAAGCTCGCTTTGAGCGCATTGGATGTTGCTGGTGCTCCAGCTCAGACTGCAAAGCTCTGCCAGTACGGACAGAATGTTGTTATCCTCGGTGCAGGTGGAAAGAGCGGTATGCTCTGCTGCTACGAAGCTAAGAAGCGCGTTGGTGTAACCGGTAAGGTTATCGGTCTTGCTAACAGCCCGAAGTCAACACAGAGAATCAAGGACTTGGGATTCTGCGATGTAGTTGAAAGCGTTGCTGGAAAGACTCCAGTTGAAATTTACGAACTCGTTGAAAAGCTTACAAACGGCAAGATGGCTGATGTAACTATCAACTGCGTAAATGTTCCGGACCAGGAAATGACATCTGTTCTCTGCACAAAGGACGATGGTATCGTTTACTTCTTCTCAATGGCAACCAGCTTCACAAAGGCTGCTCTCGGTGCTGAAGGTATCGGTGCTGATGTTAACATGATCGTTGGTAATGGTTACACTAAGGGACACGCTGATTTCACTCTTCAGGAACTCCGCGAAAGCCCGGAACTGAGAAAGATTTTCGAAGAATTGTACGCATAATCAGTTGTGCATCAAATAAAAAGCCCGCATTTGTGGGCTTTTTTTATTTTATATTAGTGTCCTGTGGACAGAAATTGAACAAATCTTTTTCAAATTTATCAAACAATCTCCAATACCATCTTATTTCTTGTACTTCACAGCAACCCCTTCAAGATAAGGATAAAGACCTGCATAACCGTACTTTGCATTTACAACAGCATCTGCTCCAACTTCTTTCGCCTTTTTCTGCATCTTGTCCATAAGTCCACTGGGGGAAGAAAATATACTTCCAGACACTTCAATGTACTTAAACTCCTCGTATTTTGCATCAGGACAACTTGTCATATATACAGGAACTTGTCCTTCCGAATTAAATGTTGCAACTTGAACTGTAGCACAAGAGCATAACAACACCGCAAATAATGAAATAACAAAAATTACTCGTTTCATATTATATTTTTTAAGTTAGTACAACAATAACGAGTATTTTTAATTATTATTGTTTGGAATATAAAAAACGCAATCCAGCACTCAACCGAATTGCGTAATTTTTCACAAAACCAATATTATCAATTTTTTTGATTTCATATTTTACAATCCACCGTCAGCAATCCATATATGTTTATCGTTATCATTTCTCACAGCGATATGCCGATCCACAGTCTTGCCATCGGGATATGTAAGTGTGTAAAAGACGAATGTTCCTGAATAACTTTTGTCGCGACGCTCCTGAAAATTTGTAGCCCTGCAGCCTTTCATCTGCTTAATCAGGTCTGCAAGATTATTCTTGTAATAAATCAAAGCCTCGCTGGCATTGCTGGTGTTACCACTGATTATAGACTGAATTATGCGTTGTGCAGCTTGTGCAGCAGTCTCGTTTTGCAACTGGCGAAGTCGTAATTCTGTCATTTCAGCCATCTGTTCTGCACAATCAACCCACTGTACATCGGGAACTTGTACAAGACTAGCGCGACTCATCATAATATTGTACTGGATATTGTCGATATATAGCAAAAGAGTCTTCTTACCTTTTTCGACAAGCCAGAGCTTTACAAAACGCAACAATCCGTCGTTCTTTGAGAATACATTCTCCACTTCCACTTCGCAATCGCCCATCTTGCCGGTTTCTAGCAATTGCTGCAAGTCGCTGTTTTTATCCGTTCCTTTGAATGTTATGGTAATGGCAGAATCGGTTTCTGTGCGTATCACCTCGTTTTTCTCTGAGAAATAGATTGCCGAAATCTGCATTGATAGCAATCGTTCAGGATAAAGCAGGTTGACAAAATTTTCGAGGAAATTGACAGAACGAGAACCTTTTACATATAGGTCGTTAGGAATCCACATAAATTGTGAAGCTCCATCGCACACAATGCTGCGTCCGCCCTGCTTTTCCACACGATAAAAAACACTATCGTTTTGCCGCATCAGCGCAATATCTATTCCCAAGAAGTCGGCTTTGGGATCGAAATAAGCAAAGTTCTCGTTTGGCAAAGTGCGAGCGAAGAGTGTCATCTTGAAACTGCCAACATTCTGCACGCTGCGGATTCCCTGTTCAAGATAAACGACACGCGTGTCGTCGGCCACTGCTGGAGTCGAGAAGAAATGGTTCCACCCTATTACAATGCCGAGCAAAAATATTGCAGCGGCAGCAACAGGACGCCAAATGAAATGGCGTTTGACGGTATTTTTTTGTTTCGTAGCTACCGGTTGGGGGTGCAAAGCCTTGAAAGTCTCTGACAATTCCTCGTAATAGGTTCTACATTCGGCACATTCAGCCATGTGCTGGTTACATTCAGCCTTTGTTTGCATATCGATGGTGGTATCGAAAAGATCAGCCACCTTGTTTCTAAATTCATCGCAATTCATAATAATTTTTCTTTTGGGGTTAATTAATTAGTTTGTTTTCATTGCTTTACGGATTTTCTCGAGACCATAAAGGAATCGCGATTTCACCGTGGGCAACGGTACCGATAAAATCTCGGATACTTCGGCAAAACTATTGTCGCCATAAATTCTGAGTCGAATTACCTCGGCTTGTTCTTCAGGAATCTCGTCAAGAAGCTTGACAATACGTTTCAAGTCGTCCTCGTTGCTTTCCGATTGAATGTCGACCATATCAAAGCGAGGGTCCAAAGGAATAGTTTCGAGTCGTTTCGACTGAGAAAGCCTTGTTGTGCAGACATTTGAAAGAGTACGGAAAATGTAGTTTCTCAGGTTTTTCACATCTTTGCCTTCATCGGTTGTGAATTTGTCACAAAGCTTGTGACAAGTTTCCTGCAGAGCATCCTTCGCATCATCTGTGTCGCCAAGCCGGTAACAGGCATACCTCATAAAATGAGGCTGTTCCCGTCGTAACAGTTCCGCGAATTCATTCATTGTTGTGTTGTTTTCTTTGTTCATCTTTTTTTAGTTTTAAAATTTAGATGCATCTGCAATAAAGACTCAGAAATGCAAAAAAAGATTTATTGAAAACAAAAAAAATGTAACGCTACCCCATACAGCATTACAACTATTATAAAAACTTTCTATTTCCCCAATATTTTCGCTATCCACATATTTTTCTCAAGCATCGGATAAGGCTCGTCCTTTGCGCCAAAACCCTCATAGAAATTCCGTATGCTTTCGATTGCCGAACCTTCGAAATCGATTAAAAGCGACGAATTGGCATTACGCTCAATAATATCGTTCAGCAAAAATGTCATCGATTGGCACTGCTTTCCCTGCTCGCTCGACACCGGCGACAGATAATACAACCGTCCGCCCCACCTAATAAAAAATACAGCAGCAAGGACATTATCCTGCACATCACGGACAGACACCAACTCGGCACATCCAGCCGAAATGGCATTGTCGATAAGCCTTGTCAAAACCGGAATCTGCACTTTTCCCATCCATTGTCCTGCATTTTCGCAAAGGAACGACAGATATTCGTCCTTTGAAATTGTGGCAACCCTTTGCACAAAAGTCTTTGCCTTTTTCACATTACGACGGCACTGCAACGAAAAGCCACCATTCAAAATCTCGTAGTCGGCACTCAAATCCAGCACATAATTTGGACGAAGCTTTTTCTCATTGCAAACATCTGCATTTCCGCTATTGAAACAAAGACGATACAGGAAAGGCAACTTTCCAACAAGTTCGCGAGCCTGAAGTTTCGATAGCCATGACTTCGAAAAAACTCCCAACTGCTGGCAGAACTGCGGTTGAAGCGCATACACAAGTCCAAACTTCCGTTTTAGTGGCAGAGGCATCACAACATCGTAGTCGCCAACCACATACACCGACCAATTGGGAAAAACTGCATCCAAGTACCACGACATTGCATACACTTTGCCTTGCATCGAGTTTTCAATGCATTCGTCATACTTGACAAAATCAATTTCGCTATGTGAGAGCAATCTTATCATCTTCAAACTACGGTGCGAAGATACAAATAATTTATTATTAGGCAATTCTAATTATTAAAATCGTGATACACAAAACAAAAAAAATTGTTCTTTAAATTTTTTTCTTTTTCTTTGTAACATTTCGTACTGCATGTACGTCATAAGAGGGAACAATGACACGAGAAGACTACAATATTATGGTTAACAAGTACGCGGACAACGTCTATCGCTTTGTGCTGTCGAACATTAAGGACAGCGAGCTTGCACAAGATATAGTGCAAGACAGTTTTGCAAAGCTATGGACAAACCGCGATGAAGTTGACAATGCAAAGTCTTTTCTATTCAAAGTTGCATACAACAGGATGATAGACGTAACTAGACACGAGAAATTCAGCACGACAGAAGATGCTATTGGAACCGGCTACGAACCAGGAGAATACGATAGCAATTCCGAACTGAAGGAAATTCTGGAAAATGCACTTGCAAAACTTCCGGAACAACAGCGCCAGCTCATCCTGCTCCGAGACTACGAAGGTTACTCCTACAACGAAATTGGAGAAATCACAGGTCTCAACGAAACACAAGTGAAAGTTTACATTTTCCGAGCAAGGAAAGTACTAAAGGACTATATAGTAAAAATGGAGAACGCGCTATGACAAGGATAGATCGAAACAATATTGAAGAATTGTGGCAGAGGTTCCTCGATTGCCAGCTCTCCGAAACGGAAGAAGCAGAACTTATGGCATACCTCGAGAGCAATCCTGATGTTATGGCAATGCTCGAAGCCAGCGACGCTGAAGATGTAAAATTTGAAAATAAGGAATTGCTTTCGGTCGAAAGCATCACCGAAAGACTTCTCATCGAAAAGGTTGAAGGAGTAATCTCGGAAGAAGACGAAAGGTACATTGACACCAAAATAAAAACCAATCAGAATGTAAATAAATCGTACGAAGCATACAAGCTTACAATCCAAAAGCCTGACCTGGACGTACATTACCCCGACAAGGACAGACTGAAGAAACGCGGAATAGTCATCTGGATACGACCTGTTTCAATAGCTGCATCAATTGTAATAATTGCCGCATGTGGAATAATCCTATACAATGCCTTTGGAAACGGAGAAAACGCAAACACCTATCCCGAGCAGAACAACATTCCGCAAAACATTGGCAATAAAACAATTGCTGATGCTCAGACCGACAATATGACAGAAGAAATTGTCGTAGGCAACACCAACAATTCAGAACCCAGCTTAAAGGAAGAACAGTATTTCCAAAGAAAAGCCAAGGCCCATAACAACAACAACGCACCGACCGAAACTTTGGCATTCAACACCGACACCATCGTCGAACCGTCATTGTATGACAGTCAGGACATTGCCGAAACAGAACTGCAGGTTAGCCAATACACCGAAGGATTGTCGCACACCTTCAACATCTCTGCATGGACACTCATTGTACCCCTGCTCACGGGTGTACTCATCGCCAAGCGATACCCTTCCCTCATCATTCTTTTCGTTTCAGCCATCATGGCTGGCATCGTTGCCATCATTTTGCAACCACACATCCTCAGTCAGATAGCAGGGGACGAAAGCCTCACGACCACCGAATCCATCACACGCGGACTTGCCATCACCTACTACGGTTCCACCGCCATTGAGACAGGCAACACCTCGCTCAACGAACTGGTTTCCACTGGCGGCATGGCTGGGATGCTGAACACCATCTGGCTCA
>CADARW010000125.1 GCA_902790405.1 uncultured Bacteroidia bacterium
CTGCAGGAAGTTGAAATTATCGTTCCAAACAACAGAACCAGGTCTGCCCTACTATCATCGCTAAAGAGAAACGCAACTAAAGTATGCTGGGCGCCAAAGATTACACCTATAAAGGATATATTTGCACGAAACGTCAATCTACACGAGGCAGAAAACGTAGTAATGACCTACCTGCTGTACAAAGTCTTCGTCAAAAACATCAACGATGAAGGAAAAGATACGAGTTTCGACAATTTCTACAATTTTGGAGAGGTTCTGTTAAGCGATTTCGACGACATTGACAAGTACCTTGTAAATCCAGAGAAACTTTTCTGCAACATTGCCGATGTCAAGGAAATAGACATGAGGTTTGCCGACCTTGAAGACGAACTTATGGAAATACTCCAGTCGTTCTGGAAAAACATATCCAGCACATCTGTCCTCGACAAGAAAATGAAAAGCCTCGAACTATGGAGAAAAATGCCCGACATATACAATGAGTTCACTGCCGAACTTCATAAAAAAGGTATAGGTTACCAAGGAATGATTTACCGTGACTTTGTGGAGAACAAGATGGAACAAACATCTTTCGACTCCGAAAACTACGTCTTTGTCGGCTTCAGTGCACTCAACAAATGCGAAAAAAGCCTGTTCAGGCACATCCGCAAAATAACGAACGACAAAAACGGCAAATGTCTGTTCTTCTGGGATGCAGACAAGTACTACATCGACAACAAAAGTCAGGAAGCTGGACTATTCCTACGCAACGACCTCAAGGAATTCCCTATGCCGCAAGGCTTCGTGCTTTCGGACACGATAAAAGACATATACAAAAAAGACATACAGGTCATAGAAGTGCCATCGTCGGTGGCACAAACCAAATTAATCCCCGACATACTTAAGGAATACGAAGTCTTAGATGGAAAAACTGCCATAATTCTTGGCGACGAGAAACTTCTTGTGCCACTTGTATATTCGCTCCCCGAAAACATCGAAAACAAAAATGGAGAGGAACTTTCTCTGTCGTACAACATAACAATGGGCTACCCTCTTAGCTATACTGCATCGGCAAGTTTTGTGCAAATAATAATGAAACTGGCAATGCACAGATCGGCAAGCAAAACACAGGATAGCAAGACCTACCTCAACAGAAAAGACATTCTCTCGGCAATAAAGCATAGTTTCTCCAGAACATACGTCTCGTCCGAGCTTACAAACGGCATCATCGACATAATCATGAAAAGCAAAATAGACTATGTTGACGCAGAATCAATAAGCGAACAACTAGCTCAAAACGAATTGCTCAAAGTAATGTTCGATGTTGAGGAAATGAAAAAATCATTTCCGAAGTACATAATATCGGTATGCAATTTTGTATATGAGAATGTTCTTGGCAATGAAGGATTTGAAACCGAGTCCGACTTCATGCACAAAATAATAACGCTTTTCACATCTTTCCAGAATGCTTTGGGAGATGACATTGCCTTCGATGGAGACCACATGTACTACAAGCTTATGACAAGCATGATAAAGCAAAGCAACATGGCCTTCGAAGGGAAATCAGACGACAAGATGCAAATTCTCGGTTTCATGGAAACGCGAAGCCTCGACTTCGACAATATAATAATGCTGTCGATGAACGAGGACACCTTCCCAAAATCCAACTACAAGGACAGCATGATTCCATACAATCTTCGCAAAGCCTTCTCCATGCCTTCGATTGAATTTCAAAACAGCATATTCGCCTACTATTTTTACAGGCTTCTGCAGAGATGCCAGAGCGTACGCATGCTATATTGCACCGAAGGCAAGATTTCACACGCCGAAAAGTCAAGGTTCATAACCCAGATGGAATATGAGCTCAACCCAATTGAGATACTCGAAAAAACTTCGAAACACAACACAACCAAAAGTTACGAGGTTCGCCCATCACAAACTCCGGCAATTGAAATTGCAAAGACAGAAAACACAATAAATAGAATCCACGATTTACTTGGCTGCAATAACAATGGTCAGGAAAAAGAAGTAAGAAACGGAGCCTACCCAAAACTGATAAACACTTATCTTACCTGCCCAGTTGAATTCTATTTCGAATATATCGAAAAACTGATACAAGAACCAAGCATCGACGACGACACTACAGCTCTCGACTTTGGAAACCTTCTTCACGAATCATGTCACTACCTATACAAAAATTACATCGGCAAAAGTATTGACAAAGATGATTTTGCGAAAATAAAGAACAACATCGAAGATGCCATCGACTTTGCCGTATGCAAGGTGTTTAACGTAAACAAAAACGAAGAGACCCAGTTTAACGAAGCAAAGTCGAACATAATGATAAAGCCTCTCAAAGCATATTTGAAGAAAATTGTGCAAAACGACGAGGCTTATGCTCCGTTCCAAATTGTAGATTTGGAAAATGAAAAAATACATGCCGACAACAATAACGACAAGTATAACTACACAATTGAATATAAAGTTGACGGCAAAAATGTACTTCTGAAAGGCAAAATCGACCGCATCGACCTTAAGGATGGGATTATACGTGTAATCGACTACAAGACAAGCAACATAGACGATACAAAAAAGACCTACACCGAAAATTTCTGGACTCCCAAGGAATTTAAATCCAAAGAAGCGGCACAAGTACTAATATATTCGTTAATAATGTCGCAGATAAAGCCAGAATACAAGGTTCAACCATGCATTATAAGCGTGACAAAACTTGACGACTACAAATTAAAATACAAGAATCAGGATGGCAAAAAAAGCAACATAGAAACATATCAGGACACAAATGTTTTCATCAACGGAGCAGAAATACCTTTAAGCGAAGACATTAACACCAATTTGCAAAGCATTTTGAGTGAATTGCTGAACAAGGATAAAAATTTCAAGCAGACAGAAAATGCACAGAACTGCAGGTACTGCCCATACAATAAAATATGTAATAAAAACAATTGACAATGATAATGGGCTAAGCCCAACTTAGAAACCCAGAAACCTAGAAACTTAGAAACCAGAAACATTAAAACAACCTAATACAATGAAAAAGATCTTTACAATCGTAGTAATGGCTACAATGACATTAGCCTTAAGCGCACAGCACATAGCGCGTACAATGAACTTCGAAGGTACTTCGAGAAAGTATATGGAATACATTCCGACAAGCTCACCTGACGGAAGCATGCCTGTTGTTTTCCTTCTTCACGGACTTGGCGACAATTGCGCCAATTTCTCGTCAAATATACATTTCGAGGACGTTGCCCCTAACTGGATAATTATCACACCCGAAGCAACCAACGCTAACGTATATGGCTTTAATCTAGGGTCAGCATGGGCTGCTGGAGTTGGCGACGAATCCCTAAGTGTAAATCTAAACTCTAACGTCAACGATGAAGGATTTATTCTTGCAATCCTAGACTCTCTACAAAACAACTACAACGTCGATACCGACAGCATATTTGTAGCAGGTTTCTCAATGGGCGGATTCATGAGCAACAAGATGGCAATCAAACATGCCGACAGAATCAAGGCAATAGCATCGGTAAGCGGAACAATAGGCCATTACCAAGCATTTGAACCTACAGGAAACATAAACACCATGCACATACACGGCACCGCCGACGAAACTATATCATACGCCGATGCCAGCTTTTCATTCAGCTACATGAATCAAGAAATAACACTACATGTAGGAACCGGTGCAGAAGAAACTGTTAATCTGTGGCGCAACTACAACGAATGCAGCGCTGAACCAATAGTTTATAATTTCGAAGACATCAAAAACGATGGTCTAAACTTCGAACAATACTCCTACAAGAATGAAAATACAGGAAAAAGGACTATCTTTATTAAAGTTAACAACGGTACTCACGACTGGTACAACGGTTCTTCGAACGACATCGACTACAACACCGAGATTTACAAGTTCTTCACAGGAAAAATAAATGGCGAAACTGGCATTGAAACAAATATGGCCGATAATTTCAGCATCTACCCAAACCCTGCAGCTAACATACTAAACGTAACAACCGAAGCTAACACAGAACTTGCAATATTCAATGCAACAGGAAAAGAAATCAAGCGTATAAATGCAACCGAAACTATCACTTCCATCGACATTTCAGACATGCCCAATGGCTTGTATTTCGTTGTCGCCAACGGTCGTGCACAAAAACTTACTATTGCAAGATAAATACCAATCCTAACTCAAAAAAAACGGAGTCCAAATTCTGAAACAAGTTCAGAATGAGAGGCTCCGTTTTTTATTACAACACCACAAAATTTCTATGAAAATTTTTAAATTTCGAAGCATATTTTTCATTACCTTTGCAGACTTAAAAATAATACATAGGGAATGAATCAGACTCATCATTACGAAGGTCTTACAGACGCTCAGGTTCTTGAAAGTAGAGAACAAAACGGCACAAACATACTTACACCTCCTCAACGCGAATCGCTTTGGAGTAAATTTATAGATTGTTTTTCCGATCCGCTTATACGAATACTACTAATAGCGCTTTTGCTATCTATAGGAATATCAGTGTACCAGTTCTTCTGGGGAGGAGCAGAGGCATCGGTATTTTTCGAGCCTGCAGGAATTCTCGTTGCAGTACTTCTGGCAACAATGGTCGGATTCTTCCTCGAACTTAGCAACGAAAAGACTTTCCAGAGCCTCAACGAAGTAAACGACGAAACTCTTGTCAAAGTTATACGTAACGGCAATGTATGCGAAGTACAGCGCAAGGAAATCGTTGTTGGCGACATTGTCCTCCTCGAAATCGGCGAAGAAGTGCCAGCCGACTGCGAACTGCTCGAATCGTTCAACCTTATCATGAACGAATCGTCGCTTACAGGTGAACCGCAATGCAACAAAACCACCGACTCAGCCCACTTCGACAAGGATGCCACCTACCCTTCGAATCATGTGCTTAAGGGTACGACAATAATCGAAGGCTACTGCACAGCCAAAGTCATCCGCGTAGGCGACAGCACCGAATGCGGAAAGGTATTCAAGGCAGCACAGGTCGAAGAAGGCGATCCCACTCCTCTTAGCAAGAAACTCGACTGGCTGAGCAAAATCATCACGACAGCAAGCTACATAATCGCAGGACTTATCATCGTGGGCAGACTTGTTGTTTATTTTGTTCAAGGCGATGCCGATTTTGGCGAAACAGAAGGCATCATCGCTTTTGTAAAGTACGTCCTCGACACCATAATGATTGCCGTAACGCTGATAGTTGTGGCCGTTCCCGAAGGTTTGCCAATGAGTGTAACTCTCAGCCTTGCCTTCAGCATGAAGCGACTGATGAAACAAAACACACTGCCCCGTACAATGCACTCATGCGAAACCATGGGAGCCACCTCGGTAATTTGCACCGACAAGACCGGCACACTCACGCAGAACCAAATGAAAATATACGATACTTTCTTTGATTCGCTTACCGACCAAAAGTTAACCGACGACAATGCATCTCGTCTGCTCGAAGAATGTATTGCAATGGACACCAGTGCCAACCTCGACTATTCCAATCCACAGAAAGCCAAGACGATAGGCAGTCCAACCGAAGGTGCTGTACTTCTTTGGCTCAACGACTTTGGCATCGACTACCGCACAATCCGCGAAAACACCGAAATTGTTGATAGGATTCCATTCACAACCAAGAACAAGTACATGGCAACCGTAGTAAAGTCGAAGGTTGCCGATGGAAACATACTATACGTAATTGGCGCTCCAGACATACTTATTGCCCATAGCAGCATTTCGGATAGCGACAAATCGAAATACGAAGCAAAACTTGCCGAGTACCAGAGCAAGGCAATGCGTACATTGGGATTTGCCCACTTGCCAGTAGCCGACGGACAGAAAGTTTTCGACGATGGAAAACTTTGCATCAACAACTTGCAGATGCTTGGCGTGGTTGCTATTTCAGACCCGATTCGTCCCGAAGTACCTGACGCAATCCGCGACTGCCTCAACGCAGGAATTTCCGTTAAGATTGTAACAGGCGATGCACCAGGTACAGCAAAGGAAATCGGTCGTCAGCTTGGACTTTGGACAGAAAAAGACACCGATGCCAACATACTTCTCGGTCAGGACATTGCAGAAATGACCGACGAGCAGCTAAAGGCTGTAATCGCTGACGTAAAAATTATTTCGCGCGCCCGTCCGAGCGACAAGGAACGCGTCGTGAAGATGCTCAAGGAACTCGATATGGTTGTGGCTGTTACTGGCGACGGTACCAACGACGCACCAGCCCTCAACGCCGCCGACGTAGGTCTTTCGATGGGCGACGGAACAGCCGTGGCAAAGGAAGCCAGCGACATGACCATCCTTGACAACTCGTTCAGCACCATCGCCTCTTTTTGTTCTTCCAGCTGGTGGTCAACGTAACGGCGCTGCTCTTGGTGCTGGGCGGCTCGTTTATCGGCACCGAAATGCCACTCACGGTGACGCAGATTCTCTGGGTGAACCTTATTATGGACACCTTTGCTGCATTGGCTCTTGCTTCGCTTCCACCATCAAAGTCGGTTATGAACGAAAAGCCACGCAAGGTAACCGACCCGATAATAAACAAGCCTATGGCTGGAAGAATTTTTGGTATTGGCGGACTTTTCTTTGCGATACTGCTCGGAATACTGTTGTGGTTCCAGCATACTGACATCAGTTCGCTTGCAAACATCAGTTTCGACTTCGGTTCATTCGCCGAACTATCAGCCAAGGAACTGAGCCTCTTCTTCACCATCTTCGTAATGCTACAGTTCTGGAATATGTTCAATGCCAAGGCATTTATGACTGGCAAGTCGGCATTCTCGGGAATGCTGTCGTGCAAGTGGTTCCTTGTAATTGCCATTGTAATTTTCTTCGGTCAGATACTTATTGTTGAAGTTGGCGGACAGATGTTCAACGTTTGCCACCTGCAGATTCTCGACTGGCTGATAATCGTTGGCGCAACATCTGTTGTACTTTGGATTGGAGAAATTGCACGTGCTATAAAGAAATAACACACCATCACATACTCTGAAATGCAAAAAATAATACTGACAATTACTGCAATTGCAACAATTGCATTGAATGTTTATTCGCAGCGCAACGACACCATTACAGTCGTCGCCGTAGGCGATATAATGTACGGTTCGATCTTCCCCGACAGAAGCTACCTGCCGACAAACGAAAACTACAAGGGTTTCCTCGACGAAGTTAAACCATACTTCAACGGCGACATCGTCTTCTGCAACATGGAAGGCGTACTTGCCGACACGCTTGTTCCCGAATGCTGTCCATTCTGCTTCGGGATGCCATCGGTATTTGCCAACGGATATAAGGAAGCCGGATTCAACCTAATCAGCGTCGGCAACAACCACGCAAACGACTTCCGCCAGTACGGACGCGAAAACACAGCGAAAATCCTCGACAAGATGGGATTCAACTGGGCAGGCTATGCAACAAAACCTTCGTGCACATTCACAATAAATGGCATTAAGTACGGATTCTGCGCCTTCTCTCCCAACACAGCCATCGCCTATCTGCACGACAAACAATTGGTTGCCAACACAATAAAATCGCTTCGTAAGACTTGCGACATCGTCATCGTTTCGATGCACTGCGGCGGCGAAGGCAAAAAGTACAGACATCTTACTCGTCAAGACGACTACTACATCGAGCAGAACCGTGGCAACGCATACCAGTTTGCCCACGACGCCATCGACAATGGTGCCGATATCGTTCTAGGACATGGTCCGCACGTTACACGCGCAATCGAAATTTACAAAGGTAAATTCATTGCCTACAGCATGGGAAACTTTTTCACCTACAATACAATAAACATAAACGATGAAATGGGGCTCGCTCCTATTTTCCGCTTCAAGGTAAATGCAAGCACAGGGAACTTCATCAGCGGCGAAATAATATCGACCTACCAGACAAAACCGAACAAAGGTCCGCAAAATAAAAAAAAAAAGCGAGTTCTGAAAA
>CADARW010000126.1 GCA_902790405.1 uncultured Bacteroidia bacterium
TCATGGTGCAACATTCGCATCTGCCGACCTCACCGAAGATTCTGCCGACGACATCCCATCAATCCAGGTTGGCGACCCGTTCCAGGAAAAGCTTTTGCTCGAAGCTTCGTTGGAACTTGCAAAGACTGATGCAATCGTAGGTATGCAGGATATGGGTGCCGCTGGTATTATCTGCTCGACCTCCGAAATGTCGGCAAAGGGCGAAAGCGGTATGAACATCGACCTTTCGCTTGTTCCTCTGCGCCAGAACAACATGGAAGCATGGGAAATTCTTCTTTCGGAATCGCAGGAACGTATGCTTGTCTGCATAAAGAAGGGCAAGGAACATATTGTTGAAGAAATATTTGCAAAGTGGGACCTAAACTGCGCACGTATCGGTGAAGTTATCGACGAAGATAAGCTCATCTTCTCGTACAAGGGCGAAGTTGTTGCCGAAGTACCAGCCGAAAGCCTTGTTC
Source organism: uncultured Bacteroidia bacterium (assembly GCA_902790405.1). Lineage (GTDB taxonomy): Bacteria > Bacteroidota > Bacteroidia > Bacteroidales > ML635J-15 > Bact-19. The sequence goes on from CADARW010000126.1 coordinate 459, forward strand.
TTGGCGGTGGCGCTCCAGTTTACGAACGCGAATACATTGAGCCTGAATTCATGAAGGACTACAAGCACTTCGACATAAATTCAATTCCAGAGGAAGATGTTGACTTGCACGATGTTGCAACATTCCTTACAGGACATCCGAACATCGCTTCGAAGCGCTGGGTTTACGAACAGTACGACTCGATGGTTCGTACCGTAAACATGACCACCAACAAACCGTCGGATGCCGGTATGGTAAACGTAAAGGGCACCAACACAGCACTTGCTCTCACAACCGACTGCAACAGCCGCTACGTAAAGGCAGACCCCGAAAAGGGTACCGCTATAGCAGTTGCCGAAGCTGCTCGCAACATTGCTTGTACAGGTGCAAAGCCAGTGGCAATTACCGACTGCATGAACTTCGGTTCGCCTTATAATCCACAGGCTTACTGGCAGTTTGTAATGTCAATAAAAGGTATGGGCGAAGCTTGCCGTGCTTTCGACACTCCAGTTACTGGCGGAAACGTATCGTTCTACAACCAGACTACAATCGCTGGCAAGACCGAACCTGTTGACCCGACTCCAGTAATCGGTATGCTCGGTATTCTGTCCGACAAGGCAAACCACGTTCCGCTGTGCTTCGATAAGAAGGGCGACGTAATATATTTGATAGGTGAAAGCGCCGATGACATCAACTGCTCCGAATACCTATATTCATATCATAGGGTTAAAAAGTCGCCAGCACCGAAGTTCGACCTCGATTTCGAAGTAAGATTGTCGAAATTGTTGCAAGTTCTTGCAGCAAAGAAACTAGTAAAGTCGATGCACGACGTTTCCGACGGCGGTCTGTACATCACTCTGCTCGAATCGGCAATGCCAAACAACCTCGGATTCGACATCACAACTGCAAGCGAATTCCGTACCGATGCCTTCCTATTCGGAGAATCGCAGGGCCGCGTTGTTGTTTCGATGAACGAAGACCAGGAGGACGATTTTGTTGACTTCATGATGAAGGAAAAGATTCCGTTCTCATTGCTCGGTCATGTTACCAAAGGCGAACTCAGAATCGACGACGAGTCGTTCGGCTTCATCAAGGATGCCAAGGAATTGTACGACAACGCCATTGGCAAGATAATGGAAAAATAACAAATTGATAATACGATGAAACCAGGTTTAAAGAAAGCCATTAAAATTCCGTGCATAATATTAGGAGTAATCCTAGTTCTGCTCATTATCGTGAACTTCATAGCAGGTCCGATAGCAAAAAGCTATATCAACAACCACTGCAAGGAACTTTGCGGACGTACGGTGACGGTCGAGAAGATTACGACCAACCTTTTTGTCGGCAAGGTGAAAATCATGGGATTGAAGATGTTGGAACTTAACGACAAAGATGAATTCTGCTCGTTCGATACGCTTGTTGTGAAGATTAATCCTTTCAAGTTGATAAGCAATGAGGTGAAACTCAACGAAATCACCCTCATCAACCCCAAGGCAGTGATTATCCAGGACGGCGATGCGTTCAACTTCGACAGCCTTATCGACTTCTATGCTTCAGACGAGGAAGAACCCGAAGAGGAGGACAGCACCAACTGGATTATCAACCTGAACGACATCACCTTGAAGGGTGGCGAAGTTGATTACCGTGATGTTGCAATAGGCAGCCAGTTCGATATGGGCAACTTGCAGCTTGAAATTCCGCATATCTACTTCAGCGGTGAAGATACCGACGTTGGCATCAACCTCGACTTTGCCGAAGGCGGAAGACTTGGTCTGCAGGTGGCTTATGGAATGGAAAACGGCAAGTATGACCTTGACATCGACCTTGAGGATTTCTCGCTGGCACCAGTTTTCCCGTATCTCAAGGAAAGCATGAATGTTTCATCGTTCGACGGCAAACTCACCTCGAAGATTTCTGTCAAAGGTTCTACCGAGCACATAATGAACATTGTTGCAAGCGGTGACGTCGAAATCAACGACATCGTATTGAAGGACATGGACGAAAACGATGTGATTACTGCCGACAAAATTAAGGTTGGAATCGAAAAGATTGACATCGAGAAGAACTTGTTCGCTTTCAACGAAATACTCATCAACGGCATAAAGACCGAGTACATAATCTACGACACACTTACCGACAATATCGACAAACTTTTCATTGAAGATAGTGCCGACGAAGAAGAGGACAATGCCGAGTCGAGTGGTGATATGAACCTGACAATCAAGAAATTCACTCTTGACAATTCAAACATAGTTTATACAGACAATTCCTTGCTTGAAAAGTTTGTACTGCCGATAACAAACATCAACGTTACTGCCAATAACTTGAACCTTGTTTCGCAGTTTGATGCAAAACTTAAGGCACAGGTTGGCGACAAGGGTGAACTGAAAGGTTCGTTTGTAGGCTCATTGTCTAATTTCGACAACATGAAGCTCAATGTATCGCTGAAGAACATAAAGCTGAAAGACATGTCGCCATACTGCGTACACTATACCGCCTACCCTATTACCGACGGTATTTTGTCGCTGTCGAGCATAAGCACAATCACCAACAACTACCTCAACAGTTCCAACGAACTCAACATCTTGAACTGCACGGTTGAAAAGAAGCGCAAGGATGTGAAGGCCGAATACGGACATATTCCTCTGAAGGCCGGTCTGTACATTTTGTCCGACAGGAACAAGAAGATTTCGATTGACCTGCCTGTAACCGGCAACATCGACGATCCGTCGTTCAAGCTAGGAAAAATTATATGGAAGACATTCTGCAACCTTATGGTAAAGATTGCTACAAGTCCGTTCGATGCATTCAAGAAGAATGGTGGCGAGGATAATTTCCGTGACATGTACATGGACATTACCGATCGCACTCTTACCGTCGAGAACTACCAGCAGCTCAACAAGTTGTCGGAAGAACTAAAGGACATACTTGCAAGCAAGCCCGATGTAAAGATGTCGATAACACAGTCGCTCGACAAGACCACCAACCTGAACCAGATTGCTTTGTTCCGACTGAAGATGGACTATTACCTTGAAGCAAACGCAAAGACAAGAGAAGAACTTACCGTGGAGGAATACAAGGCAATCCAGGCCATGCGCGACAAGGATCCGAAACTTATCGACTATGCGAAGGAGAAAGCTAATGTAAGAAATACCACCGAAGCCGCAATGAAGTTGTATTCTGGTTCGGAAATCGAAGGCATGTACAGAATGATGAATAGCATGCGCGAAAAGAATCTGAGAGAATACTTCACTGGACAAGGAATTCCGTCGGACAAAATCACTTACGAACCTATCGACGAATCTAGTCTCGACAAGAGCCGAATCACCATCAAGTTCGGTATGGATTTGCCCGACAATGTTGACGATATAGAAGCAGACGAAGAATAAAATAAAAGATTATCAACAACAAAAAAACGCATCGAAAACGACGCGTTTTTTTGTTTTATAACAATGCCAGTCATTCTGAACTTGTTTCAGAATCTGGAGCATCGTTTTTTTTGCACCTTATTTACTTTTTTCTATTTTTCAACATTTGCCTTCATATAGAAAATGTTATACCTTTGCATCTCAAGAAATCAATATAAAGTAATGAAAACAAAAATAATTATCTTCGCCTTTGCTCTATTCCTTGCAGCTTGTAGCACTCCCGAACTCAAGGAACTGAAAATACAGGAAAACGACGAATGCTCTCTTAGCAGACCGTCGCAGATTGCAAAAGCAAACGACAGCGCAATTTGCATTGTCGACCGTGCTCGCACATACCAAATCGATACGCGCTCGGGGATGATTGAAAGCATCGGCCTCGATGAAGTATCGCATAGTTTTGCCGAGTTTCTGTCGCAAATAAGCGGTCAGCCACTTACCGACAGCACACCTATTCAGCCGCTTGCCCTGCTTGGCTACGGCGACAGCTACGACAAGTCATTGTACGCCTATCCATTACCGGTAATGGACACAATGGGCTATTCGATAATTCCAGCTTCAGTTTTCCACAACGGCAAGGACTTCAAGATCCTTTTCGACGAAAATGGCGGAATTGCAACAGACATTCCACAGGGGAACTTCTGCTATTACCTTTCCGACAGCATTATTATTACCAATGCTGCGTCGCAGTACGAAAGGTCTGAAAAGCCCGATAACATTCCGAGCCTTATGCTTTTCGTAAAGCAGAAATCAGGAGAGTTTGTATTGCAGAAAACAATAGACCTTCCGCGCCGCGAATCGGAAAACATGGCTGCCGAAGGCAACGTGATGAATTCGATTTACACATACGTTTCGCAACCAAAATTCTATGCATACGGCGGAAAGATTTATGCTTCGGCTGCAGGTTCAGTTTTCGAAATCGGCAAGGACGGAAGCGCAACGAAAATCACTGAATCGAGCAGGACAATATATGCCTTTATGGTTGACAACAAGAGAATTACGACTGTGGAAGGCTCGGAAGGCAACTACAGCAAAATCGTAGAATACAACCTTGACGGCAAAGTCGAAGACGAGCGCGAATTTCCGCTTGCAAGCGACTGCAAGTGCTGCAAATACATAAACGGCAAACTGTACGTCATTTATTTCAAGGGACAAAACTTTTATCTTGCAACAATCTGATATGCGCAAGTGCTTCATAATACTATTTTTATTGCTTGTCGTGTGTTTTGCAGCAAACGCGCAAAACGATACTATAATGGTTGACAGCACTTTAAATGACGCTGATTTGCAGATTAATACGGACACAACAAATATCGGACAACCAAGCGTATTCGCCCAATCTTGGCGGAGACCTTGTACCGACGTAAGCGTGCATAAATTTCGTGCCACTGGGCTTATTGCACCTGTTTTGCTTTTTTCCGCAGGAGCCACAATAGCATTTACACCAAAACTGAATACAAGCATTGACCTTGAATTTCGCAACCTAATGCAACGCAACGGGCATAAGCACATCTTTTTTGAAGATTACGTAGTGTGTTTGCCTGCGGTCGCTACATACGGACTGAATCTTTGTGGACTGAAAGGCAAGCACGGATATCGCGACCTTACAACTCTTACCGCTGCCTCGTACATAATAGCGTATGGAATTGCTCTGCCGATGAAATATGGAATTGACAGGATGCGCCCCAATGGTGACCACTTCAGTTTTCCTTCGGGACATACCATAGCGGCCTTTACTGGAGCCGAAATACTGAGACGCGAATTCAAGGATTATCCTGTTGTCGGTGTTGTAGGATATGTTGTGGCTGCGGGAGTGGGATTTATGCGCATATACAACAATAAACATTGGGTAAGCGATGTTCTTGCCGGGGCTGGGATTGGAATTTTAAGTACAAGCATAACATACTGGCTTGCATCGTATGTAAACTCAAATAAAGCCACAAGAAAAAAGAGAAAAGCACAAAGAACAGATATATAAATGGACTTTAGAACAAAAATAGACATCCCGAAATCCTCATTTGGCATTTCGCACAACGACAAATGCATTTTCGTAGGTTCGTGCTTTGCCGAAAATATTGGCGACAAACTGGCCGAAACCAAAATCCCGACAAGCGTTAACCCGACAGGGATACTTTACAATCCGCTTTCGATTTGCAAAAGCATAAAAAATGCTCTATCGGGCAGAGAATACAATGACAACGATGTGTTTCCTTCGGGGGGAACATGGAACTGCTTCGATTTTCACAGCCGATTTTCGAATCCCGACAAGGCTACATGCATTGAAAACCTAAACGAAGCCACCAAGACTTTTGCAAACGAAATTCGTAGAGCGAATGTTATGTTCGTTACTTTTGGAACTGCCTTTGTGTACGAACATGCCGAATCGTGGTCGGAGTGCATAAAAACATTGACGGAAGCAAATCCAAATCTGCGCATAATTTTCACGGTAAGTCCTATCCGCCACTGGCGCGATGGAGCACACCAGAACCAGATTAGCAAATCGACTCTGCACCTTGCAATAAACGAACTGAATGCTAAATTCGGAAGTACATTTTATTTCCCCGCCTACGAAATTGTGATGGACGAACTTCGCGACTATCGTTTCTACGCTACAGATATGGTTCATCCGTCGGAAACAGCCGTTCAGTATATATGGGAACGCTTTAGCGAAACATTTTTCTCAGAGCAGACAAAATCGGCAATTGCGTGGATTAGCAAAATAACCGCAGCCGCCAACCATCGTCCTGCAAATCCGCAATCGGATGCCTATAAGGCATTTTGCAATCACAATCTCGCTGAAATAGAACGCATAAAGGAGGAAATTGGTGCAATTGACTTCAGCGAAGAAGAAGAAAAGTTCGGCAGGTTTGCATAAAATAATGGTAACTATATACAAGTTGACTAAAATTTGTGCTATTAATTGTCATTCCGCAAGTTAGAACAATAACGCGATACGGAACGTGGAGCGTAATATTGTTCAACTGTGCGGAATCTCCATCGAAATCTCATTTCACGGGAGATTCCGCATAGACAGGCTCACACGACACGTTCATTAGTCGGTTCGCTTTGTCTTGTGGAATGACTAAAGAGCCTATAACAAAAAGTACTTTGTGTCAACATGTATATAGCCTCCAAAATAATTGCCATAAATTAAACCCACAAAAAAAGGGCTTTGGTGCAAAGATATTTTTTAGTAATTTTGCGCCCGTTTTTTAACATTTACTAAATGGCTAATTTTCAGATAAAAGACATATTCTACCCTAAGTTTTTCAGTGTTCTGAAGAAGGGTTATACGAAGAAGCAGTTTACAAAGGACTTATTCTCGGGTATAATTGTTGGTATAGTTGCTCTGCCTTTGGCAATTGCATTTGCTGTGGCATCGGGAGTTTCACCCGACAAAGGTATCGTTACCGCAATAATCGCCGGGTTCCTGATTTCGTTTCTCGGCGGTAGCCGCGTACAGATTGGCGGACCTACAGGTGCATTTGTAATCATCATTTCGGGCATAGTTGCGCAATACGGTCTCGACGGACTGATGATTTCAACCATATTGGCCGGTATATTCATGATTTTGTTCGGCTTGCTGAAATTGGGTTCGCTACTGCGCTTCATCCCTCATCCACTGGTAGTTGGTTTCACCAGCGGTATAGCACTGACTATTTTCTCCACACAGATAAAAGATGCTCTCGGACTTGAGGTTACTGACGTTCCTGCAGCCTTCATCGACAAATGGGGCGTATATATTGACAACATCGGCACAACCAACTACTGGGCTTTGGGCATTACCGTTGCAACAATTCTCATAAGCATAATAATCAACAAGTTGACCAACAAAATCCCAGGTTCGTTTGTTGCAATAATACTTATGACAGTAGTTGTTGCCATATTCGATATTCCAGTAACTACAATTGAAAGCATGTTCGGCGAGATAAAAGGTAGCCTCGCAATAAGCATTCCCGAAATCCACTGGGAGAACGTCGGCAACTACCTTCAGCCAGCAATTACTATAGCGTTACTCGGTTCAATCGAATCGTTGCTATCGGCAGTCGTAGCCGACGGTATGATTGGTAGCAACCACCGCAGCAACACCGAACTCATTGGACAAGGTATCGCCAATGTAATTACTCCATTCTTCGGTGGAATTCCAGCAACAGGAGCTATTGCTCGTACAGCAACAAACATCAAGAACGGCGGTCGTACACCTATCGCAGGTATTGTTCATGCCGTAACGCTGTTGCTCATAATGTTATGTTTCGGAAACTATGCAAAGCTCATACCTATGTCGTGCCTTGCAGGTATTCTTATTGTTGTGGCATACAATATGAGTGAATGGCGCAGCTTCACATCAATTCTGCGTGGTTCGCCATACGACATAATAATATTGCTCGTAACCTTCTTCCTTACGGTGCTTGTCGACCTGACAGTTGCAATAGAAATCGGCATCGTCCTTGCATCGCTGATGTTCATGAAGCGTATGGCCGACAACGGCGAGGCAATACTGAAGAACGACCTCGACACCAACACTATGGAGAATTACGACGACGTTCCCGAAGGAATTGAAATCTACGAAATCAGCGGTCCGTTCTTCTTCGGTGCAGCAAAGCAGTTCAGCGAGGTGCTGAAAGGTCGTCCCGACTCCACAAAAATCCTGATAATCCGTATGCGACACGTTCCGTTCATGGACGAAACTGGCGAGCGAAACTTCCGCGAAGCCATAAAGTCGCTCCAAACATCAAACAAGAAGATTTTCCTTTCGGGAGTACAGCCCAATGTGCGTAAGTCGTTGGATAAGTGCCGAATATCTTTCCTCATAGGCAAGGGCAACATACACGACAACTTCGATGCAGCATTGGCTCATGCAAAGGAAGCGCTGAATGAAATCGATAATTAATTGTAGAGATGCAAAATTGCGTCTCTGCAAATTATTCATCTTTAAGCATTAATTGCCAATTAATTTCTTGACGATTTCCCAAATTGCGATTCCTCCGCTTACCGATACGTTGAGCGAATGCTTTGTACCGAACTGCGGTATTTCGAGGCAAATGTCGGCAAGGTTCATAATGGCATCGTCAACGCCTTCAACCTCGTTGCCAAGCACGAGCGCATACTTTTCGCCATCTACTGCCGAAAACGAATCAACCTGAATGCTGCCCTCGGCAATTTCCAAAGCAACAATCTTATAACCAGATGCTTTCAGTTCCGAAACGGCATCCATGGTATTTTCGTAATATTTCCACTCTACCGACTCTGTTGCACCAAGTGCAGTCTTTTGAATATCGCGGTGAGGCGGAGTGCCAGTTATACCGCACAACAGCAAGCGTTCGCATGCAAACGCATCGCAAGTGCGGAAAACCGCACCAACATTATGGTGACTTCGCACATTGTCGAGTACGACAACCAGCGGATTTTTCTTCGACGACTTAAACTCCTCAACCGAGAGGCGTCCCATTTCGGACATTGTAAGCTTCTTCATAATCAATAGTTTAACGCGATATAAGCCATAAGACCTGAGGTTGTACGGAAAACTTCTTCGTCCATATCGAACTTGGGGTTATGCTGGGTAACTTCGCCCCTGCCGTTGCCCATGATGCCGACACGGAAGAAAGTTGCAGGAATTTTCTCCGAATAAAAAGCAAAATCCTCGGCTGTCATCTTCAACGGCATTTCGTCAATATTGGCATCCGAAACATATTCTGCAGCCAAACTTCTTACCTTGGCAGTAACTTCGGGATTATTGTACACAGCAGGATAGCCCTTGCGGATTTCGAGGTCGGCAGTACACTTGTACTTCGTCGCCGACTGTTGTGATATGCGTTTCAGGTTTTCTTCGATAGTCTTGTGCAAGACTGGATTGAAAGTTCTCATGGTACCCTCGGCCGAGGTTTCGGGCGGCACGACATTGAGCGCACCATCGCCGACAATCTTTCCGAAAGCCACAACAAATGGCATATCGTCGGTAAGTGATTCCTGCATTTTGCGCACCTCAACGAGGAAATCTGCAAGCGCAAGCACGGTATCGCTACGCTTCTGCGGCATGGCTGCATGTCCGCCAACACCATGGAACTTGATATAAAGCTCGTTGGTAGCCGCCATCAGATAGCCGCTTCCGAAAAGGAATTTGCCAGTAGGCAGTTCGGCAGAAACATGCATTCCGACAATCCGTTTGATGTCGTATTTCTCAAGCAAGCCTTTCTGTACCAATATGTTTGCGCCACCAGGACACAATTCCTCGCCAGGCTGGAAAATCAACACGATGCGATTGCGAATATATTTTTCCAGTCGTTTCAATATCAATGCAGTACCCAACAAAGAAGCCGCATGAGCATCGTGACCGCAAGCATGCATTACACCTTGGTTCCTTGAACGGAAAGGCAAATCTACCTCCTCGCAAATCGGCAGTGCATCGATGTCGGCACGCAAAGCGACGGTGTCGCCGCCTTCCCCGAAAACAGCGATTACAGCATTGTCACCAAAACTGTCATCAGTTGCTATACCATTATCGTGCAATATGTTGCGTATGTATTTTGCAGTTTCGAACTCCTGAAACGAAAGTTCAGGATTCTGATGAATATGACGGCGGTATTCCACAATACGACCAAACAAATCCTGGTTTGCAGCCTTTATTTCGGACAACAGATTATCCATATTGTAATTTTTCTGCAAAGATAATGTAATTTACTATTTACAAGGCACGATTTTAGATTGAAGATTCAAATAACATGCTCTCTGAACGGAATACTATTTTCGAAATGATGGATTATTAGGATTACCTACCCTATAAAAACAAAAAAACCGAATGAAAAAAATTATTCACCCGGAAAATAATATGAAAAACAAATTATCCTAATGTCTGTTTAAGTAATAGGTACCCCGGGCCGGGGTCGAACCGGCACGATCGCAATGATCACTGGATTTTAAGTCCAGCGCGTCTACCTATTCCGCCACCAGGGCACTGATTTCCTTACTTCAAAAGAGCGTAAAAAAAAAGAGCGAGAAACGAGACTCGAACTCGCGACCCCGACCTTGGCAAGGTCGTGCTCTACCAACTGAGCTATTCTCGCTAAAAGCGTTGCAAAGGTAAGACAAAATTACAATTACTTCCAAATATTTTTTTCACTTTTTTAAATTTATTTATTTCTAAACTGATTTTCAAAAAATTACAAGAGAGGTCATTTGCATATACCCGCCAATTTTATCAAAACAAACCCCGCAAAGACCATGTTCAAAATTACTGAAAACGTCATTTTGAAATTGAATCGGCAAAAAAGTGAGCATCTGACTGGTGTTCTTACATGGCACAAACATTGCTTTGTATAATTACGAAGAAAGAACTAAATTTGTGCGTTGAAAATGGTTTGGAAAATGAAAAATATAATAATCACGATTCTGCTTGCAATGCTGGTTGGCTTCGCATCGGCACAAATTGACACGAAATTCACAACTTCGAACTTCCCAGGAAAAGCCAACGAGGTCAATGCTGCGAAAAGCAATATTAGCAATGGCAACTCATGCTTCTACGCCGGCGACTATGCCAACGCACTGAAATACTATGCACAGCCGCAAAAACTCAATCCCAACAATTCCGACCTCAACTTCAAGATTGGGTTCTGCCATTACAACTCGCTACAAAAATCGCAATGCCTCGAATATTTTGAACGTGCCTACAAGCTAAACAAGGCAATCGACAAGAAAATCCTTTTCTACCTCGGATGCGGCTACCATTGGAACTACCGTTTCGAAGAAGCAAAAAAATGCTACGCCGACTATCTGAAAACACAAGAACGAACAAACCGAAATCCGCCGACTTATCCAGCAATGCGACAATGGTATCGAAATCATGAAGGACACTGTAGATGTGGAAATAATAAACCTCGGCGAGAACATCAACAGCGAATACCGCGAATACATTCCGCTCGTAACCTCTGATGGTTCAAAACTTTATTTCACTTCTCGCCGCAAAGGTGGCACTGGAAATATGATTCTCGACGACGGAATGTATTGTGAGGACATCTACGAAAGCACCCATACGCAGTCGGGATGGAGCAAGGCTCGCAACATTGGCTCACCGCTCAACACGACACTAAACGATGCCGTAGCCGGACTTTCGCCCGACGGGCAGACAATGTACGTGTATATGGACACAAACGGTGGCGACATTTATGTTTCGACGCTCAGGGGCAGCAAGTGGCAAAAACCCAAGAATATCTCGGAAAAGATAAACAAGGAATCGCACGAGGCAACAGTTTGCCTGTCGTCGGACAACAAGACGCTGTACATTATTTCAAACAATAGCAAATCTATCGGCCAGCACGATATCTTCTACTCTATACTCGACCGCAACGGGAATTGGTCGACACCAATAAATATAGGACGACCAATCAATTCGGAATACGAAGAACGTGGCGTGTTCATACACCCCGACGGCAGGACATTGTATTTCAGTTCCAACGGACACAATACAATGGGTGGCTACGACATTTTCAAGTCGGTACGTGACGAAAACGGCAACTGGTCGGAGCCAGAAAACCTCGGATACCCAATCAACACGCCTCTCGACGAAACATATTTCACAATAACTGCCAGCGGCCGCAACGCCTACTACACTTCGGCTCGTCCCGACGGCTTCGGGCAGTGGGACATCTACGAACTGAAATTCCCGACAAAAGAGAACAAACCCAATGCGCCGAAAGTCCTCGTAACACTCGTGAAGGGCACAATCACCGATGCCGACAAGAATTCGCCCCTCGAAGCAAACATCGAAATCACCGACAACAGCAAAAACGAGGTTATATCCACATTTAAGTCAAACAGTTCGTCGGGCGCATACATTGTGAACCTACCTTCGGGAAAGAATTACGGACTCAGCGTAAGCAAGGACGGCTACCTTTTCCACAGCGAAAACTTTAATCTTGCCGACACCGCTGACTTCCAAGAACTTGTCATCGACGTTCAACTGAAAAAAATCCAGGTCGGCACAACCATAATCCTGAAAAACATATTCTTCGACTACAACAAATCGTCGCTGCAGCCCGAATCGTATGCCGAACTCGACCGTGTAGCCGAAATCCTAAAGAAGCAACAGAACTTAAAAATCGAAATTTCGGGTCACACCGACAACCAAGGCAGCCTAAAATACAACACCGACCTGTCGGAATCGCGTGCAAAAACGGTTGTCGATTACCTCATCGGCAAGGGCATAGCAGAAAGCAGGCTGACCTACAAGGGCTACGCCTACGAAAAGCCAATCGCCACCAACGACACCGAAGAAGGTCGCAGTGCAAATAGAAGGGTGGAATTCAAGATTCTAGAAACGAAATAGATGATTTGATGATTCGAATTCAATCGTAAATCGTAAACCTTTAGCTCGGCGTAGCCAATCCAAAATCGTAAATCACCTCGGGTTATATTCCGACAA
>CADARW010000127.1 GCA_902790405.1 uncultured Bacteroidia bacterium
CCCAGAAGCCGTCGGTAAGATAGTCGTGCTCGACCGAACTATGGCGCTGGATAGTTCCGTAACCGCAGTGATGGTTGGTAATGAGTAAGCCTTCGTTAGATATCATCTCTCCGGTGCAACCGCCACCGAAAATCACGATTGCATCCTTCATTGATGCGTGGTTGATACTGTAGATGTCGTCGGCAGTGAGCTTGAAGCCCTTTTTCTGCATGTCGGCAATGTTGTACTTTTCGATTAGCAAGGGAAGCCACATTCCCTCGTCGGCGAAGAGGCTGCACGATAGCAGCGCGAAAATCAAGATGCTGAATATTTTCTTCATTTGCAATATAATAATTTATAAGTGACAATTAACAATTTAACGGACCAAAGTACATCACTAGAATTTCTTCAATTCCCTATACAATCGCTGTACTGGCAGTCCCACAACATTGTAGAATGAGCCATTGATGCTTTCGACAGCCACCTTGCCTATCCATTCCTGGATACCGTAGGCACCGGCCTTGTCGAACGGCTTATAGTTCTCTATGTAGAAGCGGATTTCCTCATCGTCGAGGGCAGAAAATGTAACTTCGGTCTTCACGCTGAAGCTCACCGTCTTTTCGATCGAACGAAGGCATACGCCAGTAACTACAAGGTGCGTCTTTCCACTCAGCAGGCGAAGCATCTGGAAAGCATCGGAATAGTCCTTGGGTTTGCCGAGGATCTTGCCCTCGACAATTACGGTAGTGTCGGCGGTTATTAGCAGGTCGTTGCCCTGCAACTCCTTGTAGGCGTTTGACTTCTGGCAGGCAAGGTATTCCGAGACATCCTCTACCCAAATGTCGGCGGGAACAATTTCCTCTTCCTGCGAAGGTTTTACCAACGAATACTGCACGCCAAGCTGCGCAAGCAGTTCGCGACGACGGAAACTTGCCGAAGCAAGCAGAATATTATATTTTGAATCAAATGTTTCCATTGCTTAAAACTATATGACAGAACACTATGCTAAATGCAATTCCAATAACCATTATACACTTTAGTGCAGCACTCAAGAATGAATACTTACGCTTCGCGGTACCAAACAGCGATATAACTCCGCAAACGATTGTAGGCAACAAAACAAACGCTCCCAAATAAAAAATAGGCGCCGATTCGAACATGAAAAAACGCGTACGCGACAGGTAATAAAACCAGAAAAACACGACTGCGAATGCAGAAATCAAAGCTATTACCGCTACAATTATATTTGTCTTCATCAGACCTATTCTCACGGGAATCGAACGAACTCCGTTCTGTTTGTCGCCTTCTATATCTTCACAGTCCTTCACTATTTCGCGCATCAAGGTGAACAAAAAAGCAAAAACCGAGAAGAAAATAATTACCTGCATGGCCATCTTTACTGCACGTATATGGCTGATATCCCAGTACGAAATTGAATCGGCGACAGCAAAATATTCGGTCATTCCGACAAGCAGAGGCACAATCGCCGAAAGCATGGCTATGAGCAGATTGCTCCAGAAAGTAGACTTTTTCAGGTCGCGCGAATAAATCCACAATAAAGCAAATGCTCCTATAAAAATAAAAATATACCAGAACCTATGAGCAGCCACCGTTGCCGCAACTCCGCACGCCAGTCCGAAAATGCTCAGCCACAGGTGCAAAGCAATTGCTTTCCGCCGAGGCACAGCTACACCGATAATTCTTTTATCGGAACGATTTACACTATCTATATGGACATCAAAGTAATCGTTTATGACATATCCGCCGGCTGCTATAAGCATTGTTGCAAGCATTAGCATGTAGAATCCCCAGTCGGGAAACATCACATCGATGCCGTAAACCTTGAATACCGGAAAAATTACCAGCATCCGCATTGCCATCATTGTCAGTGCGATTACCAGAATGTTTTTCCAGCGAATAAGCTTCAAGAAGTTTTTCATATCGCAAAGATACAATTTATTTACGATTTACGAAGTACGATTTAAGATTTAATTGACAATGGGAAGGCTAACAGGCTTACAGGCTTACAGCCTCAGAAACGGTGAAGCCATAAACGCCGCAGGCGTAGAAACGGCGAAGCCACAGAAACCCAGAAACGGGCGTAGCCATAGAAACGGCGTAGCCAAAACCAGAAACAGCGAAGCGAGAAACGGCGTCAGCCATAGAAACCCAGAAACGGGCGTAGCCACGAAACGGGCTTTGCCCATAAAAACTTTCCTAACACCTTCCTGTTGAATCTTTTTTCCGAAACCATAGACAAGCGTTAAGCATAAAAAGGTTTCTTTGCATGCATAAACACTATGGCAAAACGACATTTTTGTCACCTATTTGTTACTTGCATTAATAAATGCAAAATTTGTACTTTATTTTAACTTAAATTATAAGACAATGAAAAAGTATTTAGCAGAAATGATTGGAACCATGGTATTGGTTCTTATGGGATGCGGAACGGCTGTAAGCCTTAGCTGCGGCGTCGACACGGCATCGGTTGTTGGAACAGCATTGGCGTTTGGTCTCGCCGTAATAGGCATGGCTTACGCAATCGGCAAGATTTCGGGTTGCCACATCAATCCCGCAATTACCCTCGGTGTTGCATTGAGCGGCAGAATGAGCTGGAAGGATGCTATCATGTACATGATTTTCCAGGTAATTGGAGCATTCATCGGTTCGGCTATCTTGTTCTGGTTGACAAAGGAAAGCGGAATGGAAGGCACCGGAGCAAACGACCTGCAAGCAGGCGTTTCGATGGTTGGCGGTCTTATTGCCGAAATCTTCTTCACCTGCGTATTCGTTTTTGTAGTTCTTGCAGCTACTCACGAAAAGAATGGTGCAGGCAATGCAGCAGGACTTGCAATTGGTCTTACACTTGTACTTGTACACCTCGTTTGCATCCGCTACACTGGCACATCGGTTAACCCGGCTCGTTCGATTGCTCCAGCAGTATTCCAAGGCGGAACAGCACTCAGCAACCTGTGGATTTTCATCGTTGGTCCGTTCGTAGGCGGCGCACTTGCAGCAGGTATCTACAAGATTTTCGACTGCAAGAAGGAATGCAACAAGTAATTAGAAAAACTTTACAAACAAAAATAGGGGCGAATGTCGTCCCTATTTTTTTGTATGATAATCAACAAATAAAAAAAATCGCAACTATATTTTTATCAAAATTGTCGTTTCTAAAAGTTAATTTAATACATATTTTGTCGTTTCTAAAAGTCAATTTTAAATTATTTTGACTTTTACAAAAGTTATTTTCGCAGCAAAAGTAGTTCTAATATTTGAAACAGACAAAAATACGTCCCTATTTTTTTGGCGCAAAATTTGATTTAATGTAAATTTGCACCTGCATTGTTACTAAAATGAAACGACTTGCAGCCATATTACTAGCATTGTTCCTCTGCGCAACACTCACTGCGCAGAAAGCCATCAAACTTGCCGATGCTGCACTTGAGCGCGAACAATTTTCGGAAGCCATATCGCTGTACACGCCCCTTGCCGAAAAACACAAGCACAACAAAAAACTTGTCTCGGAACTATACTACAAGATTGGCTACTGCTACAAGAAACTTTCGATTCCCGAAGAAGCCGCGCCAAATTTCAAACTTGCAATCGAAAACGGCTGCGAGGATTCATTAGCATACCTATATTTCGGCGAGGCACTGCAAATGCTACAGCTTTACGACTCGGCACTTGTGCAGTTCCAGCGATTCGGCGAACTTTCGCCTGGCAGCCGACTTGCGCAGAAAGGCATAAAAGGCATCGCCCTCGCCCGCGAAATGCTTGCCAATCCGTCGCGCTACGAGGTTACGCTCAAGCCGATAATCAATTCGGGCGGTGAAGACTATTGCCCATTCTACGAAGCACGCACGCACAAAAAGGTTTACTTTACATCGACCCGCAATGCTCCTACGCACGTCACCATCAGTCCCGAATCGGGCGAATACTGCTCCAACATATTCTATGCCGAGCAGGACCGCGAAGGCCGATGGAGCGAAGCCAAGATTGCACCGGGCAACATAAACACAACAGCCGAAGAAGGAGCCGCCTGCCTCAACCGCAAGTCCAACAACCTGTATTTCACGCGCTGCACCTACGACAAAAACAGCGACAAGGGCTGCCGCATCTATATGGCCAAGAAAGTTGGCAACAACTGGACAAATGCGCAGGAAGTTCCAATCAAGGGCATTCCCGACAGCGTCTCCATAGGTCACCCAGCCATCAGCGACGACGAGCTGACGTTATACTTTGTTGCCGATTCGCTGTTTGGAGGTCTTGGCGGCAAGGATATCTACCGAGTTACCCGACAGCGCAAGAACCAGCCGTTCAATCCACCACAAAACCTTGGCAGCTACATCAATACAGAGGAAGACGAGGTTCATCCTTACATACGTAGCAACGGTGACCTGTACTTCGCATCGGACGGACACCCAGGCATGGGCGGTTTCGATATCTACCTTGCCAAGCAAGTAAAAAATTCCGAATACATTATTATAAATATGGGCTACCCTATCAACACCTCGCTCGACGATTTCGGGATTGTGTTCACTGGCATGCGCGAAGAAGGATTCCTGTCGTCGAGACGCAGAGGCGGAGTCGGGAAGACCGACCTTTACCACTTTGTGCTGCCCGAAATTTCGTTCACCGTTTCGGGTACGGTATGGGACAAGGAACTTAACAAACCCGTTCCAAATGTCGACATCCAGATTATGAACGACGAATATGTGCTGATGGACACCCAGACCTCCGACGAAAACGGCAGGTACGAACTTGAACTTAAACCAGAAAACAACTACATAATATTTTACAAGGCATCGAACTACAAAATTGGGAAAGCCTCGGTTGAGACAAAAGGCCTTACCGAAACTAAAAATTTTGTAAGAGATATTTTTATGGAGAAATAGGCTGAGAGGCTTGAAGGCGAAAAGGCTGAAAGGCGAGAAGGCGAGAAGCCATTTGTACAGACGCAAAATTTTGCGTCTCAAAAACGGCGAAGCCACTGAAACGGCGTCAGCCATAGAACGGCGAAGCCCTCAACGAAGTTAACCTTTAGCTCAGCGTAAGCTAAACTTTGAAACTTTTTACAATACTTTGCATGTGTTTGAAAAAATAAATGTATATTTGGGCACTTTTTTAAAATGGATATTCTGTATATATGAAACGACTACTCGCAATAGCAATAATGGTTTTCATTGTGCTGTCCATGCAAGCACAGAAAGCTCTGATTGACAAGGGAAACGAATATTTCAACCAGTATTCATTCGACTTGGCTAAGGACTATTATGAAAAGGCTCTGCCAAGCATCTCATCAAAGGAAGATCTTGCAAAAGTCAACTACCAGTTGGGATATTGCTACAAGGAACTTGGAAATACCGACAAGTCGGAGATGTATTTCAGGGTTGCAGTGAAAAATTTTGTCAGGGGTGTCATCAAGCCCGACGTATTGCTTTTCTACGCCGATGCGCTCAGAATGAACGGAAAGTACGAGGAAGCTATCGACTACTACCAGCAATACCTCAGATATGCTCCGCAGGACCACCGTGCAAAGAGCGGTAAGGAATCGTGCACAATCGTTCCAAACTGGATTAGCCGTCCAACCCGCTACAAAGTCACAAACGTATCGAAGTTCAACACAGCTCAGGCCGACTTCTCGATAGTTTGGGCATCGAAGGACTACCGCACCGTATATTTCACCTCATCGCGCGAAGGTTCGCTGGGTAGCCGCGACAACTACAAGTCGGGACAGAAGTTCACCGATATTTTCGAAGTAACACAAGACAGAAAAGGCGCTTGGTCGTCACCGACTCCAATAACTGGCGGAGTCAACTCTGAAGACGACGAAGGTGCATCAACAGTTTCACTCAAGGGTACCGACATGTACTTCACCCGCTGCAAGGCAGGTAAGAAAGTTGACGAACCATGCAAAGTTTTTCTCAGCACTAAGAAAGGTAACGCATGGGGACAAGCTATCCAAATCGAATTACCAGGATTCGAATCTGCCGAAATTGGTTATCCGGCATTGTCTCCTGACGACAAAACCTTATACTTCAGCGCAGAAGTAGAAGGCGGTTATGGAGGTCTGGACTTGTATATGGCACAAAGAGTAGGAACTTCAAACAAGTTCACAAAGCCTATCAACCTCGGTCCGAAGATTAACACTCTCGGCGACGAAGTTTTCCCGACAGTTCGCGAAGACGGCACCTTGTACTTCGCTTCCGACGGACATCAGGGTATGGGTGGTCTCGACATCTACAAAGCTGTTAAG
>CADARW010000128.1 GCA_902790405.1 uncultured Bacteroidia bacterium
CCTTATTTTTAATGAAATACACTAAATATACAAGACCAACTACAACAGCCATTAGCAATGTATAATAGGTAATCTGTATATGGTTGAACTGAATCTGAAGACCTAGAGCAATCGTAAACAGCAACATTCCCCACAGATATTTCTTGCGGAAAGCGAGAATCATACCTGCCAGAATCGGTGCAATCATCGATATTGCCCAGGCCTTTGTTATGTGCCCAGTCTCAATGATTATTATATTGTAACTTCCAAATCCAAAAGCAATTGCGCCGAATAAGCTCAACCACGGCTTTATACCCATTGCTGTCAATGCCACATAAAAACCGAGCAGATAAAGGAACATTATTCCCCAGTCGCAGTTGCGTCCTTCGGGACCATCACCGATAAACGTAAGCGTAAGCATGTATTTTAGAGGCTGGAAAATGTTCTTAGATGGAATGTTATGCATCTGATACATAGGCATTCCGCTGAAAGCAGAGCTATTCCAATATGCATCGTCACCTGTTTCGGCCTTGAATTTTGCATATTCTGCCGATGACCATCGGTATTGTATGACGTCGTCCTGACTGATAATCTTGCCGTTAAGAATCGGATGCATATACACAACAGACACAATGAAGAATAACAGCACTATGCCTGCGTGTGTAATAATCTTCTTTGTCAACGGTTTGATTGTCACTGTGTTTACTCCTTAGTTTCTGATGAAGTCTTTCCTCTCCAATAACCCATTTTATCAACGTATTCGAATACTTTTTCTGGCATAAAGAATCGCACATCCTTGCCCTTGCCAATCGATTCTCGTATAAAGCTCGATGAAATTTCAATCAGTGGCGCATCCACGATTTCTATGTTAGAGTTCTCATATTCAACAATTTCGCAACCTTGACGACGATATACATAAACCTTGTAGTCGCGCAAAATGACATCGTAGTTTTTCCATTTGTGGAAAGTTTCGAGGTTGTCGCCACCTATAAGTATGCTGAATTTGTAATCTGGAAATTTCTCTGACAAGTAAGTCAAAGTATTGATGGTATAATTGGGCTTTGGCAAATAAAACTCGACATCGGACACCCTGAACTTTGGATAATTGCCTATAGCCAGTTGAACTAAATGTTGACGTACTCGGTCGTCTATCAATGTTGTCGATTTTTTGAGAGGATTGTGTGGAGTTACGACAAACCAAAGTTCGTTTACACTGGTATATTCGGCAAGGTAGTTGGCAATAGCAAGATGTCCGATATGAATCGGATTGAATGAGCCGAAGTAAAGTAATATTTCCTTTTTATTTTGCATCAAGCAGTTCTATTTCAAACACTAATGTGCTGAACGGCGGAATAATGTTTCCATATTTCTGATCGCCGTAAGCAAGTCGGAACGGGATTATCACAAGACAATGGTCGCCAACCTGCATATTCATCACGGCTTCTTCAAGACCGACAATCACCTCTTTCTTGCCTATCACAAAGGAGAATGGTTCAGAGCGCTCAAGCGTCGAGTCGAAAACCGACCCGTCGAGGAATGCAGCAGTATAGTCGATTTTCACAGTGCTACCAACCGACGGCTTATTTCCTGCACCTTTATTTATAGTAAGAATATGCAAACCGCTGTCGGTCTTGCGCAACGGATAATTCATATTCATTAAGAAGCGGTTAATAAGGCTGTTCTCCTCTTCTATTCGCTTCTTATACACCTGTTTGTTGGAGTTTGCATAATCAATTCCTGACACAATTTTCTTCAGCTTGATGTTAAATACTAGCCTGTCGCCTTTCTTAATGAATGCTGGTATGCTGACTTTTCCTTGCGATTTCACAAAAAACTTGATTGCATCGACCTTTACAACAGCGCTATCGCCCTCGTGCAGAAGCATTAATGCTTCCTCGATGCAACCCTTATCGTTTGGTGCAGCAAGCCGCATCCTAAATTCTTCGTTCAAGTCGGACGAAGAAAACAGCAGCGAGTCGTTTTTCTCTGCCTTATACGACATCGACATATAAAGGATATCTCCTACTTGAGGCGTACGACGTGATTTAGAAGCTTTTACAATCTTGTATTCAATACCAGTTACAGTCTTGAGGAATACATTCTCGGGCCGGTCGACCACATAGTCGGACTGACCGTTTTCTCCGAAAACAATCATTGACACCTGTCCCGAATCGTTGCAATACTCCCATTGCGACAGCAGAGAATCGGCTTCTTCCTGTGTTGCGATCACATTTGTACTCTTTCCTCCGTTTTCATCTTCGCTGTTTTTCTTCTTTTCGCGGCACGATAAAGACACCAGCATTACCGACAATGTGATAACTAATATGACAAGCCTGTGTTTTTTCATTGTACATTGAGAATATCAATATCGAATATTAACGTGCTATATGGCAATATATTGCCTTTGCCTTCTGCACCATACCCAAGTTCCGATGGAATAATAACCATTGCCGAAGATCCTTTTCGCATCATAAGAATAGCTTCGTTCCAACCCTTGATGAAGTTGCCGTCGCCAACCCTGTAGACCATAGGTTCTCCGCCAAGGGTCGTTTCTACCAGCGATCCATCGACCAATGTAAGCGTGTAATTAAGCGTAACGACATCTCCAGCAACAATAGTTTTGCCGTCACCATGTTCTTTTTCAACATAATACAAACCAGAAGGTGTCGGTTGTACGGTTACGTTGATATTCTTCAGGTAGTTTTCGAGAATCTCCGATTCCTGGTTGCTGCTTTTATGGTAGCGTGACGACATGTAACGGTCGATTTCTGCATCGTCCATAATATTGAGCAAACGGACCTTTATTATAATAGGATCAAGCGACTTAACCCCTTCGGGCAAATGTCCATATTTCTCCGAAAACAATAGAAAATTCTCTGCACTAATCTTAAACAAAACAGAATCGCCCTCATGCATCATCGCGAGTCCTTCCTCAATGCTACCTCCGACATGCGCAGGTTTTTCAAGCGTTTTCATAAACTTTCTTTCGCTTCCTCGCGAATCGAAAATAACTTTACCATTTTCGGTTTCGTATGAATAGTTAAGTTCCAGAACCTCACCGATTTGTGGCTTTTGTCCAGATTCGTTCTGTTCCACGAACCTATATTGCAAGCCTGATTCGGCTATTTGGAAATCGCCGTAACCGTCATTGCACGACGATATGCCAAACAAACATACCGCAACTATTATCGTTACAAAAAAAGTTTTCATTCAAATAAATCACAATACTATGTTGTCGTCAACTGCTTCGCTATTATGTTTTATATCAACAACCTCAATATCATATACAAGCACAGAATAAGGAGGAATCCTATAAGAATCGCCAGCCACACCAAAAGCCAGATGCGGCGGAAGTATAAAGTAGGCCTTCTCTCCTTTCTTCATCAGCTTCAATCCTTCGTTTAGACCAGATTCATCCTGATTCTTATCAATAACCATCTTTCTGTTGCCAGTAGATTCAGAGTCGTACAACACGTCTCCATTTAAAAGTGAAGTCTTAAACGAGAACTCAACCTCGTCACCACTATCAACCTTTAAACCATCGTTTTGCTGATATATCATATAGTACAATCCTGTTTCGGTGACGGTCATTTCCCATTTGTGGCGGACAATATATTTTTCTATAACGTCTTTATTAACCTCGATCATATCCTGGTTAATTCCGATCGATTCTTCTTTTTTTTCTTTTTTCAGCTGAGAATATGGAACTTTGTCATTGCCCTGCTTGTTTTTGGTGCCGCACGACACAAGCAAGAACACAACAAATAATATATATACAACCTTTCTAATCAATGTAATAACAATTAATAGATATAATTCTTCAGCTCTTCGGCGTATTCTCCCTTTACTAGACTCTCAAATTTCTTACATACAGTTTCGAGAGAATCGTAGCTTTCGCCTCCAGATGCATTGACATGTCCACCGCCGTTGAAATACTTGGAGCTGAACGAGTTGACATCGAAAGTTCCCTTAGATCTAAAACTTGCTTTTATAAAGTTGTCACGTTCGATGAATATTGCGGTGAAAACAATTCCATCTATCTGCATGGGGATGTTTACAAAATTCTCTGTATCACCAAATTGCTCTTTAAATTGGTGTCGGTCGTTTGCTGTGATATAAATGTAGGCAGTCTTGTACTCGGGCATCACAACCATTCTGTTATAAGTGACGTATCCCATGAATCTGATACGATTTTCTGACCATGCATTAAACAGACGGTTATAGATTTTGTTTTTCTCAATGCCGAATTCCATAATCTTGCCCACTACCCTAAACAGATTTGGATTTGAGGAGTTATACTCAAAAGAACCCGTATCGGTAAGAATGCCGGTATACAGACAAGTAACTACATCAGCATTAAAGTATTGGTTTAAATATGTATTTTCAATGAATTCAAATACAAGCTCACATGCCGACGAATACTTAGTGTCTGCAATTGCTACATCAGTAAATTTTTCCACAAAAGGATGATGGTCAAGCAGAGCCTTGAATGCATTTGATTTCTCAAATTGAGGCTGAACATTTCCCACTCTTTTGCGGGCATTCAGGTCGACACAGATAATCATGTCGGCACCATCGAAAATTGTAGCATCGTTCTGGGTCTTTTTTCCAAGAACACGCATATCTTTTGCGCCGGGAAGCCATTTAAGATTGTCGGGGTAAATTGTCGGGCTGATGACAGTTACCTTCTTGCCCGTTTGCTTCAAAACATTATACAAGCCAAGTGATGATCCGACTGCATCTCCATCCGGATTATAATGGTGTATAATGACTATATTCTCAGACAGTTTAAGTCTGTCTGAGAATATAGCAAGTTCTTTTTCAAAAGCACTGATAATCGGCATTCCTAATCTTCGTCTTCTTCCACTTCCAAAACGAATGCGCTGTCGCATTCGGCCTTAGAATACCACTGGAAAGTACCACCGCTTGTCCTGAAATAGACTTCACTATCCTTCGACATTATCTTCAGAGCCATACGTTTCCAAGGAGTTATTCTGCCCTTGTACGACTTGTCGATCCATACGTCAACATAGTATCCGGTTGCATTTTCGAACGAAAGAGAACACAAATCTGCATCTTTTGGCATCTGCTGTTCGAACTCTTCCATCTTTGGAAAACTATAGTCTTCCGGATTAAGTCCATCAGGGATTTGATTTGCTGTCAGAGTCTGTGCGTTTGCAGAAAAGGCTAACGCAGCAAATACAACCAATAAAAAGCATCTAAGTTTCATATCCTAAAAAATTAAGTTAGCAATTACATTTGAGGAGGAACAGGTGGCATTCCCGGCATTGGCGGAGGAACAGCACCGAACAATGCGGAAAGTTCCTGCACGGTTCCTGCAGCAGCCCACGACGGCATACCCTGCTTCCATACCAACGAATCCTTTGTCAACTGTCCGTTAGCAACCATCGATGACAACGTATTCATGTCGTACGGTCCAGACTGCTGTCCGTTTACAGCGACAAAGTAAGTTGACTGTGCTGGCATTGGCGGAGGTGCAACAGCTGGCTGCTGCTGATATCCACCCTGTTGAGGCTGCTGGTATTGCGGCTGTTGATTCATCATCGGATTCATTGCATTCATCATTTGTCCTGCCATAGCAAATCCCATGCCCATTCCCATTCCAGATGCAGCAGCACCACCTCCTGGGTTGGTTGCAGCGGCTTCCATAGCGTTGGCTGCCTGGAACTGAGTATACCTGTTAAGGTCACCCAAAACGCCCATGCTCGAACGCTTGTCCATAGCCTTTTCGACCTCTTCGGGAAGACTAATATTGGAGACAAGGAACTTGGTCATATTCAGACCATACTCCTTATATTCATCAATTATTACTTGACCTATTTTTTCGGAGAATTCGTTGTAGTTGGAAGCCATGTCGAGAACTGGGATTTTCGACTCGGCAACAGCATCCGAAAAACGGGTAATAATGATATTTCTTAATTGATTGTTAATTTTTTCTACAGTGAAATCACCATCGGTTCCGACAATGTCCTTGATGAATTTTCCTGCATCTTCGACTCTATATTCGTAAACGCCAAAAGCACGCAGACGAACAGGTCCGAATTCTGGGTCACGAACCATTACTGGATTAGGAGTACCCCACTTGTTGTCGAGGAATTTCTTTGTGTTGACAAAGTAAACCTCAGCCTTGAACGGGCTGTTGAAACCATACTTCCAACCTTTCAAAGTTGCAAGGATTGGCATATTT
>CADARW010000129.1 GCA_902790405.1 uncultured Bacteroidia bacterium
GAAACCATTGTCCGCCAAAGATTTCCTTGATGGAAAGACCGCCGTTTGCGAGCTGTCACCATTTGCCGAAACCTTGCAGGATGTTGATGTGTATCCGTTTACATACTGCCAGATAGCACACAAGTACGATTCCATTATTCGGATTAGCAGGAACTTGCCGCCATACAACACAACAGCCGTATTCAAAAAGTTAGTCATTGAAAACGACACAATATGTAAAATATACGAAATCACGCTGTTAACATACAACAATTACAGCGAAGGCATTTTCCAATGCAAGGTTATCAGGGAAAAGTCGTATGCATGCAACACGACATACCCACCAAATATAATCTATGTTGCGAAACATCTTGATTTGAACATAGGAAAACACTTGCTGAAGGAAAAGAATTGTGACAAATACAACTACGAAATTGCAGAGCGTTTTGGCAAGGACACCATCGGCGTAGTTGTAACGCCAATGAAAAAGTCGCAGGAAAGTCGTTTCGACTATGCACAGATAGTGTTCGACATGGTTCGTGGCATTCCGCTTTCATATTCAAGTCGTAGTAAGCAAAATATTGTGTCTTCTAAAGCAAAATACAGGTTTTTCGACTGCTACGAGACTGACCACCACAGCCAGTATGCGTATGTGGGCAACCGTCTGCTTATGCGTTTTTCGAGTGTACTTGAAGACCAGCACTACAAGATAGGCAAACGAGTGATGCACAGGCAAAAATATTGCACATACGAAAATGTATCGTTCAATTTCGACAATGTTGTACGACTTGAAGAAAGCGAATGTTACAATCACATGGACGCTTCCTATTTCAAATATTTTGATGGTAAGGACTGCGACCGATGGGCTGGTTTGTCGTTGGACGAACTGAAAAATATGTTTTGGATAAAACCGAGAATGTTGGGAAATGAATAAATGGATTGACGATTTTGGATTTTTTTTTAAAATTATAAAAAACATTGTATATTTGTCGAATTATTAACTAGAAACTTAAAATATCATGAAGTACTTTTTTAAATGTTGGAAGCAATATGCCGACTTTAAGGGCAGAGCAAGGAGAAAGGAATATTGGATGTTCCTGTTGTTTTATACAATAATAAGCTTGGTCTTGGGATTTGTTTTAGGTATTGGACTTGTTGTGCAGAATATTTCTAGTATCAGTATGTACAATTCATTAACGACCAATCCTTTTGTATTTTTCGGAATTGGAAAAGGTTGGGTAAGGATTGTTTTCTTTGTATGTGCGGCATTCACCCTGGCTTCGTTACTGCCTTATTTTGCGGTTACGGTTCGTCGTCTGCACGATATTGGACAAAAAGGAACATGGCTGTTGTTGCTTTTGATTCAGCCAATATTTGGACTGATAGTGCTTTTCAATATGGATTCGGTGACAATTGCCGTAATATTCAGCCTAATCAATTCAATTTGCAACATGATTATTCTAGGATTGTATATCATTCTCGGTTGCATCGATGGACAGAAAGGCGAAAACCAGTACGGTCCGAATCCGAAGGAAGTGGAAGCAATGAACAATGGACAATTAACAATGGACAATGAATAATGGATATGCTATGCGCTTGCCAAATGCAACAAATAACAATTATGGGACGGTTGAATGCCGTCCTTTTTGTTTCAAATCATCAACCTTTAGCTTGCGCAAGCTAATCCTCAAATCTTCCAATCATCAAATCGTAAATCGTACTTCGTAAATCGTAAATTATTATTACTTTTGCCATCGCTATGGAACAAATAAAATTGACGGTTAACGGACTTGCCGACAGCAACAACATGACTGGCGCGTATGTTGTTGTGCTTTCGGTTGCACACAGCAAAAAGCGTATTCCGGTAGTCATCGACGCCACCGAAGCTCAGTCCATAGCAAAGAAAATCACAAGCATGGACACACCGCGTCCGCTAATCCACGAAGTGTTCTCCATTTCGATGCGGAAGTTCGACATAACCGCCGAGGAAGTGCTAATCTACAAGTTTGAGGAAGGCATTTTCTACTCGCGCATATTCTTCAGCCGTGGCGAGCAGCACGAATTTGTTGAAGCAAAAACTTCTGATGCAATCGCAGTTTCGCTAATCTTCAACTGCCCCATTTTCACCACATCCGAAGTCGTCGACAAGGCTGGCGTAATACTCGCCGAAGACGAGAAATACCTCAATTCCGAACGCTACTGCTTCAACCTAAAGGAAGCCGACTTGGACGCGCTCAACCAACTGATGCAAAACGCGATAGACGAAGAAGACTACGAATACGCCTCTATCATTAGGGACGAAATTAATTCAAGAAACAACAAAAAGGATAAAAATGAATAACAGCGGAATCAAATTCAGACTTATCGTGATGAATTTTCTCCAGTTTGCAATCTGGGGAGCCTACCTAACCTGCATGGGAACTTACCTGTTCAACCACAACATGGGAGGACAAATCGGTATCTTCTACTCAATACAGGGAATTGTTTCGATATTTATGCCGGCACTCATGGGTATAATCGCCGACAGATGGATACAGGCACAGAAAACATTAGGTCTTTGCCACGCAATTTCGGGTATATCAATGCTCTGCGCAGGCTTGTACGGCATAATGGCTGGCGATGCAGTGCAGTTTGGTGTTTTGTTCTCGATTTACAGCGTTGCCGTTGCATTCTACATGCCGACTTTAGCTCTGTCGAACTCCGTGGCATACAACGCACTCGACAAGGCTGGACTTGACACAGTAAAGGCATTCCCGCCAATTCGTATTTTCGGAACTATCGGTTTCATTTGCACAATGTGGATTGTCGATTTGCTCGGATTCCAACCAACAGCTGCACAGTTTGTAGTCAGCGGTGGAATTGGCATTGTCCTCGCAATATACTCGTTCACAATGCCTCAATGCCCGACCAACAAGGCTGCATCCAAATCCTTTGTTGATGCGTTCGGCCTACGCGCATTCTCGCTGTTCAAGCAAAAGAAGATGGCTATATTCTTCATCTTCTCGATGCTGCTTGGCGTTTCGCTGCAGATAACAAACGGATTTGCAAACCCCTTCCTGACAAGTTTCGGCGGTATAACCGAATATGCCGACACCTTTGGCGTACAGCACGCAAACATTCTGATTTCGCTGTCGCAGATTTCCGAAACATTGTGCATATTGCTAATCCCATTCTTCCTAAAGCGATTCGGCATAAAGAAGGTAATGCTTATTGCAATGTTCGCTTGGGTGCTTCGTTTCGGACTGTTCGGACTTGGCAACCCGGGTTCGGGAGTTTGGATGTTCATCCTGTCGTGCATAGTTTACGGTGTGGCATTCGACTTCTTCAACATCAGCGGTTCGCTCTTTGTCGATAAGGAAACCGACACATCAATCCGTTCATCTGCACAAGGACTTTTCTTCTTGATGACCAACGGAATAGGCGCGACAATAGGAACATTGGGAGCACAGGCAGTTGTAAACCACTTTGTATATTCGCAGGAAGGCGCAATGAATGTTTGGCAAGGTTGGCAGACAAGCTGGTATATCTTTGCTGCATACGCACTTATAGTTGCGTTGCTGTTCGCAATTTGCTTCAAGTACAAACATGTAAAAGAAACTAAATAAGGCATGAAAGTCCTACTGACAATACTTGGAAGAAACGAAGCCATAAAGCTTGACTTTCCCATAATTCCAGACTACGACAGCAAAATATACCTGTCTGCTTCCGACTATCAAAAACTGCATGAGTCGCTAAAGGAGCAACACACCCCTTTCGGCATAAAAGTTCAAAAAAACGAACTTAGTAAAGCCGCCGACATTATGCTTGAAAACTCAACAGTACAGTATATCGACATAGCGTGGGACGATGAAGAGCAAGCCTATCTTCCATTAATCGGACTGTCGCTTGGAGAGGATTTCTTCGACGACGATTTCGACGACAAGTTTATGGACGAAAACAGCGACTTCGACGAAGAAAAATCGCACCACAAATGTCATCCACAAGGTAAAAAAAGAAATTTATTCAACTGATGAAACAATATCTAGACCTACTACAGCGCGTACTTGACGAAGGCGTACGCAAAAGCGACCGCACTGGAACCGGCACAATAAGCGTGTTTGGGCACCAGATGCGATTCAACCTACAGGACGGTTTTCCCTGCCTCACAACCAAGAAGCTACATTTGAAGTCGATAATCCACGAACTGCTGTGGTTCTTGGCTGGCGACACCAACATAAAGTACCTGAACGACAACGGAGTACGCATCTGGGACGAGTGGGCAGATGAAAACGGCGACCTCGGCCATGTGTATGGCTACCAGTGGCGCTCGTGGAAAACTCCCGACGGACAAACCATCGACCAGATTTCGAACCTTGTGAAATCGCTGAAGGAAAATCCCGACTCGCGCCGCCACATCGTTAGCGCGTGGAATGTCGCCGACATCGACAATATGGCTTTGCCACCTTGCCACGCCTTGTTCCAGTTCTATGTTGCCGAGGGAAAACTTTCGTGCCAACTTTACCAGCGCAGTGCCGACCTTTTCCTCGGCGTGCCGTTCAACATTGCATCGTACGCACTGCTAACCATGATGTTGGCGCAGGTTTGCGGATACCAGTACGGCGAGTTCATCCATACTTTCGGCGATGCCCATATTTATCTCAACCATCTCGAACAGGTTCACACCCAATTGGAACGCACTCCGCGTCCGCTGCCAAAGATGAAGATAAATCCAAATGTGAAGGACATTTTCTCGTTCAAGTACGAAGATTTTGAGTTGGTTGACTACAATCCGTATCCACATATTAAAGCAGAAGTATCGGTATGACAGACAAACAGATAACTATGATAGTGGCCGTTGCTGAAAACGGAGCCATCGGCAAGGACAACAACCTGCTGTGGCACATAAGCGGCGACCTCAAGCGCTTCAAGGCGATAACAACCGGACATTCCATAATAATGGGACGCAAAACTTACCTTTCGTTCCCCAAGCGCCCCCTACCCGACCGCAAGAACATAATTCTCACCAGCGGCGATGCCATTTTCGAAGGTGCCTACACCGCCAAGAACATCGAGCAAGCCCTTGCCCTTTGCGACAGCGACGAAGTGTTCATCATTGGCGGAGAATCGGTTTACAGGCAGTTTCTGCCCTACACGACCAAGATTTACCTCACACGCGTACACCGCTCATACGAAGCCGACACTTTCTTCCCCACCCTCAACATGGACGAATGGGAAACCATCGACACCGAAGGGCATCTCGACGGAGAACCACCATTTACATACATTACGCTGAGAAGAAAAGAAATGTAAATGGCTAAAGCCATTTCAACATATTTTTCAAAATAAAAGATTTTTCTCTTCCATTATCCAAATCAGATTTTATTGCTAACTTTGCCACGCAAATAATATAAGAGATGGCAAGAAAATATCCAGAAAAATATGGTCCGCTGCTGTTGCTTGACGCCGGACTTATTACCGTTTTTACGGCTATAGTAGTCGTATTCATGTGGAGCATAATCGATTCAGTTGACCTGTTCAACCCATTCGACGACTACATCGACAACTTCGACTACAGCGACCTCGTCTATTCGGAAATGAGCCGCAAGGACGACATTTACAAGACCGATACCAATATATATATAGTAAACATTGGCGATCTCAGCCGTGGCGAACTTGCCCAGAAGATAAACATCATCGAGAAGTTCGAGCCTCGCGTAATCGGTATCGATGCTGTATTCAAGGAACCGAAAAACGGCAACATCCAGGAAATTATGGAGGACATGGCGCTTAAGCAAGCCTTGAACTCCAAACAAAACATTGTAATGGGTGCGTTCGGCATATACGACGAAGAAGACCCCGACAAGGCTGTAGGTGTTATCCGCACAAACGAATTCTTCGGCGACCTGCCCTACGGACACTGCGAACTACAGAACGAACCTCTAACCTGCCGAGAATTCGACAAGTTCATTCGTTTTACCGACTCGATAAACCACGACACTGTCACAATAAACGCATTCTCGGCAGCAATCGTCAGCATGTACGACAACGAAATGTTCATGCGATTCGCAAAACGTAACAAGAAGCAGCTCGAAAGCATCAACTACCGCGGCGGCAGCATGCCGTTCATAAAGATTGACTACGAAGACGTGAACGACTCGTGCAACCTGAGCATGCTCAAGGACAAAATCGTGCTTATGGGCTACCTCGGAATGTACAAGGGCGCACCAATGGACACAATCGACGCTTTCTTCACACCACTAGAACGCTGCGACGGTTACGATGCCAAGGGAATCGAAATTCACGCGCACGCCATCAGCATGATAATGAACGACGACTGCCTAGTCACACTTGAGCCTTGGCAAAACAAAGCCATAGCGTTCATAATAACATTCTTCTTCGTTTTGTGGCTGGTTTACTGGTATGTGTTCGGTGCCAAATTCTTCGATATTCTTTCTAAACCAATACAATTTTTACTTATTGCAGTAGTTTTATTAATTTCTTATTACGTAATGAAAGAGTTTGGCATAAAAGTTGATATGATGCCTACTGGAATTATGTTGATATTCTGTATTGAAGTTTTATATTTGTACGAAGAAACATTAGAATTATTTAAGATAGATTCATTTATAACGCAAACATTTAAATACACGAAAGATGAAAGGAATAAAGTTTTACGCAGCTAAGGTTTTCTACTTCTCGGGAAGCCCGAAGATTGTTGACAAGAAGGTAGAGACCAACCTCGTAAGGGACAGTTACATATCTTCGAAGAGTTCTTTGAAGGTTCCGTCAGGCTCATACGTTGTGCTTACCAACAAGAACGATGTTCCTATGGGCATTAACACACCGGGAACCTATTCTGTTCCAGACCTCAACAAGATTTACGAAGATGTAGGTAACAGCAACCTTACCCAGGAATTCTTCAACTACATTGCAAACAATATGATTCAGAATTCGCAGAAAGAACGCAAGAGCGGTGGCGTTTACCGTGCTGTTGGCGACATCATCCGCGACCCGTTCGACGATGCAATGGTTGTTGAAAACTATGTCGTTCTCAACTGGGCAAATCCGAAGCAGAAGAAGTTATACCTGAAGATTTACGACGAAGAATCAGGCGAACCAGTAATTGACAACTACGCAACAACCGACAGCGCATTCGTTGTTAAGTTTGACGAAAAGATTTACCAGAAAGGCAAAAAGTACTCTTGGATCGTAAGCCCGACTTCAAGCGACCCCGACCAGGGTACAATCCTCAGAACCTTCACATTTGCTGACGACGAATGGAAGAAAGAGTACCAGAAGGAAGTTGACGAAATCAACAAGACTGAAAACGACTACCTGAGAAAAATCAAACTCATCAGGCTTTCACTCGACAAAAACATTTATCCGATACTTGAGATGTATTAAAATTGAATTTTTCATAAACGAAAAAAACGCTGCAATTGCAGCGTTTTTTTTTATTTTATCATGTTGGTCAGCTCGACAAATTGCTCTGGCGAAAGCTGTTCGGGACGAAGATTCCAAAAGCGATGCGTCATATCTACTTCTGGCGAAAGCATCGACTTGAGCGAGTTGCGCAAAGTTTTTCGGCGTTGGTTGAAAGCCGTTTTCACAACCATAAACAGTTTTTTCTCGTCAACACCCTCTATTGCCGAACGATAGCGCACAAACCTGACCACCCCCGACTTTACCTTTGGTGGCGGATTGAAAACATGTTCGTGCACAGTAAACAGATATTCGCACCTATAATATAATTGCATCAGCACACTCAAAATGCCATAGACCTTGCTGCCTTCCTTAGAAGCAATGCGCTCGGCGACCTCCTTCTGTATCATGCAGACAATTTCCGAAACTTTTTCCCTGTTTTCCAATGCCTTGAAAAAAATCTGGCTGGAAATATTGTATGGGAAATTTCCGATAATGCACATTTCGGAATCACAAAAGGCATTCAAGTCCATTTTCAAGAAATCGGCTTCGAGCAAATTAAACTTTGAATTATCGAAGTTATCCTTTAAATAATCAACAGATTCCGTATCAATCTCTACCAAAGTAAGATTACGGAAATTACGTTTTACAAGTTCGCGTGTAAGTACACCTGTACCAGGACCAATTTCAAGCACAGGAAGGTCGGTTTCGTTATGCAAAGCGCCTGCGATACGCGCCGCAATACTCACATCAGTGAGAAAATGCTGTCCAAGATATTTTTTTGCTCTTACCATAACGCAAAAGTCGGAATAAAAAATGATATATTTGCAAAAAATTTCCAGTATGAACAAAAAACTGAAAACAGCCATAAAAATTGTCTTGTTCATTGGCTTCGGCGTAGCCATATTCATGCTGGTTTACAAG
>CADARW010000130.1 GCA_902790405.1 uncultured Bacteroidia bacterium
GTAGGCATATCCACCTCTTCGCCCATCTCGACCAGGCTTTCTTTTTTCAGACGGTAGGCAATCATATCCTTGATGGTGATGATTTTCAGGTCGTGTTCCTTCGCAAACTCCACCAGCTGCGGCATACGTGCCATAGAACCGTCGTCATTCATAATCTCGATGAGCGCTCCGGCAGGATAGAGACCAGTGAGCTTGCAGAGGTCGATGGCCGCCTCGGTATGTCCCGAACGGCGCAACACGCCATTGTCCTGAGCGTAGAGAGGGCTGATGTGTCCCGGGCGTCCAAAACTCTGTGCCGTCGACTGTGGATCGGCCAATGCACGGATGGTTGCCGCACGGTCGTGAGCCGAAACGCCAGTAGTACAACCTTCCAACTTATCGACAGTAACGGTAAATGGAGTTCCAAGCATCGATGTATTGTTCGACACCTGATGAGCAAGCTCCAATTCTTCGCAACGTTCCTCGGTAATAGGAGCGCACAATACACCACGACCATTATGCAACATAAAGTTTACTATCTCGGGAGTTATCTTTTCGGCGGCAACAATAAAATCGCCTTCATTCTCCCTATCCTCATCGTCAACAACTATAACGATTTTTCCCTGCCTGAAATCTTCAATGGCTTCCTCGACTGTATTCAACTTACGTCTATCTTCAATCATTTCCTTTTCCTTTCTAAGTTTTGGCCGCACCAAAAGGTTTTGGCTCCCTTATTTTTTAAGGCCGCAAATTTACACAAAAAAATGATTGGAATTCTTTATAAAAAGCTAAAACTTAGATTTGACTATTCATCTTCGTTTTCATCCTTAATTTTCTTCCGCTTGAATATGTTCAATATCTTATTCATTACCCGCGGGTTAAGTCTAAGGCTATCGTTAGAAACAGAAATAACAAGATAAATTCCGAGCGGTAACAGAAGCAACGTACTCAACCACATTCCCCATCCTGCAGGAACAACAAGTTCTTTTACTGTACTTTCGACTGTTGTCGAAATAATGTAGTACATAAGAAATATGAACACCGACACCACTACAGAAAGTCCAAATCCGCCCTTTCTGATTATGGAGCCAAGCGGGATTCCAATAAGACAGAACAACAAACAGGCCACCGAAAGCGCATACTTTCGATACCACTCCATTTCGTGTCTTACAATCCAGCGACGGGTACCTATGAGTTCGTCGGAAACAATATCTATATAAGTCTTTGCCGAACGCGAATAATTCACAGCATATTCGAGCATTGCACTACGTTGCGAACTATTCATTTTTGCACAAAGAGAATCGACCCGTACCTTGTCTGCCACCGACTTGTCGTCGGTAGCTTCTATCGATATAGGTGTAGTCCTTGATGCAGAATATGAGCCGCTTCCATCATAAACGCCATTTATACCCTTGAATATCTGGAACCTTTTGAAATTACCGCATATTTCCTGCTCCCTCATCGACAATGCTTCGTTGAGCGAATCAATTGTAAAATTAAGCTGATTGTTGTCAAGCATTTCGTATCCACCCTTAAAGAACTCCTCGTTATTCTTGTCGATACCCGTAGCATCCAGTTCCAAATACGTAACCTGGCGTTCGAACTTCGAACTCTGATGCTGATACTTTCCTCCCTTTACATCCTCGTGCCGCGTCCCGTTTCGTAATTCGAGTATCATCATGGAATTGTCCTCGGTTATCAGCAAGTTGCCATTTGCCGCCATTGTAACATTGTTGGGCGTTGAAGAACTGCGATGATCGTATATCAGCACGCCATTAAGTTCGTTGTTTGTGTGGTTCTTGCTATCAACTTTTATGCAAATATCGTCGGCAGGTT
The DNA here is from genome assembly GCA_902790405.1 of uncultured Bacteroidia bacterium. Taxonomy (GTDB): domain Bacteria; phylum Bacteroidota; class Bacteroidia; order Bacteroidales; family ML635J-15; genus Bact-19. The sequence goes on from CADARW010000130.1 coordinate 1,816, forward strand.
CTACAAATATTCCGTTTTGAATTATCACCTCGGGACGCTGCTGCTGTATCCCAAAAAGTAACGATCTCATTTTCAAATTAGTATATGGCATCAGATTATTTGAAAACAAAAAGGCCACAACACTAACAACCAAATTGAACACCACTAAGGGCTGCATAATTCTATACAACGAAACGCCTCCCGACTTCATTGCAAAAAGTTCGTTGGTTTCACCGAACTTTCCCATTGCCATAATCGATGCCAAAAGTCCCGAAAGTGGCAATGCCAACGGCACCAACGAGAACGAAGCATAAAACATCAGCTCCAATATTATCGAAAGGTCGAGCCCCTTGCCCACCAGATCGTCGATATATCGCCAGAGGAATTGCATAAGCAGAATGAATACGCATAGCAGGAAGGTTATGAGCCATGGTCCCACAAACGCCCTTAATATATACCTATGCAACCTCTTCATTCCGATGGATATTTTTTACAAAGATAATGTATTTTTTATAAAATACTCCTCCACCGCCCTCTTGTCCTTTTCGAGCTGAGCCACCAATGCTTCGACATCAGAAAACTTCTGTTCGCCACGCAGACGAGCCTCGAAACAAACCTTCACCTGCTCGCCATAAAGATTGTCATTGCAACCTAATACATGCAATTCAATAGTTTGTTTTTCGCCGCCAAAAGTAGGACGACAACCAATGTTTAGCATTGCCTTGTACGACTTATTTCCAAAGGTGGCCGACACGACATAAACTCCGTTCATTGGCAACATTTTGCTACAGTCGGAAAGTTCGATATTTGCAGTCGGGAATCCGATGGTATGGCCAATGCCCTGACCGTGTACAACACTTCCCGATATGCAATATTTGTAGCCAAGATACTTGTTTGCCGTCGTCATATAGCCGTCCGAAAGCAGGCTGCGTATCGACGACGAACTTATGTCGTCGGAATAATCGAGATGAAACCTATCGAGGCGCGAAACAGGAATCTGTGCCGACGAAATTTCGGAAACACCATTCTCCTTATGCCCTATCGAATTGTTGTATCCAAGCAGCAGACGCGAAACCGCCAACTGCGAAACCAGTATGTCGTCGATGAATTTTGTTCCCGACAAAGCAGCAATCTCCGAATTGAAATTAAGCACCAGCAAGTTTCGCACACCGAAGCGCTCGAACAAAGCAATTTTTTCGTCCATTGTCGAAAGGAGGCTTATTTTTCTACCGAAAAAGCTTGCAGGGTGAGGATTCATCGTAATGACCAGTTCTTCGCAGCCCGAATTGTCGGCCATGTCTTGTATCTGCCGTATAATATACTGGTGTCCACGATGTACGCCATCGAAAACACCGACAGTTGCTACGCAGCCACGTGGAATTTCGGATGATATTTCTCGAAATATTCTCAATTCAATTTTTTTGCAAAAATACAATATTATTTACGATTTTAAATCTAAATTTTGAAACTAGAAAGGACAGACGCAATTCATTGCGTCTCATAAACCCCGCCCACCTCAAACGCTGCAAGCCATCAAACGCCGAAGCTTCAGAAACGCCGAAGGCATTCAAACGGCGTAGCCATTCAAACGGCGTAGCCACAGAAACGGCGAAGCCACAGAAACCAAATTTTTAATATTTTTGCGACATGTACGGACAACAAATAGAATATCAAAAACTGACCATCGAAAAGGAATCATCCGAACTTATGGCAAAGCTACCGAACCGAATTTTCATAAACGGACGGCTAGTAGGCATAATGCAGACGAAAAAGGTTTCGGTAATGATTCCAGAAGGCAGATACAGCATCATGATACAAAGCCCAATCCCATTACTATACGCTACCGACGAAGTCGAAATTGAGAAAGGAGTGGAAAATGTTGTAACATTCAAGAACAGAGAACGAATTTGGGACCTACTTTTCACAATCGACCTCGTGCTGTGGATTGCAGGTTTCTTTTTCAGTCTTCCAGAACCATGGGACCTTGTCTACGAAATATCCACAAATACATTCCTCGTCATCTGGCTGATATACGAGTTCTGCATCAGAAAGAAATACTACATGATACGACAGCAGAAAAAAATGTTACGAGAATGTAACTAATCATTTGTACTGATTGCGAACATTTATAACGCTGTGATACTTTATATTCTTAACAACCTTGACACTGTCATTGCTGTACTCCTGCCTAACCAATCCTACATATTTTGCCCAATAACATACTATGGTATCCTGAGTCCAAGCATTGTTAAGGAATTCTATTTTCTTTACATCATTATAATTATAACCATTTATATAGTAATTATCATAGAATGCCAAATATTTAATAGAAAAATCGGGCAGTCTAAAGACATCATACCCAGGAGTCCTGACAGTATTTGATGCAATCGGTTTAGATAGATTTGTATATGCAAACATATATGGGCATCCGCTATAAAAATAGTGGGTATTTTCCAAATAATAATATTCATATTGATCCAATTCGACTTCTGAAAACTTTGGATTGGGATAATATACCATTGGATGCATGAACACAGAATATTCAGTTCCTCGACTCTGGTTTATCACATCATAATTCTGATAAAAAGTATTAATGAGGCCTTCGTATTTATGATGTTTTTCATCAACTACAATATCTGTACTGCAAGAAGTCTTATAAAAATCCAACACTACAACACTATCTATTTCATGAGTAGCCGAATCTTCGTAAAGCCAGTAACTAGGCTCGTCAAAAGCGCAGTAGTCGTACAATTCATCGTTAGGCGTATAATTGTAAACTGTTTTATTAGCATCCGAACCGATTGGGCAACCTGAGAACAGAACTATACTGACGACAAAAATTATCAGCATTATTACCTTCTTTTTCATATTAAGATTTGTATTTTGTCCAACCGCAAATATATACTTTTTTTTTACTCTCATATAACAAACCAAATATTTTTCATTTTAGCTGTTATGCATTACGAGAAAATAAAAAAGGCTGTCGAATCGACAGCCTTGTATTTTATCTTATCAAAGTTACTGTACCTTGTTCGTTGTGAACTACCCCGTTCCAATCCTGGAATGTGCAGAACCACTGGTATATTCCTGGAGGACAAAGAGCATCGCCTTGATTCCTATGACCCCAGTCGGTGCCATCCCATGCGCCTTCGGAGCACGATTCGCAATTTGCCGACGGGTCGTACCAGTTGGTCCTAAATACCAAACCACCCCAACGGTCGTATATCACAAGCATAAAGTCGTTCCTTGTTATTCCATTACCACAGATTCTGAAGCAATCGTTTACACCATCGCCGTTAGGCGTGAACGATGTAGGAGCATAGAATGCGAAATCGTTCTGTATAAGCAACGTACGTGTTGTAGTATCGCGGCACAAGTCTTCCGACTCAGCAACAAGCATTATCTCAAACTCACCCATACGACGGTACACATGACGTGGTGACTCGAACAACGAGCTATCGTTGTCACCGAAGAACCAGTAATACCTTTCTGCACCAGTCGAATAGTTTATAAACTTAATCTCAGAATCGAGGAGACCTGTTATTAGCGGATCTGTTTCGAATAGTGCCTTTGGTTTCGGATAAACAGTAATCATGTCGTTGTATGTCTTGTAGAAATGGCATCCAAAATAATCGACCATCTCAAGAGAAACGTCGTATACGCCAGGTTGAGTGTAAACATGCATAGGTGAAGTTGCATCGGAGAATGTGTAGTCACCAAACTCCCACAATGTCTGATCGGCAGTATTGAATGGTTCGAACACCGTTTTCAGAGGTGCGCATCCCTCTATTACCTTTGCCGTAAACAATGAGTCCGGTTTCGGTCTTACGTTAATCTGTATAGAATCGGATACCGGCGAAGTTCCACACATATCCGACAATGTTATGTGTACCATTGTTGTTGTGTCAAGGTTCACCGTAAACGGAGATGGCACGACAGCGCCATTGTCGATAGTGAGCGTATATGGGCCACCATTTCCTCCTTCAACTTCGACATTAATGAGAGCTCCTGCGCCTGGGCATATAGTATCGTAGCTTGTAGTGACAGCCCTAATGTTAAGAGGCGGATTAAGCGTAACCGACACTGGCTGCGAAACTGCAGTACATCCGTTTGCATCGGTAACGGTCAACGTATATGTCGAATTTGTTGTCGGGGTAACCGTAAGCAAGTTCGAATATGATACTACAGAATCCTGACTAGCCCACATATATGTATAGAATGGCGTTCCTCCCGAAACTTGGGTAGTAAATGTTGTTGATTGTCCGTTACAAATAGTCTGGTCAGACATTGGTAATATATATATAGGTGTAG
>CADARW010000131.1:0-810 GCA_902790405.1 uncultured Bacteroidia bacterium
TATCAAACCAACCAAACATTTAAAATATAGCGATAGATCACTATACTTGTTGTAGTAGAGAAGATAAACAATTACAAATCCAATGACTAGCGGCCATGCAATAAAAGTCCCAGAATGATATTGAGAGAATGCTAATATAACAAAAATAGACCTACAAACGTCAACAAGTCCAACATTACCAAGCATATAGCGAGCTTCGCCAGTAATCGCAGAATCAACAGCTTCGCCTGCCACCGCAAATGTAGAAGCATATACAGGATGCGAATGCACTATGGCCATCACATCGGGACGGCACTTGTAGATATTAAGGTGCATCTGTGTCTCCATGCTAGGTTTCAGTTTGGGAGTAAGGTTTTCGCCGTCGGGCGATATTACTATCACCTTGCGCATATCAATACACGATTTGTCGCTCTGGCTTGCGGTGATAAAAACGTAACCTTCTGCATTACGCTGACTTACATTTCCGCCACTGACAGTCGTCAAGCGACGTTCGTACAGACGACGCATAGTCTCGGCAACTCCTATTCGTTCAAGTTCAAACATTAGAAAAGTTTTTTAGTTCGGTCGGGGCGACAATGCCCTTTTCGGTTATTATCCCCGTTATCAGTTCGGCAGGTGTAACATCGAAAGCAGGATTCTTTGCGTGCGAAGTCGGGTTTGCCATGCGGAAAGTTTCAACTTTTCCGTTTTCCGTCAGTCCCGAATACTTCAAAACCTCGTCCTCGTCGCGTTCCTCGATGTTGATATGCTTTCCGTCGGGAGTACCGAGGTCGATTGTTGACAATGGAGCCGCCACATAAAACGGTATTC
>CADARW010000131.1:832-9240 GCA_902790405.1 uncultured Bacteroidia bacterium
ATATTTTGCAGCAATAGCCTTCTCCATTGTGCCAATCTTGTTGGCAGTATCGCCGTTGGCGGCAATTCGGTCAGCACCGACGATGACCATATTAATCTTGCCGAGCGACATATAGTGAGCACCGGCATTGTCGGGGATAATTGCGTGGTCGACACCTGCCGAAGCCAATTCCCAAGCCGTTAGCCTTGCGCCCTGATTGCGCGGTCGGGTTTCGTCGGCATAGACGAAAATCTTTTTACCAGACGACTGTGCTGCATAAATCGGAGCCAAAGCACTTCCGTAATCAACTAAAGCAAGCCAGCCAGCATTGCAATGTGTCTCGATGCCAAAACCATCCTTAATCAAGGTATTTCCGTATTCGCCAATCATACGTCCGGCCTCGGCACACTCATCGGCAACAGCAAAAGCCTCGCTAATAGCAAATTCGCGCGAAACCTTAGCCGCCTTCAGAACCCTGTCGGTAGCATAGAAGAGATTTACAGCCGTCGGACGGGTTGAATCGATCTTCTTTTTCGCAACAACAAGATTTTCGACAAGATGCGCATCATCGGAAGCACATATAGCCTGATACATTCCGTACGCAGCAGCAGCACCTATCGAACCAGCGCCGCGGGTGATCATTGTCTTGATAGCCATGCAGGTATCATCCAAAGTTTCGGCCTTAAAAATTTTGAAATCGAATGGCAAAAGGTTCTGTTCGATCATACAGACAGCAGTGCCTTCCACCCAGATTGCCCGGTAATGCACACCGTTTACTTTCATTGCAGTAACGAATGTTTTGAGAACAAATTAATAACAGACTCGGCGTATGTCTTCGAAACAGGAATTTCGGGCGCCTTGTCGAAATCAAGATCCAGGAACAAGCCCATCTTCTCTTTTCTCAGCACCTTTACCTTATTGAAATTAACGACATACGAGCGATGACAACGCACGAGGTCGCAATCGGAGAAGGTATCCTCAATGGATTTCAGCGTCGACCTGAGCATAAAGCGCGAGAACTTTCCCTTGTTGGAATAGTAAATATTAACATAATTGTCGGCCGACTCGATGTACAGCAGGTTGTCAATGTCAACCGAAAGTTTCAACTGACCTTTATCGTCGCTAAAATTAACGATATTATGCTTTGTTTCAGGCTGTTCCTTCAGAAGAAGTTCGGTCTCGGAAATAGTCCTTGTCATATCCGACTTGCCATCGTCAGCATCATTAGCCTTCGACGACATTTCGTCACTATCCTCATGGTCTTTCTTTACCTTCAATGCCACATACATCCACGAAATGATATATGGAACCAGAAGCAACAGCGCGACATACATGAAGATTCTCGGGAAAATATCGAAATAGCCTTGTCCTATATAGTTTGGATCGTACTCGTGAGCAAAATATGTATAGAAAGCCGACAATACGGCAAGTTCTCCAGCAATCCATATCAAGAAGCTCCTAAAATTAAGAACCACTTTGTTGCGAAGAATGTACATAAGCGAACGGCTAGCAAGCAATACAAAAAAACCTATGCCCACTACCGACAAAACAGTTATAACATAGTCGTCGGTATCCTCCCAATCAAACCACGACTTCACATTAAACGGATTCACAAGGAAAATAAATCCGATAGCAAAAGCATAAACGAAAAACAGAAAGGCAGCAATACTCCTTTTGCGGTTGAAATATTTTATTATCGTATTATTATTCAAATCAAATCCCTATTTCAAAATTAAGGTGCAAAGGTACACTTTTTTTGTCAAATCCAAGCCAATAAAATCAACACAAAGCAACAATTATACTAACACAATAATTCTTAATGAGTTAAACATCAAATAACTTTGAAAACACTAATTAGAATATTAACAATATTGGTTAATATAATTTAGAAATCAACTCCATTGTAATACAAAATTAATTACTTACTTTGTGCATTTATAAATGCTAAAAAAGGATTTAAGGAAATGGAAGTAACTAGACTATTTGACATACTCGACAGATACTTGCAAGAGTATCCGGAACAGAAGGTTGCTTTAGCAGGCAAAGTGAACACCGAATGGAAAGAATATAGTCCAAAGGAATACTACGACTTGGTTAACTGCGTCAGCTGCGGCTTGCTCGAAGACGGCATAAAGCCTGGCGATAAGGTTGCGCTCATCAGCGGCAACAAGCCCGAATGGAACATGGTCGACATGGCCGTAATGCAGCTCGGTTGCATAATTGTGCCAGTTTATCCGACAATCTCGGCAGCCGACTACGAATACATACTCAACCACAGCGAAGCCAAGATCGCAATAGTCGAAGGCGCAAAGATTACAGAAAAAATCAAAGCTGTTTCGGCAAACTTACAGCATCTGCAAAAGATGTACACCTTCAACCCTGTTGAAGGATATCCCGAATTCACCGAACTGGTTGAAAACGGCAGACAGCACCTCGACCTCGACACTGTCGCACAAGAACATAGTACACCAGATTATGGGTATCATAATGACCCCGTCGCCTTGGTCGAAACGCGCATTCAGCTTCCTGCCGCTCTGCCACGCATACGAAAGACTTTTGGTATTCATGTACCAATACTTAGGAATGTCGGTTTACTACGCACAGAACCTCGGCACTATCGGCGAAAACCTCAAGGAGGTACATCCAACCATGATGACTGCAGTACCGCGCGTTTTGGAAAAGATGTTCGACAAAGTTCACAACTCGGGAAAGAAACTCTCAGGCTTGAAGAAGAAAATCTTCTACTGGGCAATCGACCTTGCACAACAATACAAAATTCAGGATTTCGAACGCTCGGCATGGTACAACTTCAAGTTAAAAATTGCCGACAAGCTGGTTTACAAACAGATACGTGCAGGCATCGGCGCCGAACATTTCGACATTATAGTATCGGGGGCTGCAAGCATACAGCCTCGTATCGCTTCTTTCTTCTCTGCAATAAAAATGCCAGTGTTCGAAGGATACGGACTTACCGAAACTTCACCGGTTATCTCGGTTAGCTGCCGCAAGAAATACGGACGCGAAGTAGGTACTGTTGGTTTCCCGCTGCCAGGCATCGAAGTAAAGATAGACCCGAACACCAACGAGGTAATGTGCCGCGGCAACAACGTGATGATGGGTTACTACAAGAACCCAGAACTTACCAAGGAAGTTATCGACCCGGACGGCTGGTTCCACACCGGCGACTGCGGTTACCTCACCGAACACAACCAGCTTGTACTTACAGGACGATTGAAAAACATCTTCAAGACCTCGTTCGGCAAGTACGTTAACCCGCAGGCTATTGAGAACAAGTTCGAAGAATCGCCGTTCATCGAAAACATGGTAGTATTTGGCGAAAACCAGAAGTTCCCTGCAGCTCTCATCTACCCCGACTTCTCGTTCCTGAAGCTCTGGTGCTCGCGCCACGATGTGGAATACACCGATGAAAAACGAATTATCACCGACCCGACGATAATTGCCCGTTTCAACCGCGAACTCGACAAGTACAACGCTTTCTTCGGCGATACCGAAAAAGTTAAGAAAATAAAGCTCATCTCCAACGAATGGTCGCAGGCAACAGGAATCCTGACCCCGACATTAAAGGTCAAGAGAAGCGTTGTAGCCGAAAGATACAAGAAGGAAATCGAAGAACTTTTCGCATAAATAAAGCCTATGAGGAATATATTGCTAGTATTGCTAATCGCTACGCTTGGGATTGATGCTTTCGCGATAAATCCGCCAGGCACCAAAAAAGTAAAGATTGACAACACAACAATCTACGTTGACCAGGAAGAAATTAACGTTGCCGACTGGCTTGAATACATTCGATATCTAGAACACCAATACGGGAAAGGTTCGGACGAACTAAACGCCGCTTTTCCTGCCGGTATCACATCGAAGGAAATGATGGTAAAAATGAAGCTTACCAACCCTATCACAGGAATCACACACGAGCAAGCTCTGCGTTATTGCCAGTGGCGTACCGACGTTGTGAATTCGGTAAACGAGGAAACTGGTCTTGGCAATGTAAAATACACCCTGCCGACCGAAACACAATTTGCACAGATTATCAAACTGTTCGGTTCGTACGAAATTCTTTCTACCCGCAACAAGACTGAACGTATAATAGGACTGCAAAGCAGTGTACTTGAACTTACAGCCGAAGGAAGCGTCCTTAAGAACAACGGCACATTCTCGAAGGAGGAAAAAGTACCGAGCGAGAACATCGGGTTCAGATGCATTGCAACCGTAGAAAAACAGAAAAGATGAAGACTATCAGGCTTATTATAGTTGTATTTGCCGCAATGTTAATCGCAGGCAATGCATTCTCGCAAAGTCCCAAATGCGAAGCCCAGCAGAAAGCCTTCCTTGCCAACAAGGAACTGAAAAATGCTGCCGTTGGTCTGTACGCCGAAAATCTTACCACTGGAGACATTATCCTCGACTACAATTCGTGCGCATCGCTGACACCGGCATCCATACAGAAACTTTTCACCACGGCAATGGCAATGGAAGCTCTTGGCTCTGGCACTCGTTTCAAGACAAAAATTGCCTACAGCGGTACTCTCGAAGACAGCGTTGTAAATGGAGACCTATATATTATTGGAGGCGGCGACCCCTGCCTAGGTGCCGAACGCTACTCGAGCACATACAGCGCCGACATCTTCGATACGTGGACCGAGAAGGTAAAGGAAGCTGGAATAAAGAAGATCAATGGCAACATCATCAGCGATGTTACTTATTTCGGCTCTGTTCCGACACCTGGCAAATGGGTATGGGAAGACCTTGGCTCGTACTATGGTTCGCGCGGATTCTCAATCAACTACATGGACAACACCTACGAATTGTATTACAATACCGGTAGCGACAAGGATACGGCAGTGCTTGTCAGGGTTGTCCCCGACGACCTTGAGCTAAATGTGGTAAACAAGGTAACCGCCTCATCGAGCGTAAGCGACGACAACACAGTGATTTATCGAGGTTATGGAGAAAACGACATTGTGGTCTGCGGAACACTTCCGTGCAACAAGACCGAGTACAAGGTGAAGGGCGGTTTTCCGAATCCTCCGCACTACGTTGCCAGAACACTTTACTACCGACTTCGCAACAATGGCGTAGCCGTAACCGGCACCTACCTTGTAAGCGACAAGAAATATGAAGGCGAAAACGAACGTACAATAATACATACATTTTCGTCGCCAAGCGTTGGAACGATAGTAAACTACACCAACCTTGTGAGCTACAATCTATATGCCGAAGTGCTGGCTCTACAGATTATGCGCAAGACAGGCAAATCGCTTGCCGACTATGGAAAGAAATTTCTAAGCGACAGAGGCATCGAAAGCGGAGGCTTCTACCCTGTCGATGGTAGCGGACTAAGCCATTTCGATGCTATTAATGCCAAGCAGACAGCACAACTGTTAAAGCACATCAGCAAAAGCAAATATGGCGAAAGTTTCATCTCGGGAATGGCGGTTGCAGGCAAAAGCGGAACGCTCAAAAGCTATAAGTGCAGTGCCGATGGCAGCATCAAGGTTCAGGCCAAGACCGGCAGCATGACGCGTGTGCGTTCACTAGCTGGCATCATAACCAACACCCGCAAGGAAAAAATCGTCTTCTGCATCATCATCAACAACTTCGAGGGCAAAAGTCCGCAGATAAGGAATGTAATCGACAATTTCATAAAGGCGGTGGGACACAATTGATAATGGGCTAACGGGCTAAAAGGCTAACGGGCTGACAGCAATAAACAATTAATAATGGATAATAAAAATATTTAGGGGCTGGTTCAAACCTGCCCCTAAATATTTTACATACATCCGTTTTATTCCTTAATGAATTTCCGTTGGATTTCCGCAACTTGCGGTTCGCTTACTAAGCCCATCGAAGATTCGAAGGAACGGATTTTCACCACATACACTCCGCTAGCCAGCTCGCTCACATTGCAAGCCGCAGTATTTCCATTTACATCCATTCTACTTACAACCTGTCCCTTATCATTTACAATTTCGATTTCTGAAATTGCTTCCGACGACGTGATTGTAAGCATATCGTTCACAGGATTCGGGAATACAAGTATTTCATCGCCCGAAATCTCATCAATACCACTAACGGGCAATACGTTCACATACAAGGTAGTATCGTAGGTACAACCGAAATTGTCGGTTGCCGAGAATGTATATTCTACCTGACCAACAGTTGTCGGTACTGCAAAATTGTTAGCCGCATAACCTTCATTCAATATGCTTTCGCCTTCCCACCACATTTCATTGCCGTAATTGTTCTGGAAACTTATTGTTGGTCTGATATTGTCGGCTAAATTCAACTCCGTTCTGAATACTGTACCATAACTAGCAAAATGATGGTTGACAAAAACTATACACCACTCGCCATTAATCGGACAACCAATCAATTCGCTGAAATTTCCAACTGGCTGATAACTACCAGAAGGCAACGAAAGTGCATTAGCCGTACAATTTTCCGACATCAGCCCATTGTTTTCTCCTTCAGCCCAATAATAATCGTATCCAATGCCAACCCATCCGTCGTCGCAAGGATATGGTTCATCTAAGTCAGTCGGTTCACCGAAATAAGCGCCACCACAAGATTGAGAAAACAATGGAACTCGCCTACCATCAGGACATTGCAAATACACATCAAGGTCGCTCATGTATGAATGGTTCATATTCACGCCTACCGATCGTATGTCTTCGGCAGATGTAATCGTCAAATTTGGAGCAAAACCAACAAAATTGAAACAACTGGATTGTTCTACATTTGCATTCTCGCCATTATTAAAACAAAAACGCTCGTTATTTACAGATACAGAAGACATATCAATATGCCATTCATCAGCAGGAACAACAATGCCATTCAACTCAACCGTATCACCAAGATATATAGAAGGCGTAACTATCGTTCCTATAAATGTCGGTGGTACTGATATGTAAAGAACTAAAGTATCCGACAACACTTGACATCCATTTGCATCAGTCGTAGCAAGCGTTACAAAATATGCACCATGCTCAAATGGTTCCGACAACTCATCCATGCCAAGTCCTGAAAAAATCTGCGTGCCATTACTGCCCAACACTTTCCATGAAAAATTAGTATTGTCGATTGTCTGCTCATAATTTTCATTATTGTGCGAAAAATTAATCTGAGCAGAAACCGTAGTACCATAACAACCAAGATATGCATTTTCCGATTCACTGTATTGTGCATCTGTTGTAATGCCAAGCGAATATTCTTGACACGGCATTTCATTTTCATCCCAAAGCGTTTCTTGCGAAAAAACTGCTGTTCCCAACAAAACAGAAACAAGCATCACAAATATCTTCTTGCTATTCATACATTTAATTCTTTGTTCAAATAGCTAAACGTAAAATATGCCTAAATGGTTGCCAAAATCATTTATGCTTTTTAACATTCTTTCTCCATCTCCACTATCAGCATCGACAACGCTGATGAGGCAAACCTTTCGATATTTATGCTTCTGTCCTTGCCAAAAACATACTTGCGGCTGACAACTTTGGTTGGCGTAGCAACAGCAATCCACACAGTACCGACGGGCTTTTCGTCACTACCACCAGTTGGTCCAGCAATGCCAGTTGTCGCAACTGCGTAATCAGTTTTCAGCAAACGACGTACTCCCGAAGCCATCTGCTCGGCAACGGTACTGCTTACAGCGCCATACTTTTCCAAGTCGGCACGGCTTACGCCCAAGACATCGGCCTTTACCTCGTTGCAATACGAAACCACAGAGCCCTTGTAGTACTCCGAACTCCCCGACACCGAAGTTATCAGCGAAGCAACCTTGCCGCCAGTACAACTTTCGGCTGTTGCAACCGTACAATGTCTGTCCTTGAGCAACTTACCGACAAGTTCCTCCAACTTTATGTCCTCGTATGCAATGATGTTTTCGGGAACAATCTGTTCCAACTCCTTAACTTTTGCAGAAATGTAAGCCTCAGTATTATCATCAGGCTGGTACACGCTCAAACGCAGACGAATGCTCGAATATGCAGGCAGATAGGCCAATCTTACATTCTTGGCAAGCGAATCCTCCCAGTCGGAAATCTTTTCGGCAAGAATCGACTCAGCAATTCCCGTGAGCAACAAGGTCTTATGGAATACTGGCTTAAGGTTGTAATGCTTCTTTATCAGCGGAATTATCTCGTGTTCCATCAGGTAGCGCATCTCGAAGGGAACACCAGGCATGGAAAAGAGGAGTTTTCCATTTCTTTCCATCATAATTCCAGGAGCCGTACCAACCGCATTGTTAATCACCGTTGCAGTTGCAGGAACAAGAGCCTGACCACGATTGTTCTCTGTCATTGCAATTCCACGGCGACCAAGCATCTCGGCGACATTGGCGAGAACCTGTTCGTTCAGAACCAACTCTGTACCAAACTTTTCGCAAATAACCTTCTTGGTAATGTCATCTT
>CADARW010000132.1 GCA_902790405.1 uncultured Bacteroidia bacterium
GTCCGATTATTGTATACTCGACGCCAAGGTCCTTGATCATATTTGCTGCCACTTCGCCGGTGTATGCACCTTTTTCGAACTGCGAGCAGTTCTGAGCTGCAACATGAATTTTCTTTGTATCGACAGCAGCAACACAAGTCGACAAATGAGTAAACGGAGTTCCGATAATCACAGTCTTGTTGGCTGGCATATCGTATGTCTTCATAAAAGCATTCAACTCTTCTGCCAAAGCCTTGCCCTGACTTACGAGAGTATTCATCTTCCAGTTTCCTGCTACAATTTTCTTTCTCATATCAAATCGTTTTTATCGTTAATATATCTGTTTTTCACAAGCCAATTATAAATCACCCTAATAACTGCCATTGCAAGCAATGCACCAAGTATCCACACAATGTAAAGCAATCGGTCGCGCTGGTTGTGCTGTGCCGTCATCGAATTTGCTGTCAGATCGTTTTTAAGATTTTCGACCTTTGGCAAATTGCCATCGTGCCATTTTCCAAGTACTGTTCCCTTGCGGATTAGCAGAAGTCCAGGATTAGAACGAACAATTGTCTTTAGGGTAATCGGGTCGGTGTTGTAGAAATCGAACTTTGATTCGTGTTCTTCAACGAAATTTGTTATTGCCTCGGCATTCGATGATGTCATGCAGTAGAAGCCCATATTGTTGCTTGCTGCGAAAGCGGCAATCGAATCGAATTCGGCCAGATGTTCCGTATCCATATCTTCGAGGCGCAGCGCAATCATAAGGAACGAATATCTTTCGTCGGCAAGAACCATAGGAGCAATGTCGCTTGGACCACTTTCGTCAAGATATTCGGCATCGGCGAACTCGAGACCTTCGGGAGCTTCGTCAACACCGAGAACCACCGGATTACCTTCGGCATCGTTGTATATTATCCTTATCTTTGATACATCAACTTCGCTTTCGCATTCTTCGCACATGTAGCGCTTGTATTTCCACGATGCATCGGGAACCGACGAAACATCGGCAAACATCTGTTCACCATCCCCATTCTCATACACCAGCTCGATACCATACACGTCTATCGGTGCAGCAGCATCGTTGACAAAAGGCTTAGACATTGTGAAATCGTGGATTGGCGGAACATATCCAGGATCGATTATATTGTGTTTTGCATCAACAAACTTCCATGTTGAATCGGGCAGATTGTCGACAGAGAATTCTTTCTGCTTGCCATCCTTCTCGTAAACGAAAAGACTTTCGACCACAGGTTTTGGCGCATCTTCGGGAACAACCATTCCCTCGGCAATGTTTGCACCGATATGGTAAGGACGGAAGTCGATGATAGGCAAAGTCTTCAGGCAATACAAGCCAAGACCTAGAGAAGCAAAGCCCACGATAAACATTATAACCCACTGTATTCCTGTATGGTAAGTGGTTTTCATCTTCTTACGCTGCCAGAACAGCAAAATTGCCATAGCCAGCAGCACAAGGTTCTTGAAGAATGTCTGCCAGTTGGTTATTACGAGTGCATCGCCGAAGCATCCGCAGTCGGATACCGGATTAGCAATTGCCAACCAGAGCGTCAACGGAGTGAAGAACACCATCATGAGCAATGCGCCCAAGGCTCCGAGCTTAGGCAACTGATTGAAGAACAACGAAAATCCTATTACCAGTTCTAGCACCGAGAGTGCAATTGCCAATGGCAAAGCTGCACCGTCAATCGCCGAAAGATTCATTGCCTCGAGATAATCGGCAATCTTATATCCGTAACCTAGCGGATCGATAACTTTCACAAAACCCGAGAACAAGAACGTTGCTCCTACAATCCATCTGAATAAATTCCTTATAATTACCATACTTAGTTATTTTATAAAATTATGTTTTCTCAATTCATTTACAATTTTTTCAGAAATGCTTTCGGCAGGAAGCATTTCTCCGTTGCACGAACAATCGATACGCACCAGGCGATCGTCGATTTCGGCAGCTTTCAAATAAGTCTCGCGAACTTTTTTCTGGAAATTCAGATCAGCCTCATGAATATCGGTCTTTCCATTTAAGTATTCACGGTCTTTGCCTGTACGGTTTTCGGCAAGACGTTTTTCGGTAAACGAAAAAGGTACGTCGAGGAAAATGTTGAGGTCTGGACGCGGAATTTTGAAATAGCTGAATTCCAGATTTAGAATCCAGTCGAAAAGCTTACGTTTTTCGGATTCATCGGCGATTTTTGCACACTGGAAACCAATGTTGGAATACACATACCTGTCGTTTATCACAAATTTGCCTTCCGACAACCACTGATTAATTTTAGGAGCCATGTTGTAACGGTCTCCGGCAAAGAGCAACGACACGAGATAAGGATTTACATCCGACAAGCCGCCGAACTCACCTCGCAGAAATCGATTTATCATGTCGCCGAAAATTTCGGAATCTCCCGTTGGGAAATGCACGTATTCTACCGTCTTACCCTCTGACTTCAAATACTTTGAAAGCAGTTCCACTTGCGTGGATTTGCCTGCACCATCAAGACCTTCTATCACGATAAAAGCCATTTCAAACCTCCGACATTAAAGTGCCAAAGTTACAAAAACTTTTACAAACACAAAATAGGTTTTGACATTGTTTTATTTAGTAGTAATCAACAGCTATACACACAAAAAAGGGAACTATATACAAGTCGACTAAAAATTATGCCACTCGTGTGTCATTCCGTAAGTTAGAACAATAACGCGATACGGAACGGGGAGCGTAATATTGTTCAACTATGCGGAATCTCCTATAGAAACGTTTTCAATTGGAGATTCCGCATAAACGAACTCACAAGCAACGTACCTTATGCTGTTCGTTCTGTCTTGCGGAATGACGTAGTGGTATAGAACAAGAAGTTCATCGCATCAACACGTATATAGTTTCCACAAAAAATGGCGTAAAGTTTACACTCAACGCCAGCAATAATATTTTCCTATGACGTTTATGTCATATAATTACACAAACGGGCTTTTCTTCATATTAATTACTATATGGCCTATGCGTAATATAATAATTATCTGTCCATGGCTGGAATTTCAAGTTTTTAGTATGAATTCCTCTCGCAATAGAATCGAGGGTTTCTGACCCAACTGCCTTCGAAAGTGTTACAGTGTA
This sequence comes from uncultured Bacteroidia bacterium, assembly GCA_902790405.1. GTDB lineage: Bacteria > Bacteroidota > Bacteroidia > Bacteroidales > ML635J-15 > Bact-19. The sequence continues at coordinate 3,107 of CADARW010000132.1, forward strand.
CCTCGATGCAATAAGCCCGTATGCAGTACCTGAATTAAGTTTCGAATCCGGATCTATGTATATGTTTGTAAATGTTGGACGATCCTGGGCAATACCTCCCGAAGGCTTTGTTATCTGCATATATGTGTAAAGGTTCTCGTCGGCAGACGAAACAGAAAAGGTTACGCAATCTGGCATTCTCACTAGTCTCTTCACAACCGTTTCGTCGCTTGCATTGATCTGTGCTGCAAGAGAACTATAGAAGGATGCGACACTAAATGCTTGTTCTACAGTAGTAAAAGTGCTCGCACTAACCTTGTATTCAGTATTGTTGTATATTTCTATCGATTTTGGAATGGTATCACCGGTATTCTTCACCTCCAAGTAGTTGAAATAGGCACATGTCTGTACAAGATTTGAATTTTTGCCCATAGAATACACTATAGTAAAATCGTTGTTATATCTTGCAAGCTCAATCTTCGGAGCCCTCTCGTCTGGAGTCTTTATTTTAACGCCATCGACAACACCGGTCTCTCCTTTTGCTATTATCCTTCCATTATCGATGTTAACCTCCAACTCATATACATAATCGCTTGAAATATCGGGTGTTCCGACCCATATTAAATTTTTATCGCTGGCGAAATAGCCAGATTCTTTTGGAATACTATCGACCTGCCTGAAATTCCATGTTTTAAGAATCGCATTACCTTGCTTCCTATGCATTTTAACCTGCACGTCGCAGTTGTAGAACAAAGAATCGGATACTGACGCCATTTCCGATGCTGGCAATTTCCCGATGAAACTTTTATTAACCTTTACATACTGCATATCCTGCGACTTATCGATAATGCAAAATACTACAGGAGAGTCGCTCCATTTATCGTTAACATCAAAATCGGATTTGCATGCCGAAAAAACCAGCAAAAGACCCAAGATGCTTATTATCAATATTTTCCCTTTCATTTCAAAAACCTCTTACGTAAAGGGCAAAAATAAGGTAAAAAATTATTACATGCAAGCACATTACAAAAAAAGGCTGTCCTATTAAGACAGCCTCTAATTTCGTACTATTTCTAGCAATTACTTAGTGTATTCGTAAGTAGTTACATGAACATAAGTTGTCTTGTAGTTTACGCCCAAAACAGTTTCTTCATTCTCGTCGGTGTAAGTAATCTTCGAAGGCATCTTACCGTCATATTCGTAAGCATATTCAGTTACAACAGTTCTTGTTTCGTTACCATTAACACGGCTTACGGTCTTCTTTACAACATTGTTCTTCGAGTAAGCAACGTCATAGTCAGCATCTGATTGGTATGCCTCTGCCATACTACCATACATTCCCTTGAAAGGATTAGCCTTATTGTCATATTCGTAGTTTGTAGTGTACTTGTAGCCGTTTTCGCCAGTAGTAACAACCTGCGAAATGTTCTTGCCGTCCCATTCAATGGTTGAATTATAAGTTGAAGAAACGGTTGCCTTCGAATGCATCTGTTCAGCCTCGATAGCTTCGCTGATATAGCTAGGAATAACGCTCTTTGCGAAAGTGCTGAGGTTCTTGAATGAGTATGAAGATACGGTCTTAACCGAAGCAGGAACCTTACCATCATAAGTGATTTCGATAGTCATAGTATAGTCGGGGCCGTCAGTAATCTTTATGCTCTGCAACTTCTTGTCGTCGTTGTAAACATATTCAGCCTTTTCGTTGCCGCATGAGCAGCCAGAAATTCTATTCTTATCATCGTAGGTGTAGCTTATTGTTTCATATACTTTTCCGTCCGATGCCTTATGCATAACACTTGACAAAGTCTTGTCACCCCAAGTCCATTCCTGTGCTACGTAAGGATTCTGAACATCGGTAACAGTTCTAGAACCGCTTTCGTCGGTAGTAACAGTAGTAGTAGTCCATTCATTGTAAACCTTTGCAATTTTGTGTTTAGGGTTGTAAACACCGTCTTTCTGACACGATACAAATGCAACTGCCATCAATGCAATTGCTGCAATTAACAAATTCTTTTTCATCTTTTATTTAATTTAAAGTTAGTAATGCAAATTAATACTTATTTTCAATCATTTATAGTTTTTTTCAAGGGAATTATAATTTATGATGCATCTTTTTTGCTTTTGTCTCGAGATAAAACTTATTGTACTCGTTTGGAGTTACCTTGATCGGTACTGTTTCTACCACCTCGAGTCCATAACCTTTAATTCCAGCAAGTTTACGCGGATTGTTGGTTATGAGGCGCATCTTCGTAACTCCTATATGTCTGAGAATCTGTGCGCCTACGCCATAGTCACGTTCATCGTCCTTGAAGCCAAGATGCAAGTTTGCCTCTACGGTATCATAGCCCTGTTCCTGCAACTTGTATGCAGCAATCTTGTTCATAAGGCCAATTCCACGTCCTTCCTGATTGAGGTAAAGCAGAACGCCCTTGCCGTCCTTTTCGATCATTTTCATCGACTCGTGAAGCTGGGTTCCGCAGTCGCACTTTTTGGAACCGAAAATATCGCCGGTAGCGCAGCTCGAATGCACGCGTACAAGAACAGGCTCGTCGGGTTTCCATTCGCCCTTGATAAGAGCAACATGCTCTAGTCCGTTGCAATGCTGGCGGAATGGGATCACATCGAAGTTGCCGTATTCGGTAGGCAGGAATACGCGGTCGCCCATATCTACAAGGCTTTCGGTCTGCAGACGATACTTTATGATATCGGCAATGCAAATTATCTTTAGTCCGTACTTGTCGGCTACCTCGAAAAGCTGAGGCAGACGCGCCATAGTACCGTCTTCGTTCATGATTTCGATAAGGGCAGCAGCTGGATACAATCCTGCAAGGCGAGCCAAATCAATCGAAGCCTCGGTATGACCGGCACGGCGGAGTACGCCCTTGCTCTTTGCATAAAGCGGGTTTATATGTCCGGGACGTCCAAAAGTTTCGGGCTTCGAATTCGGATCGGCCAAAGCACGGATTGTTGCAGCGCGGTCGTGAGCAGAAACACC
>CADARW010000133.1 GCA_902790405.1 uncultured Bacteroidia bacterium
CCGCAGTTGGGATGGATGTTGGTCGGATTGGATAGGAATAATTCTGCACATTGCGTGCTTAGGTTTCATGGTGTATGCCTTAATCAGAAACATTCGCGACTTAAAGAAATCGCAGGAAGAGGAATAGCTTATAATTTGATTGAAACCAATTGTAATGTCGGAGCAGAAATCTTTGCCTCGACATTATTTTTGTTCACTATGCTTTTTTCCGATAATTAGTCTTATTTTTGCAGAAGTTATTTTTGAAAAGGAATTTTATAGAAATTTTACGAAATAATTGGATATGAGAAAGTTATATTACATATCATTCGTTCTGCTGATGTCGGTTATGCTGTATTCCTGCAAAGAAAAGGCTCCCGAAATCACCGATGCCAAGGACATTGAATACGACGAGTTTTCAACGAGCCGTTTTCCCGAGTTCGATGCCAACCTTGAGGTTTCGATTTACCTAAAACTTCCGAAAAACAACGGCAACGAGTTCCTCGACAGCATTTATGCCGACCTTGTGGCTTATTACACCGACAGTTCCAGACGAGAAATCCAGAGCGGCATCGAGATTTTTGCCGATTCCATCGAGTCGGAATACTACACGACCAAGGAGGACATCGGTGCCGACATTTCGGGCTACATCTACGCCGTCAACTACTACGACAGCATCTATCCCGTCTATGCCGACGGCAAACTGCTTGTGTATTACGACGATTCCTACGAATATCAGGGTGGAGCGCACGGCATCTCGGGAAAGACATACACGGTTTACAACATTGCAACCGGCCGTCGCGTCACCGAGGACGACATCTTTGTGATGAACGACGAAAACGAAAAGGTTTTGTCGGAAATGATTGTCGAGGCTTTTGCTGTAGAGTTTTCCGACGAGAAGGACGACATGTGGAACGAAGGCATAAACTTCATCAACGGCAACTTCAGCATTGGTGCCGATTCGCTCTACTACCAGTACTCGCCGTACGAGATTGGTCCGTATGCAATGGGAATGCCGCGTGTCGCCTTGCACAAGGAGGCTGTAAAACCTTTCCTGAAAAAGGATGGCGTGCTGTATGAATATTGGTTTCCGGAGAAGAAGAAAAAATAATGGGCTAAAAGGCTAGCAGGCTCACAGGCTAACAGGCTGACAGCCAGAGAGCCTTTAAGCCTGGAAATATAGAAAGTAGAGTCGCGGCGCGCCACGACTCAATAAGAAATTTTTGAACATGAAAAACATACATTACATATTTTTCGCCCTTCTCGCTTCTGCAGTAGTTTGTTCCTGCAAAAGCAAGACAGCAGAACCATCGGCAGATGAAAACAGGGCAAAGTCGGAAGAAGTGGCAAACGACAGCCTTCCTGAATCTGATACGACAGCAGTAGAGGAGAAGGCTTTCGAGTTGAAAATGAAGACTTATCGGGTTGTAAAGGCAGCAAAGGGTTGTTCTTTTACTTACCATGCCGTTTTGCCGGCCGACACCGACAACAAGGCGATTCTTGCCATTCGTGACGATGTGCTTGGCGAAATCTCAAATGGAGTGGATGTGGATGCCGATTTTAGGCGCAGTGCTGCCAAGTCGGTAAGCATGTATCAGGAAGCCGTTGCCGATTCAACTGACGAGTACTTCGAATATTTTGAGGAGTACGATTTGGATAGCATTTATCCAGTATTTGTGGCTGATGGGTTTATTGCAATGGCGTTTTATTCATTCTACGAAGTTTCAACTGCTCCTCGCAATGCAATGGAATACCATTATAAGATGTACGACCTTGCTACTGGCAAGCGAATGACGGAAAAGGATATTTTCAGCGATACGCGCAAGGCAAAGGAAGTTATAGAAAAGTATATCTGGGAGCAGACAACCGAATGGCAGTCGGGTGAGGAAGAGGATGCCTCGCAGGTTACAAACGAGGATGTGTTCAATGGCAACTATTTCTTGAACGAGGACAAGTTTTTCGTCTGCTACAATTCCAGCGTCTATTTCATCCCTGGTGGCATCGACATCGAGATTCCAAAGGAAGCGATGAAGTCTTGTCTCAAGCAGGATTCTCCGCTGTATAAATATTGGTTTGGAAAGGAGTAGTACTCGCTTGAAATTCCAAAATTTGTCAGATTAATATTTTTTTTTTATTTTTGCATCAAATAATTGTTATTATGGAGCAGACATTAACATTGAACAATGCACGCGAAATAAGGATTGCACGGCTAATAAGCAAACTTGAGCAAAGACAGCAGGAAGTCCTTGAAAACGAGTTGGAGACATACATTTTGCTATCCAAGGCATCAGAACTCGACAAATCGGTAAAAAAGAACGAAATAACAATGAGTGAAATTGTTGAGGAAGTAAAGAAGGCAAGAAATGAAAATTAAGGTAGTTTTCGATACAAATGTCTTGATTTCTTTTTTCATTGGGGGAAAATTGCTTGATTTGACCAAGATGGTAAGGTTAAAAGGCATTGAAATCCTTAGCAACGAACATCTTTTGAGAGAACTGGAAAATGTCCTTTCAAGGCCGAAGTTCAAAAAGTACCTTTCGCTTCCCGTACACGAATACACAAGTTTTTTCAGAATGATATGCACTGAAATAACAACAACTGAAATCTTTTCCGAATGTCGTGACCCTAAAGACAATTTTCTGTTTGACATAGCGGAACAGGGCAATGCTTGTTATATTGTTTCTGGCGACAATGATGTTTTATCCGTCAATAATCCGAAATTCAGAACAATTACTTTGGGTGGCTTTTTGAATATCGTTGAGAATATAAACTGAATTTCTGCTGGATTTTTCCAAACGAAAACATAATCCCTCTTTTTTGTGACTAATATTTAGTGTATTTCTCTCATTTTGTTGATGAATACTGCGGATTTTCTATACATCACATTTTGTGCATTTTTTTCAATAATTAGTCGTATTTTTGCAGTCCTTTTTGCAAAGCGATTTTTACAATGAACTTCATAGAGTTTCTACATAGCATCGATTATTTTGACCTGTTCAGCAATGCGCTGATGATTACCAGTTTCGTGGTAATAATGATGTCGCTCATCGAATATGTGAATGTGTGGACGCACGGGCGTTTCATCAAGGGAATGAACCGTAACGCCTTTGTGCAGGCTCTGATAGGTACTTTGCTCGGTGTGATTCCCGGCTGCATGGGAACATTCACGGCGGTGTCGCTCTACACGCACAAGGCTCTGTCGCTGGGTGCGCTGGTGGCTTGCCTTATTGCTACTTCGGGCGACGAGGCTTTTGTGATGCTGGCAACTATGCCAGTGCAGTCGCTGTGGCTGTTCGGAATTTCGGCTGCGGTTGCCATCGTGACTGGCGTGGCTGTGGATAAGTTGTTCAAGAACAAGGATTTTACTCCCAAAATTGACGATGTGCCTTTTGAAGTTCACGAACACGAAATTCCTGCCGACGGAAAACTATTCGCGTGGAAAAACTTCGTGCCGTCGAAGTCGCGACTGAAACTCATTGGTGTATTTGCCTGCATAATAATTCTATGCTGTGTGGGCGTAATCGGGCATTCGCACTCCGAAAATCTCATTTTCAGTCTTCCGCAGCAAACCGAAGTCGTTGAGGCTGACGAGTATCACCATCACGACGAATGTTGCGAGCATCATCACCACGATGAAGAATGCTGTGAACATCACCATCACGACGATGACTGCGACGGAGAACATCACCACGATTCCGACCTGCCCGAAGGTTTCGAGCATCATCACCACCATCACGGAGCATTGGACATTGTGAACATAATAATTGTGTCGCTGTCGGCGTTGATGCTGCTCATAATTTTCTTCTCCAACGAGCATTTTGTAAGCGAGCACCTTGTGCAGCATGTTGTGCAGAAGCACCTGCCTCGCATTTTCTGGTGGACATTCGGCGTACTCGTTGTAATGGCTATCATATTGAATTACACCAACTTTGGAGACTGGATATACAACAATACCTACATACTTCTGCTGATTGCCGTTGCAGTGGGAATTTTGCCCGAGTCGGGTCCGCATCTGATTTTTGTAGTATTGTTTGTTCAGGGCTACATTCCGTTCAGCATTCTTCTTGCCAACAGCATAGTGCAGGACGGTCACGGTTCGCTTCCGTTGCTTGCCGAAACCAAGAAGGGTTTTCTCGTCACCAAGGCAATAAATATGGTTGTGGGATTGGTCGTTGGATTGGTTGTACTATTGATGGGATTTTAATTTAATGATATGAAAATTAAGTGTTTAGTGTTATTAATCTGCGCTGTTTCATTTTTCGGTTGCGGAGAATCAAAACAAACGAAAGTTGAGGGAGAACTTCCTGCTGTTGATTCCTCGGAAGTTATTAAGCAAGATACTACTGCATCGGTTTCTGAACTTGCAGAGGCGCAGATGGACGAAAATCCCATAATGGAAATCTGGGATGCCTATATCAAGTCGGATTACTGCGATATTACTGGCGACACAAAAAAGGCTCGCACTCAAATTGTTCGGGAAGGCGCAAATGTTGCCTCGCTTAAACTCGACGAGGCGAATGCACCTCTGGATATTCCTGAAGGTGAGGAGTTTCTGCCTCCGACGGTAACCGAAACTTTTGCCTGCTATCCGCTTTCGGCTGGCGGTTGCCTTGTGCTTTGGTACTACGATGGTTCGGAGTGGGGACGCAAGATTTTCGCCGTTTTCAGCTATAAGGATAAGGAACTTACGAGATTGAAAAATAGTTTCCCGCCGTTTGCTGATTTCGTCGATAGCAATTATTCGTCGGATTGGGACAGTCTTGCAAAGCTTAGCGGAACAGAGGTCGTATATTTCAAGCAGGATTGCTGGCCGACAAAGTTTGATGCCGAAGGTTTTGGAATGACGGAAGGTGGAATGGAAGAAACCTGGTATAAGTTTGACGGTAAAGGTTTTGTGAAGAAATAAAATAGTGGATATGAGGGGTGAAAACGAAAATGTAGCAAATGTTATTCGCTATAAGGCTCATTATGTTGTAGAATCGGAATGGATTGACGAAAATTCTATCAGCAACGACTTCGACTACGACAGCAACGAGGGTGTTATTGTCCTGAAAGATGGCGTTACTGAGATTGGCAATGGTGCTTTTACAGATAGTTTTGACATTGTTTCCGTTGAAATCCCCAGTACGATTACAACAATCGGAATAGGTGCATTTGCATATTCGGTGCTTTCGTCGGTGGTTATTCCCGACTCGGTGACGGAAATCTGCGAAGGGGCGTTCAATAGTTGCGATGAATTGAAGTCGATATATATTCCCGCATCGGTGGAACGAATTGGCATTGAGGCATTTCTGAATTGTACAAAGTTGAATTCCATTGAAGTGGACAAATCGAATCTCGTTTACGACTCGCGCGAAAATTGCAATGCCATAATCGAGACAAAGGCAAACAAGCTTCTCTGGGGCTGTAAAAATGCTTTTATTCCCAATTCCATCACCGAAATTGAAGACGGCGCTTTCTATTGTTGTGAGGGCTTGAAGTCTGTTGTTATACCCGATTCTGTCAGAAAGATAGGGGAGTCTGCTTTTTATGCTTGCTATGGACTGAAATCTGTTGTTATCCCGTCGTCTGTAACGCGAATCGGCGAAGGTGCGTTTTATGAATGTTGCATGCTGGATTCGATTGAAGTTGACCATAATAATGTTGTTTACGACTCGCGCCAAAACTGCAACGCCATAATAGCAATTAGGACAAATGAACTGATTGCAGGATGTGTCAATTCGTTTATACCAGAAGGTGTTACGAAGATTGCCGTGGGTGCTTTCGGTGGTTGCGATAGGCTTACGAACATCGAAATTCCCAGTTCGGTTGAGAGGATTGGAGAAAACGCTTTTTGCACCTGTTATAGCCTTACTGATGTGAAAATTTTAGGCAATGTGACCGAAATTGCCGATAGCGCATTTGCCAAATGCGGAGAGTTGCGAAATTTGAATTTCCCCGAATCGTTGAGGAGAATAGGTGTGTCAGCATTTTATGATTGCAATAAACTGTTGTCCCT
>CADARW010000134.1 GCA_902790405.1 uncultured Bacteroidia bacterium
ACCTAACTTTATGGTTAAGTCAATCGCAGAGGAAAACGGAATCAAGATGCCGTCGTTCTTCGGATATATGATTAAGTTCTCGTTGATTATCTTATTGCCAGTTTATGTACTGACACAGGTAATATTCTTGTGGCTACTGGCATAGGTAGTCACCCAAAGACATAAAAAATGGCACGCAAAACGTGCCATTTTTTATTTAGCAGCAATTTGTCAATGGATTTGCGCAAATATTCTCAAGCGGAATCCATCCGCGATGCTTCCTGTCGTACGTTTCCACATAAACCCATCCTTTCTTAAAATCGAGAGGACGCAAGCCAATTTCTTCTGTAAAAGCAAAATTTTCTGCCGATTTTTCCGATGGTTGGGAGTACAAAACATATCTCTGTCCTCCATAATTCCTTGTCGAGAATCCAAGGACTGAATAATGAATCCATGCAGTCTTGCACTTGTTGCTGAAATCGAAAGTCGTATCGATACTGCATATTCCAAATACAGAATTATCATCTATTGCCCACCAACCATTCTGCGGATTCTTTACATCGAGCATATATATGCAGGTGTCGGGAAGACTGCCAACAATTTTCCCATTAGGAGCCAAACGTATATTTGTCGGGGTACCTGTTGTATCGTTAATATAAACTTCCAAACTCTTCTGTGCACTTACACAGAAAGCAGAAAACATAGCCACAAAAAGCAATATTAATCTTCTGATATTCATATTATTAATTTTAAATTACCTTAATCTGTTTTTCAAATAGCTATTACGCACATATGCAAAATAAAATATCACACCTACAGCATTCAAAATCCATGCCACCCAGAATGCGCTATGGTAACCGAAATGCTCAACAAAAACGCCACCAACAAGAATGCCTAGTCCCACACCTATGTCCCAGCTAATCAGGATACTTGAATTTGCAGTACCGCGTTGGGTGTGCTGTGCTAAATTGATGAACATAGTCTGGAATGCAGGCCACATGTGTCCGTTGCCCAAGCCTATTATCAACGCAGAAGCATAAAAACCTATAGGATTGTGCAATGCGGCAAAAACAAGATAACCGCACACAGACACGCATATTCCCAGTGAGGCGTTACGCACAATCTTGCCTTCGCGCAATGTTCTGTTACCAATCAGCCGCGACATTATAAGTCCTGCCGAAAGCAGAATGAAGAAAACACCAGAACCACCGGTTATACCGAGCTCTTCCTTACCATATATTGCTATGTAGGTGGCAATTACGCCATACGAGAAAGCATAGCACACCATTGCAAGCGCTTCGCTCCAACCTTTGACAAGGAAGAATCTGTCGAACGAAAGTTTTGGCTTGTCCTGAACAATTTCGCGCGGCTTGAGTTTCAGCGTTGAATTTATCGCGAAACCAATGCCAGCAAACAAAAGCGAAAGCAGAAATATCAAATCGTAACTGCCCGTAACCTCGTGAATCCAGATGGCTACACTTGGTCCAATTGCCGACGCTATATTGTTGCTCAGTCCGTAATAGCCAATTCCTTCTGCTCTGCGCGACGGGTGCAGCACATCAATTGCAACTGTGCTGTTCGATACTGTTGTAGCCCCGAATGGTGCCCCGTGAAGCGTCCTTACCACAGCAAAAGTCACGAGCGTACCTGCGACCAGATAGCCCGCGAAAAAAGCGAAGAACAAGAAATAGCATATCAGCAGGACCTTCTTGCGGGGAAAACTATCAACAAAAAATCCACTGAACGGACGAATCAACAAGGCCGTAAGCGTATATCCTGACAGAACTATACCTATTATATCCTTGTTGGCATCGAAAGTATCGCTCATATAGAGCGGCAGCATCGGAGCCAAGAGCATGAACGAAAAGAAAATCATAAAGTTAGCAATCCACACCTTAGTGTAGTTGCTGTTCCATAGCTTCTCCTTTACTTCGGTCTGCTCCGATGTCATTGCAAACTATTTTTTCAATTCTATTTCATTGAGCCACTTGGCAATATCATTGTCGGACGAAGCAACGCTCGAACCGCTGAACACACCAGATTTCAAGAAGTATGCATTGGATACAATGTTGCGCATGTCGTTCTCGCATCTTGACAAACCGCCACCCCCATGGGTAACAAACAGAGCCATCTTCTTGCCATTGAACTTGTTCTGCTCAAGGAAAGTTGCCACAGGCGGAGCTATCGTACTGCACCAATTTGGCGTACCGACAAGAATAACATCGTAGTCGCAAAGATTATCAATCTTGGTCTTAATCGCCGGTCTGAAATTCTCTTTTGTCTCCTTGCGAGCCTGCGCCACGCACTCCGAATAGTCGGTCGGGTATGCAGTTTCAGGAACAATCTCCACAATATCGGCACCAAGCTGAGCCTTAATCTTTTCAGCCACGACTCGAGTATTTCCGCCCCATGAATAATAAACCACTAGAACCTTCTGGTTCTGCGAATTAGCACACATTGCTGTCATAATGAATAAAACTAATGTAAATAATACGCTTTTCATCAAAAAAAATGTTTTGGCAAAGGTACGAAAAAAGTAAAACCGCCGTGAATACATTATTATTAATTTCGCAGCCGAAAACTTTATACGCACAATGGACAGATTTCGCAGTTTCGTACTTCCAATAGCAATAGTCCTCGGGCTATTGCTGCACAAGTATTGCGCATTGTTCACACCTTACGTGCCGATTCTCATTTTTGCAATGCTACTGCTCAACTTTGCGGCTGTCGATGTCAAAAAACTCAAAATCACAATGCTCGACGTGTGGCTGATGTTGTTCCAGATCGTCGTGAGCATGGGAAGCTACTGGCTTGTAATATTTTTCGGTGGTGGCGATGCCATTGCCGAAGGCATATTGGCAGGCGTACTTTGTCCTGTGGCTGCATCGGTGGTGGTAATTTCGTGCATGCTTGGTGCAAACCGCGAAACAGTCACGACCTACACCATTCTCGGAAATCTTATGGTGGCTGTAGTGGCTCCAATATATTTTTCGTTCATAGGACAACAACAAGACATGCCGTTCCTCGATTCGTTCTGGCTGATACTGAAGCGTGTAAGTCCAATAATTGCACTGCCGTTCATACTTGCACTATGTATGCAGCACTGGCTTCCGAAAGTCAACGGTTTCCTTTGCAGAATTAAGGGCGTATCGTTCTACCTATGGGCATTGGCTCTGCTTTTTACACTTGGACAGACCATCGACTTCATGTTCTTATATGGAAAAGATAACCTCGGAAGCATAATAGCATTGGGGATTGCCTCGCTGATATTCTGCGTGATACAGTTCGGATTGGGCAAATGGCTCGGCAAGAAGTACGGCGATAAGATGGCCGGAGGTCAGTTGCTCGGTCAAAAGAATACAGCTATGGGCATCTGGATGGCAAACACCTACCTCAATCCGCTTGCCTCGGTCTTCCCCGCCCTTTATTCCATTTGGCAGAACCTGTTCAACAGCTGGCAGATGTGGAAGTACGGAAAGAAAAAAAACTGAGCTTTGCAAAATTTTTAATAATTTTGCAGCGATGCGAAAAATAGCGACATTAGTAATATTAATGCTTGTAGCATTCGCTGCATTTGCCCAGCACGAAGGCATTCGTCGCTATTTCTCATCGTACACCCTCGACAACGATACAATCTCCAACGACAGTTTCTACAGCGACACTACTCTCGACAACTTCTACAAGTTCATGCCCCAGCAGAAAGTATCGGACAACACATTGGGACTACTGAATCCAGGAAATCCATACCTTACAGCGCTTTTTTCGGACAAGGAAAGTTCACACGACTTTATATTTCTAAACAATTACCAGGCTTTTATAAAATCGCATAACGACGTCGTTTATTTCGACACACAAAAGCCTTTCTCCCGATTCGACTTCTACGGAGGAAACAAAGGCCTTGAAATTGTAAAGTTCATATTGAGCCAGAATTTCACACCGTACTTCAACCTGACATTCAACTACGACATTGCCAACTCCGACGGTTTCTATCTCAACAGCGCATCTAAAGTAAACGCACTAAGTTTTGCCGGAGCATTTACAAAAAAGAAATATCAGAATCATTTCAACTTTATATTCAACAAGATAAACTGCAACGAAAACGGTGGCATAGCCGACATCGACAGATTTATGAGCGGCGACATAAGAGCTGTTGACAACAACGTACAGCTAAACAAAGCATCAAGTTCGATTTCGCAACTCGGAGGACAATACAACCACGAATTCCGCTTCGGACAATACACCATCGACACCATAATACGCGACGAGAAAAACGATACTATTATCAATAAAACCCTACACAGCAAATTCTCGATTGTCCACGACATCACTTTCGACCGATACGTACGCAAGTACATGGACGAAGGTTCAACATTCTACACAAACTTCTACAACGACTCCAGCAAAACACACGACTCGGTAACATACTACCAGTTCAACAACAAACTGTTGCTTTGCCTCAACATCAACAACGACTCTACAGGAAATTTCCTGAAACTATATGCAGGACTAAAAAACCGGACCTACTCGTTTGTAATCGACACAACACACAAGACATCATATAGTTCGACATATATCACCGGAAACTTAATCTTCAAGCACAACAGAACCAATCTGCAAGTAAACGCCGACTACTGTCTGTTCGGTGGCGATGCTTACGACTTCGACGTGTCGGGCGAACTGCAGCAGATGTTTGGCGAAAATCTAGGTATCAATGCAAATATCGGATATTCGCTAGCCTATTGTACATTATTCGAAACCTACTACACATCGAACAATTTCAAATGGGAAAACGATTTTGCAAAACCAGGCGTTGCAACAGCACACATCGACTTGTTCCACAATAAATTCCAACTTTCTGTAGGTGCAAACCTAAATCTGCTGCACGACTATATAATCTTCGACCAGCAGGCTTTACCGACACAAATACACAAGGCAAACATAATCGCCGACGTATATGCCTGCAAGACTTTCAATTTCTGGAAATTCCACTGGTACACAAAAGTCGCCTACCAATACATTTCCGACAAGCAATATGTACGACTTCCAGAAGCTGTCGGATACACAAGCCTATACTTCATGACAGGCATGTTCCACGACGCACTTACGCTTCAGGTTGGCGTCGATGCAAAGATGAACTCTAACTTCTACGGATACGCATACATGCCGGCAACTGGCGTGTTCTATCTGCAGGACGATCAGAAATTTGGCTTCTATCCTAACCTCGGTGTATTTATCGGAGCCAAGATCAAAAGATTCCGCATATTTGCGAGACTATCAAACTACAATTCACTTTTCATGAAACCGACATTCTTCTCACTATATAGGATACCCGAAAATCCAATGGCCTTCAATTTCGGCATATCGTGGGAGTTTTACGACTAATTTATGGACAGCAATGCAAAAATATCACGTATAACCGTCACAGCGGTGTTGTCGATATGGATACTCATCGGCATAACTAAATTCTGCATTGACGAAAATCACGAACCCACACCATCCATATTTATCCGCGACTACAACGACATAATCTCGTCGCAGACTCTCAATGTAGCACTATCCGAAAACGCCACCGAATACTGCATATTCAATGCTACACCTCGTGGATTCCAACTCGAAACCCTCGAAGACTTCTGTAATGAACACAATCTGGAACTCAACATTATCCCAGTTCCGAACGAACTATCGGCCAAAGTTCTTCTTGCCTTAAACAAATGTGATATAATTGTCAAGCATACCTTCCTGCCCGATAGTTGCTCATCAGTGCCTCTAGTTAGGTCAAACCTCGTAATACTTTCTCGTACAAAAGCAATTCCTGATACAATATTTGCAATTGGTGAACATAATTGTAATATCTATCACAACGATAAAACAATAACTTGTCTCAACAGCATCACTCAGGAAAAAATTGCTCGGAAAGTAGCAACAGGCGAAATAAATGCAGCCATCTGCGACTCGGCTT
>CADARW010000135.1 GCA_902790405.1 uncultured Bacteroidia bacterium
GACTTATCAAAAAAATATACAACACAACGAGCAGGTTCAGACCAAGCTGCAGTCGGCAGACTCCAAGATCGTCAACAAGCTCTCCAGCATGGCCCAAACTCTCGGTCTGGATGTTTCTGTAACCCCAAAAGACCCCAAAAAATTATCGGACGAATCAGGCACTGAAGAAACTGAAATTGAAGTTCAGCTCAAGAACGTCGATTATGATAAATTTCTCGATTATATCATTCAGATCCATAAGCTGGATTCCCCAATATATATGCGCAATCTCAATATGATTGAAACGGAAGGCGGTGGCATAAAGAAGATGTTCAAATACCAGAGTGTGCGTTTCTTCCCGATGCCCGAGTATGATTTTTCCGACGGAAAGGTTCGTGTAGAGATAATCGGCAAGGTAATCGACGAGGATTTTGCAAATTTGTTGACGCAAAACAAAGATTTGTCGCTTCTCGACATAATGATGCTGGACAAGGTGCAGAAACGTAAAGTGCTTACCGATAACGAAATAAATTATCTTCGCAAAAAACACTTTATCGAAGGCAGAAAGCCTAATTTTTACTTGTCTGAAAGCGTAGTCCGTCCCATTAACAACGAGAAATTGAAAACCGATTATGTAAAGAATAAGAATTTCGATGACACGTACTATAAAGAGATGATACTTAAGTATCTATCCAGATACAAAAGTGCCACAAAGGAAACGCTTTCAAACCTAATAATAGATAAACTGTCACCAATTCTTGATGATAAGCAAAAAAAGAATAAGGTTCAAAACCTTTTGTCTGCGTTAAGAATAAATGGTAAAATTGAGTTTAAAGAAGGATTATGGCAACTGAATAAAAATTAAACGATTTAAAAGCTAATTTTAAACGATTAATGGAAGAAATCACATTGTTAAGCACTGATTATAAATATCTTAGATGGTATAAATTTAAACGGTTTTAATTACAATTCTAAACGTTATAGTCACTAAAAACACATATATAAGGAACAAAGCATTTTATTCAAAATAGATATGGCAAATAACGACAATATCATTAAATCACTGCGAGAATGTTTTGATGCGGATGGCAGTCAGTTCACCAACTGCGCCCTTATTTTCGCCTACAACGGTACCGGCAAGACACGCCTGTCGTACGACTTTGCACACTACGGTCGCGACAAGGGCTCTCTACCGCATACGCTATATTACAACGCCTTCACCGAAGACCTCTTTACCTGGGACAACGACTTCGAAAACGATACCGATGAACCGCGTAATTACAAGTTGAACATCAACCAGTACTCTAAACTCATCCAAGGTCTGGAAGGTTATAACTTTACGGATTCGTTACGAAAATATCTTAATACGTTCACAGACATCGACTTCGATTTCCACTACGATGCGGAAAAGGAGATACCCCAGTACGTGACGTTCAGCAAGAAAATACGGTTTCCCCAGATGCTGAACGGTGAAGAGCAAATCTTCGAAGATGAGGTGGAAAACATAAAGATTTCACGCGGCGAGGAGCGACTGTTCGTCTGGTGCTTCTTCCGCTGCATCATCGACCAGGTGCTGAATGGCAACGATGCTTACAAGAACATCGAGTATATCTATATCGACGACCCCATGTCGTCGCTCGACGACAATAACGTCATCGCTTTTGCGGCACAGCTGTACAATGCAATTAGGGAAAGTCTCAACAATGAACGAAAAGCTATGAATAGCGGAATTGAAAATCCTCGCCGTATCAAGTTTGTGGTGTCGTCGCACCACGCGCTTTTCTTCCACGTGATGTATCACGGCCTTATGGCCGATACCAAGCTGAAACGCTACTATCTGCATCGCATCAAACAGTCGGACGAACCAGTGCTAAAGGACATGAGCGACAATAACCCCTTTTACTACAATGTGGCTGTGATGAGCGAGATACAAAGGGCCATCTGGGACGACAAGCTATACACCTACCATTTCACTATTCTTCGCAGCGTGATGGAGAAAATAGCTGAATTCTTCGGTCATTTCGACTATAGGTACATTCTTGACGGCATAACCTATAAGGGGACCACCTTTGAAGAAACCGCGTTCGCTAAAGGTGAACTGACCGAACTGTATTCACGCATCGTCAACGTGTTTTCTCATCAAGGCAGTTTCTTTGCCCCATTACCAATGAACGAGGACAACAAGGATTCGTTGAAGACGATGTTCTATCACTTGAAGAGAAAATATAATTTTATTTTACCCGACCTGACAGATTCGCGAAGCGAGAAAGATATTTTTTTACAGAATAAAAAACAAACAAAATAATAGAAACCAAAAAGAGATACAAAAATGGAAAAAACATCGAAAACCCAGTTGAGCAAGCAAGAGAAAGAGCAGCTTTTTAAAGCATTGTGGAGTGTGGCCGACATACTGCGTGGCGCTATGACGGCAGATAACTTCCGCGACTATATGTTGTCGTTGCTATTCTATCGCTATATCAGTGCCCACTACGAAGAGGCGGCCCGCATTGAACTGGGCAGCGACCTTCCTTCCGACAAATCACTTCTGGACTGGTACAAAGAAAACGCGTCTGATGTGAAGGAGTTTGAGGATATGATGCTTAAAAGTACGCACTATATCATTAGTCCACAATATCTATGGAGTGCCATATACGAATTGTCACGCACCCAAGATGCAAATTTGCTCACAGAATTGGGTAACAGTTTCCGTCATATAGAGGAAGAATCATTCAAAGGCACTTTCAAGGGTTTGTTTTCCGAAATCAACCTGCAAAGCGAGAAATTGGGCAAGGATTACACCTCACGCAACAAGATGATGTGCAATATCATTTCAACGTTGGATGAGAAACTGGCCGAGTTCGACCAAAAAGGCGACATTCTGGGCGATGCCTACGAATATCTCATCGGTCAGTTTGCAGCCGGAAGTGGCAAGAAGGCTGGTGAGTTCTACACACCGCAACAAGTGAGTACCATTCTTTCGCGTATTGTAACCCTCGACTGCCAGGACCCTGCAGCAGGACACAAAAAAGAGTTGCGCAGTGTACTCGACTTCGCCTGTGGTTCTGGTTCGTTGCTGCTCAATGTCAACCGTCAAATGAAAGAAAATGGCGGGAAGATTGGCAAGATATATGGTCAGGAGAAGGAAGTCACCACTTTCAATCTTGCACGAATGAATATGCTGTTGCATGGTCTGCACGATTCTGAGTTTGAGATTTTCCATGGCGACACCCTTACCAACGACTGGACAATGCTCAAAGATAGTAATCCAGTGAAGCCTGTCACTTTCGACGCAGTGGTGGCAAATCCGCCTTTCAGCCTCAAATGGGATCCCGACGACGAGACTTCGAACGACCCGCGTTTCAAAAATTTCGGCGTAGCGCCAAAAAGTGCTGCCGACTTTGCTTTTCTGTTGCATGGCTTCAACTATCTGAGCGGAAGCGGCACAATGGCTATTATCCTGCCTCACGGCGTGTTGTTCCGTGGTGGCGCCGAAGCAACTATTCGTCAGAAACTTATTCACGACGATAATATCGATTGTATCATTGGTTTGCCAAGCAACCTTTTCTATTCCACTGGTATTCCTGTCTGCATTATTGTGCTGAAGAAGTGCCGCAAGAGCGACGACGTGCTTTTCATCAACGCTGCGGAATGCTACGAGAAAGGCAAAAAACAGAATGTTTTAACCCAGGAGCATATCGATAAGATTGTTGAGACCTATCGCACTCGCACAGAAGAAGAACGTTTTAGCCGTCGCGTTTCTCTGAAAGAGATAAAAGAGAACGACTACAACTTAAACATTACACGTTATGTCAGCTTGGCACAGGAAGAAGCACAAATCGATTTGACTGCCAACCAAGCCCGTCTTGTAGAAATAGAGAAAAATATCAATAAATCGAGAGAAGAACTCAATAAGTATCTCAAGGAATTAGGGCTCAGCGAGGTTTAAAGAATGTATATTCTAACGGCTCTTGCTGAACCCCAAAAACACTCATTTGTTATTATCTTCCTATTCTACATTTACCTTTTCCAAAATATTTTCCATTTTTCTTTCCCTCATCCCAAATAATAAATTTAAATTTGTAGCCACATTTTTTAATTTCGGGTATGAAGCGTAAATTTTTACCACTCATTTTCGTGTGCTTGTCGGCAACGGCCTATGCCCAGACCGACACGACAAAGAACAACGATTATCTTGAAGAACAAGCAGTTCCAACAATAACACTTACCGAATCGGAGATTGAGGAGGGCTCGCAGGACAACGACATCTCAACCTTGTTGCAGTCGTCGCAGGATGTATATGTAAATTCCGCAGGCTACACTTTCGGTCAGGCTCGTTTCCGCTTCCGCGGCTACGACAACCAGAATGCCGAAGTGCTGATGAACGGAATATATGTGAACGATGCCGAAAACGGCCGTCCCGTATATAGCAACTGGGGCGGTCTGAACGATGTAATGCGCTTTAAGACAAACACTTCGGGCTTGCATTTCTCCGACTATTCGTTCGGCGGACTTTCGGGAGTTACCAATATTTCTACCCGCGTGTCGGAGTTCCGTCAGGGTGGAAGCGTTTCGTACGCCAACTCCAACCGTTCGTACCGCCACAGAGCAATGGCTGCCTACAGCACAGGCCTTATGGCTAACGGATGGGCTTTCTCGGTTGCCGCATCAACCCGTCTGGCACAAAAATGTTACATTCCGGGCACATTCTACGAAGGATACGCTTACTTCTTCGGTGCCGAAAAGAAATTCAACGACCATCACAGCCTCGGACTTACCGTTTTCGGTTCGCCGTCGCGTAGCGGAAGGTCGGGCGCAGCAACCGCCGAAACCTACGAACTTCTTGGCACAAACTACTACAATCCCAACTGGGGATACCAGAACGGCAAGGTCCGTAACGCCAAGGTCGGCTACTACCACCAGCCACGCATAATCCTCTCGCACTACTGGGACATCGACAACACTATGAAACTGCAGACCTCGGCATCGTATATGTTCGGTCGCGGCGGAACAACAGCCCTCAATTGGTACGACGCTCCCGACCCGCGTCCCGACTACTACCGCAACTTCCCGTCGTACTACGATGACGACGAAAATATGTTCGCCCAGCTTACCAACGAATGGCAGAACGACGAGAACAAAGGCTTGCTCGACTGGGACCACTTCTATTTTGCAAATATGAAAAACCTATATACGGTTACTAATGTGGGCGGAAATCCCAACGATTCCATCACAGGCAACCGCGCAAAATACATCATTGAGGAACGCCGCAACGATGTAAGCCGTTTCGATTTTGCTTCGCGCTTGAGCAAGATTTTCACCGACGAAATCAAGATGGTCGCAGGCGTAAACTACATGATGAACCAGACGCACTACTTCAAGGTAATCGACGACCTTCTGGGCGCCGACTGGTGGCTCGATGTTGACCAGTTTGCCGAACGCGACTTCAACGACGACAACTACATCCAGAGCGACCTCGACAATCCAAACCAAGTGAAAAAGGAAGGTGATTTGTTCGGCTACAACTACTTGGCAAACATTCACAAGGCCGATGCTTTTGCTGAAGCCGAATTCAAATACTCGAAGGTTGAGTTCTTCACAGCCTTAAAACTTTCCTACACCGAATACTGGCGCGACGGAAAGATGCGCAACGGAAAGTTCCCCGATGGTTCGTTCGGTGCATCCGACCACCAGCGTTTCTTCAACTATGCTGTGAAGGCCGGTGTAAACTACAAGATTACAGGTCGCAACTTCCTGCTCGCTAATGTGGCATTCCTAACCCGTGCACCTTATTTCCGCAATGCGTATGTTTCGCCACGCACACGCGACAATGTTGTGCCAAACCTCAAGAGCGAGACAATCTTCTCGGGCGACCTCAGCTATTTCTACCGCTCGCCCAACTTCCAGCTCAAGATTACGGGCTACTACACCGAATTCCGCAACGGAACCGAAGGTACAAG
>CADARW010000136.1 GCA_902790405.1 uncultured Bacteroidia bacterium
TTTTAATGTCGTCGATGCATAGGAAATTCTTGTTGCGAGATATGTTTCGTATCGCGACTTTGTTTGCCGTGTCGGGGATGTTGTACGACTTTAATGTCCATTCGTCGGGATCTGACGAGCCTCTTACTGTGCACGAATCGATTCTAACTAGGCTGTCGCCCGACTGGTAATAAACTTCCATGGTTTCCCAGTAGCTCGTGATGTGGCTTCCGCGTACATAGAACGAAAATTCGAATTCGCCTGTGAAGTCGAGTTCCTTGCTGAAAACCCAGTCGTCGGTTGTACCAGCAGTACTTCTCATGCTTGCTATGAATTGATTGCCCGAGTGTGGGTGTATCTGTGACAAAAGATTGCTGCTGTCGGAATATGCCAATTCGGGGCGGAAGGCAATGAATGCCATCTTTTCGCGGTTATTGGGGAAAGTGTAGCCCGAAATTGTGCCTGTTTGCGAGTCGTCGGCATCGGTGTACGACCATCTGGCATTGCCTTCTGGGTTTATGGCGAATGGGGGGTAGGCGTCGTTGTCTTCGAAGTCGTCGAAAATTGTGTATTGCTTTGTAGTATGGTTGTTCCATGTCAGAATGCAACTGTCGTTGGTGTATTCGGCGGCAATAGAGTCAGGAGGATAGCATTCCTGTCCGTTAAGCGATATGTAAAGATGTCTTTCGACGGTAGTGTCGTTGTATTCGACGCTTGCAATCAGGTCGATGATGTGTCCAAATGGTGCTTCTTCCGCGATTCGTATGTTTGTGGAATTGTTTTCGGCATTCCCGTTTGACATTATTGGCGCAAAATGGGCTCTGTTGGTGACAATTGTTGCAAATTCGTCATCCGATGAGATTGTGAGCCTTATGCTATCGGATTGTAATGTGCCGTAGTTTTGCAATTGTATCGACAGGTTGGTGCTTGAGCCTGCGCCAATTGATTTTGGATTGTAGTCGGCAATTTCAATGTATGGCATGCCCGATTCTATTACGGGAATGCTATCGTAGATGGTTGTCGTGTTGAATGCTGTTACGACCAATAAAGCCTTGCCTTTGTGCAGGTTGTGTCCGATAGTGACATTTCCGCGCGAATTTGTGAATCCTTTGTAGTAGTGACCATCTTGTGAAATGCAGACGAGTGCGTTTTTTACGGCTTGACCGCCGGTTGTTATTTGTGTCGAGTAGTTTGTACCTTCTGTAATGATGTTCAGCGATGATTCTATTCTGTCGGGAGTTTTTGTCCGTAGTTGCAACGATGCATCGCCGAAAGTGGTCCATGTTTTCACTGTTTCTATATCGCTGTTTTGTGCCGATTCGCAGAGCATCAGGTAGAATGCGTTAAGTACGATTGAACCCCAGTGTGTGCGTTGTTCGTTGTTGCTCAAGCCGTTGCTAGTGCTATCGCTGTCGTAGTTGTATCCGCCCGAAAGTATATCGTAGAAGTAGTCTTGTCCGCGCATTGGAGGATTCCACGGCTGGTTTATACTCGACATCAGCGTTGCAACTGCACCGCCATGCCTTGCGTTAAGCCATTTTTCGGCAAAGCAGTCGCTGCTGTGGAATGCTCCGTTTCGGCAGGCAACCGAGACTACAAACGGAAGTTTGTCGCCGTTGCTGCTGTTGGTAACGCTTGCCGAACCATAACCGCCTGTCAGCCAATACGAACCGCTTCCGTGTCCGCAGTATGCAATCGACGAGGCTCCGAGGTTAATGCTTGCTGTCAAAAGATTCGACGAGGTGCTTGTGCCTTCGTCATAGTGCTGAGAATGAATGTTGTATGTGAAGTCCGACAACTTGTTGTCGTATATTTTGCGGACATGCTGGTAATCGAGTTCGTCGTCGTCGCCGGGACCTTCGCCCGAACCTATTCCGATGAAGCGGTCGCGCCAGTCGCGATTGTTGTTGGGATTTTTCTCGTAGTTGATGCTTTTCTGTATCTGTACTGAAAGTTCTTCTTCGTTGGCACACGAGAACCTGCCGATGGCGATGTCGGGATAGACGTCACCACCAGCGACGCAGCCAAGAGCAGGGTCGGTTGGGCAGTCGTAGCAGGTTTCGGAGCCCAAAGTGTTAGAGCGTATATCGTTCCAATTGCCAACAAGCTGAACGTACAAGAGGTTGGGATTCTGGCTGTATGCTTGGGCTATCTTTTGGGTGACGTTTTCGGCCGAGTCGCAATGCACGACGGTTACATTGTAGCCCATTTCGCGTTTCCACGCTATGTATGGGCTAATTGCCGAATCGTATTTTTCTGGGACGAGCACTAGAATATCGCCGAAATCGTAGTGTGCAAGCTGGGTGTTTGCCCTTGTGTGATTGGTTTCGATACGTATTACAACTCTGTCGTATATGCGCAGAGTATTTGTTGATGAATTGTATTGGAAAGGAAAAATCCTGATGTTGGCTTGTCTTTTTTTGCCAAAAGTGAACGGTGTGTCGGCAATGGCAATTTCTTGTGGGAAAAATTGCCCGTTTAATGACTTTGGTGCAATTGTATATGGAATTTCGTCGGGATTCTGGTTGCGGAAAATTGTTCCGCGCGATGGCAAAAGTGGGTTTGTCAGTACTGTGTCGCAGTAGCTTATCGATTCGATGACTGGTGTAACCTTTGTTTCGTTTCCGATGTCTATGGTTGCACTTGCAAATGGAATTTCTGGCCATCCTTTTTTTTCGGTGTATGTCGATTTTGCAAAGTCGATTTTGCAGAAAGTGCCGTTTGCGGTATTTTTTTGCAAAATATTGTATTGGTTGAGAGAATATTCTATTAGATATGCGCCGTTATTGTAGGTACACGAGATGGAATGAGTCTGCGATTTTGCCGACAGCAAAGCCGTTGCTACATATAATATTGTGAGCAAAAACCGTTTCATTCCTTAATCTCTTAAAACTTTGAACCCTTAATTCTAGAGGGGACAAAGATATAAAATTTGTATTTATAATATATGTGCAGACAAAAAAAAGGACTGTTGCCAGTCCTTTTTTGTTTTTGAATCGGACAGGGATTAGTTCTTCTTACCAATTCCGAGTTTGTTGGCAGCGTCCTTACCTGCGTTTACAGCGTCTTTTGCGCCTTCTGCAGTTTTCTTAGCGATCTTTTCAGAAGCAACAGCCATTCTCTGGTTCAAAGCTTTGAAGCGAGCCAACTGAGCATCGTTGAGCTGGTCTTCTTTAATCTTAGCCTTTGCAGCTTCAGCATTGGTCTTTACTTCCTTTGCCTTGTCGATACCACCATTGTCAGCGAATTCTTCGTAGCTCTTAACGAACTTTTCGTATTCGTCGAGGTACTGGTCGAAGTTAACAGTGTTGGTTGTAGGAGCTGCAGCAGTTTCTGTAGCTTCAGCAGCTGGTTCTTCAACAGCTTCTTCAACTGTAGCTTCTGCGTTCTGATCTTCTTCGGTTGCTTCTGCTGGCTTGTCGTTGCAAGAAACAGCCATAAGTGCTACGAAAAGAGCACTTGCCAAAAATACTAATGTCTTTTTCATTTTAAAAATAAAGTTTAAATTTAACTATTGCAAATATATACAAATTTTGAAGAATATGTCGTTTTTAGTCCCTTTTTTTTGAATTATTTGTACGGCTTGAATAATCATAGAGTTAACAACAAAAAAGCCTCGTTTTGCGAGGCCTTTTTTGTTGGAAATTTAATCTTTTTATTCGGCTTTTTGCCATTTGTAGTCCATTGGAACGCCAGCTTCGGTGATTGTGAGCTTGTTGCCTTTAATCTTGAAGCCCATTTCTTTTGACATGCTGAAGTCGTCACCCTTCTGTTCGAGCTTCATTGTTTCGCCGTCGATGGTGTAGTTCCATTTGATAGTGTCGGTTCCGCCGTCAAAAATATCAGGACTGATTACTGTGCAGATGCCGTCTTCGGTAAACTGGTAGGTGGTTTTGCTTCCCCAGTCGTCGTTTACCCAGATACCTTCGGTAAGAGTTCTGTCTCCTTCTGGTTCTTCTTCTTCAACAACTGCTTCTTCGAGAAGTTCATCAATTCCGTCGATTTCTGTCGATGTCGAATTGTTGCTGTTGCATGATGCTGCAAAAAGTGCTACAAATAAAGCACTTGCCAAAAATACTAAAGTCTTTTTCATCTTGTTTATAAATTTTTGTTAGTTATTTTCTTTCTTCCCATTTGTAGGTCATGTCGCTCAAGCCAAAGAAACCGCCTTTAAGGTTAAGTTCGTTGCCTGTAATCTTGTATGCGTATTTGTCTGGACCCAAGTCGAAGATAGCATCCGAAACCTGTTTGATGAATATTGAATCACCAACAATTTCGTAAGTGAAATCGTAGCTGTTGTCTTCGCCAGCAGATGAGATATACTTTCCTGTCATGTCGTCGTTGAACTGATAGGTGTTTACATCGCCGAGGAAGTCAATGCTCCACTGTCCGCTTGTTAAAGTTTTAGGTTCGCTCTTGCATGATGAGAGCATTACCAAAGCGAAAATTACGCTTGTCATTAATAATAAAGTCTTTCTCATATCATTTAAAATTTTAATGTTAATACTGCAAAAGTAATATTTTTTTTGTTGGTGCGTTTATTTATTCTTTTATTCAAATAATAAAGATGTGTGTTGTTTATCAGTATGATACTTCTTTGCAGAATCCGATACCATTGCTGTAATGTCCTGAAACTATAATTTTTCTTCCTGTTTTTGATGGTAGAAATATGATTCTAGCCTGTCGTCCCTTGCTTTCGAGGATGATTCCATTTTCTACTTTCCAGAAAGTTTCGGATGTGTTGCTGCCATTGATTTTGTAGCAGAGTTGGTCTGTTTTGTCGCGTTCGATGCTTACGGGGTCGGGGATGAGCTCCTCGATGAAAAATGCAGTTACCGAATCCTGTATGAAATAGAAGTATGGCACTAGATTGTTGTTTTTGTCGACATGCAGGCTGTGTCCGCCACCAGGATAGGTAAATAGTTTGCTTCGGTTGCCTTTTGCCTTAGCCATTTTGTCCACTAGCGACGAGCCGTACATCTTGTTTGTCATAGCTCGGTTGAGTGGCAGCGAGAATATGTTTTTTACCGATTGCGCTTCGCTGCTGTTGTCGTTGCGCAGTGCTATCTTTATTGGGTCGAGCACGTCGTTGAAAGGATAGTCGTAGCCGTATGGGACAATGTTGTCGGCATCGCCGTGGAACGAGATTATCGAGGTCTTTGCATTCGAAATCATGTTGATGTCGTGCACTGCGCCCCACATGTTGGCAACTGCCAGAATGTTGAACTTTTCCTTGTATTGCGGCGAAACCGATTCTATGTCGCCAAGGTCGTCCTTGAACAGACTCCCTTTTGTCGATTTCGGCCTGTTTCACTTCCTTCTTCTCCGCAACCTTGGCCGGAATGTTGGCTTCAAGTGCGTAGGAACGGCTGCGCAGATAGGCCGCCAAGTCAGCAGGTTTTTCGTAGAGGGCGACCTCAGCAGGCAGAATCGGTTTGCCTATTTGAAGGTTGAAACGCTGGTCGTGTTTATTAATCAATTCCTTAGTCAGGCGGGCTGTGCCCAACATAGGATGGATCTTGTCGACCATGTAGAACAACTTCGAATTATGGCCTTCCCAAAACACGGGAATCACTGGAACGTTGGCGTTCTTGATGATACGGGCGATGGAAGTACTCCAAGGCAGGTCCTCGGGATAGTCATGTCCATGATAGCGCGACACCTCTCCCGCAGGGAACACACCCAAGCCATTGCCTTCGGCGATATGCAAGATGGCTCCTTTGATGCCCCCCACGCTGCTCTTCCATTCCGGGTTTTTCTCGAACGGGTTGACGGCGAAGAAACACTCCTTGAGGTTGGGGATATGCGAAAGAATAAAGTTGGCCATGACCTTGAAATCGGGACGCACCTTGGCGATGGC
>CADARW010000137.1 GCA_902790405.1 uncultured Bacteroidia bacterium
CTTCTCGGGCGACCTCAGCTATTTCTACCGCTCGCCCAACTTCCAGCTCAAGATTACGGGCTACTACACCGAATTCCGCAACGGAACCGAAGGTACAAGTTTCTACCACGACGAACTTAACACCTTCGTCAACTATCTGATGACTGGCGTAAACAAGGTTCACTATGGTGGAGAATTTGGAACCGAAGTAAAGATTTCGCCTACAGTTACTGCAACTGCTGCTTTGGGCTACGGAAGATACATGTACAACAGCCGTCCGTCGGTAACCATAACTCAGGACAACAGTTCCGAAGTGCTTGCAACCGACCGCACCGTCTATATAAAGAACTACCACATAGGCGGAACTCCAGAACTTGCAACGACTATCGGAGTAAAGTATTCCGCACCAAAGTACTGGTATGTAGGTGCTAACGCAAATTATTTCGGTGAAAACTATGTTACGATCAATCCCGAAAAGCACACTGTTGAGGCTCTCGACATTTTTGTTGTCGGCGACCCGCAGCTCGAAACTATTCTCGGACAAGAAAAGTTGAAAGGCGGTTTCACACTCGACATCTACGGTGGAAAATCGTGGAGAATACAGCACAAATACACTATCGGTTTCACTGCAAGCATCTCGAATGTAACTCACAACACCAAGATTGCAACCAGCGGATTCGAGCAGTACCGTTTCGACAAGACCAACATCGACAAGTTCCCCAACAAGTACTACTATATGTACGGAATTAATTACTTTGCAAACCTATATTTCAGATTCTAAAACACTTGCAAGATGAAAAAGATAATTTCCATAATAGTTCCGATGTTTTTTGCAGCCGTGGCACTTGTCTGCTCCTGCGAGAAACCCGATGTCCCAGCAATAACCGAGTTGGACAAGGACCATATACTTACGGTTTCCGACATTTACAAGATGTGGGTCGACAGTGGCGACTACTACCAGTTTAAAGACGACTATATGCTGTTTGGTACAATCACTATGGACGACAGCCACGACAACATNNNNTGAAAGGCAGCCAGATAGTAAATTACAGCGGCAAGATGGAACTAAGTTTTGTCGATGTCGAGGATGCCACTCTGCAGGTGATACTTCAGGAACCAAATGTACCGATTACTCCAGAGGAAGTTACTATGGCTCAGGTTATTGAAAATCCAGCATATTACGACTGCCGTCTTGTAAAACTCAACAATGTGCAGTTTGCGGCAAGCGATACCACGATGACCTACGCAGTGGAACACGGTTCGGCAACCCAGAACCGCAACATGACAAGCTGCGACGGAAATACGCTTGTTGCTCGCAACAGCGACTACGCCGACTTTGCTGGACAACCATTGCCAAAGGGCAGCGGAAGCGTCGTGGGAATTATGACACGATACATTACAAATAGCAACACAGGAACAAAGACAACCTATCAGATAATTATCCGTTCGACCGATGAAGTGAACATGGAAAACGAAAGGTGCGACTAAAAAACAAGAAGATATGAAAAGCATAATCAAGATATTGGCAATAGCAACGGCAATAGTGCCGGCATTTATGTTCAGCGGTTGCATACAGGGCAAGTTCGACACACCAGAAGTGAGCGAAGTTCCTGTCGGCGACACCATTACAATTACCCGCTTGTGGGAGATTTACGACTCACTTGTGGCTGCTGGCGGCGGAACATACAAGTTCAACGAAGACCATTCTGTTTTTGGCTACATAACCATGTCCGACAAGATTGGCAACATCTACAAGTCGGCTTATCTGCAGGGCGGTGCCGACGACGACAAGGCTATCAACCTGCACCTGCTTTCGTCGGGTGGAGTGTACGAAGGCGACTATGTGCGCGTAAACCTCAAAGGATTGGTCCTCGGCGACTACAGCGGTATGATACAGTTGGATTCTGTTCATGTCGACAACAACATTGTCAAGCTGAAAACCCGTTGCTTCCTCGAACCCGAATTGGTTGATATTGAAAATATTGGCACTGGTTCGTATGTCGGAAAGCTTGTCAAATTGCGCAAGGTACAGTTCCAGCAGCAGTATGTTGGTCAAACCTACGCCGACAAGGAAGGTCAGAAGACAGTGAATACATATATCGAGGACGAGTACGGCAACACCATGATTGTACGCACTAGCGGTTACGCCAACTTTGCAGGCGACACAATTCCTGCGGGCAGCGGTTCGCTCGTGGCTATTGTAAGCAGATACAATACTGAATACCAATTATTTATCCGCAATACCGATGAGGTTCAGCTTACCGGTCGTCGTTTTGGTGATGTTGATGTAATTTTCGAAAACAATTTCGATGCAACTCCCGACGGCGAATTTGCCGATGCAGGATGGCAGAACAATGCCGTACAAGGTACAGCAACTTGGAAATGCCAGGAAGCTACCGAAGGCAAGATTCTCAGTGTCAGCGGAAACAGCGGCGAGCAGAACGAGACATGGCTTATTACTCCCGAAATTGCACTTCAGGCTAATTCGTTCCTCAGCTTCAAGACCAGAATGCTTACAAGCGGAAATACTTTGACAGCTTTGATTTCCACCGACGGTGCAAACTGGACACAGCTTCCTGCCAACATTGCAGTATCGACCGACTGGGCAATCTCTGGCGATGTGAGCCTTGCGCAATATTCTGGTAACATCCGTATAGCCTTCAAGTTCGAAAGTCCTGTGGGAGTAGCAGGAAAATACTTCCTGGATGATGTAAAGGTGTTTACGAAGTAGAAAACTAAAAATACAAACGATATGCTAGTTGTAGGAATAGCAGGCGGTTCGGGAGCGGGAAAGACCACCGTAGTCAACAAGATTACCGCGCAGTTGCCCAAGGACATGGTGACGCTGGTACCTCAGGATTCGTACTATTGGGACAGCAGCCATTTGCCGATGGAGGAGAGGAAGAAGATAAATTTCGACCATCCTAACGCCATTGAGTGGGATTTGCTCATTCGCCACATAAAGGAACTGAAGGAAGGCAAGTCGGTTGAACAGCCAATATACGCCTACATAACCAGTTCGCGCAGCAAGGAGACTTTGACGGTAATGCCCAGCAATGTTATAATCGTCGAAGGCATAATGGTGCTCACTCAGCCAGAACTCCGTGACTTGATGGATGTTAAGGTTTACGTTGATGCCGATGCCGACGACCGTCTGGCACGAATCTTGCGACGTGATACTGTGGAGCGCGGACGTTCGGTAAACGATGTCCTGGAGCACTACTACGACACCGTAAAGCCAATGCACTTGCAGTTCATTGAGCCTACAAAACGCTATGCCGACATCATTGTACCTAA
The DNA here is from genome assembly GCA_902790405.1 of uncultured Bacteroidia bacterium. GTDB lineage: Bacteria > Bacteroidota > Bacteroidia > Bacteroidales > ML635J-15 > Bact-19. The sequence goes on from CADARW010000137.1 coordinate 3,277, forward strand.
CATCGGCGATAACGATGCTGCAGTTAACCTTTTGGCAAAATTCATACATCAACATATTAATAACTGAAATAAAGGAAATTATGCAAGATATTGACCTTAAGAATGTAATGTTCATCGACATCGAGACCGTGCCTATGTGCGCCTCGTTCGACGAAATGCCCGAAGCTTTCAAGAAGCACTGGGAAAAGAAATCGAAGAATTTCAGAGCCGAAACCGAAACAGCTTCCGACGTTTACCAACGTGCCGGAATCTATTCCGAATTCGGAAAGATTGTGTGCATATCGGTGGGTTTTGTCAATGGCGACAAGTTCCGCGTAAAGTCGTTCTATGGCGACGACGAGAAAGAAATCCTTTCGGGCTTTGCCGACATGCTTGTAAAGTGGGATCCGTTTGGCAACAAGATGCTTTGCGGACACAACATCAAGGAATTCGATGTTCCTTACATAGCACGTCGTATGCTCGTAAACCGCATGTACAATCTGCCTAAGGCTCTCGACTTGTCGGGAAAGAAGCCATGGGAAATAAGGCATATTGATACACTTGAATTATGGAAATTCGGTGATTACAAGAATTTTACCTCATTGGCACTCATGGCCGACCTTTTCGACATACCAACGCCCAAGGACGACATCGACGGCAGCGAAGTGGCAGGTGTTTACTACGGCGAGCACGATGTGGAGCGTATTGCCATATATTGCGAGAAGGACGTGTTATGTGTTGCCAACCTGATGCTCAGACTCCAAGGCAAGGACATTTACATGTACGACCAGATGGAAAGGGCAAACGGATAGAAGAAATTAATAATGTCAACCAATAAAAAAAGACGGAATCATGTTCCGTCTTTTTTGTTATTTATGCTAAGAATTTTTAGTTGTTGTATTCGTAGTAAGTTGTTGACATTGTGGTAGTACCGTTGTTGGTATGAGTGTATAATACCTCGGTCGGATATTTTCCTGTCAAGAACTCTTTGTCATAAGTGTATGAATAGTTATAGGTATCTATACCAGAATCAGAAAGCGTTTGATTATTAGTAACAATAGATATTGACCATCTTTCTGTCATCTGGGTTAGATTGTTCTTTGAATAACTAGCCATAATTCTACTAGTATAAGTATCTGGAGAAAGTATATATACTCCATCTCTAAATCCATATATTGGATTTGTGTTTTTATCATAGGTATATGTACTCTCTGTATTATAGGTTTTTGTTCCAGACTCATAAATTTCTCCATTATAGTATTCTCCGCTTAGTACTCTATTGTAAATGGTTTTAACTATATTGTCGCCATCCCATTCAAGATCAATAGTTAAAGTTTCATGGTCATAATAGAAACCAGCTTTTGAGATGATGTCAGATTTCTCAACAATTTCTGGCATAAGGCTTAAATGTTTTTCTTCATTTGCCTCGGTTGATTTATTATAATCGTATTCAATATATTCAAGTCTGGAAATTTTATTTCCTTTATATGTTACATTTATTGTTTCTCTTAATTGTCCGTTTTTGGTATATTCTATGCTCTTTAAATTTTTACCGTCGTATTTGTATTCAACGGTCTCATTATTTCCATAGTCATCAGCCTTTACAATACGGTTCTTTTTGTCGTATGTGTAATATTCTGTCCAACTTATACTTCCGTTGTAGTAGTGGTCAATCTTCGACAGTTTTTTGTCATCCCAAGTCATAGCTTGTGCCATCTGCTTGTTTGTACTGTTTGTTGAGCTAAGAACTCTAGCGATTTGTTTCTTTGGTTTATATACGTTTTCCTTTTTACTTTTTTTTAAGCACAGAAACATTGCCATAATAGCAATAAAAAAGCCAATAAAAAATCTATTCATAACATTTCTGTTCGGTTATATCCCATCGAACCCGTCGGTTTATAATAAAAAAAATACTTTTTGTTACACACAATGTGTTTTCGTTGCAAATATAATCACTTTATTTTAAAAGTAGTATGTATAATGGCATATTTTTTTGAAAAGATGTATGTTTTGATATACAGTTAAGATTGTATTCACACTGAGCGGTCCCAAAGATTTGCAGTTGTGTATCGAGAAACCAGCAACTTGCTTTGGTTACGCTCAGAACATCGCAGGGAACAGCTATGCAACCAACAACAGAAACAAACATCAAATATTTTATACGCAAACAAAATATTTGTGCTATATTTGAAGCCGTTTTTAAAACAGATAAATTAAAAGGAATTAACTATGGATAAATTCATTTCAGTAGAACAGGCCGTATCAATGGTGAAGGACGGAATGACCCTCATGATCGGCGGATTTTTAGGCGTTGGTTCAGCCAACAAGGTATTGAAGGGAATACACGATGCAGGCATCAAGAACCTTACTATCATTGGTAACGATACCGCTTTTGTTGACAAGGGCGTTGGTATCCTCGTTGCTAACCATCAGGTTAAGAAGGCTATAGTTTCGCACATCGGTACAAATCCGGAAACTATCGCACAGTTGAACTCCAAGGAACTCGAAATCGAATTCGTACCTCAGGGAACTCTTGCAGAACGCATCCGTTGCGGTGGTGCTGGTCTTGGTGGTGTTCTTACTCCAACAGGTCTTGGTACAGTAGTAGCAGAAGGCAAGCGCGTTATTAATGTTGACGGCAAGGATTATCTCCTCGAACTCCCGATACATGCAGACATCGCATTGCTCGGTGCAACCGTTGGTGACGAAACCGGTAACCTCGTTTTCAAGGGCACAACCCAGAACTTCAACCCGATGATGGCTATGGCAGCCGACGTTGTTATCGCCGAAATCGAGAACATCGTTAAGGTTGGTGAAATTGCTCCAGAAGCAATCCACACCCAGAACATCTTCGTTGACTATATTGTAAAATAAGGCAAAAAGGCTGGAAGGCTAAAAGTCTAAAAGTCTTTTAACCAGCAAGCCAATAAAAATTATAAAGTAAAGACGCAAAATTTTGCGTCTCCACTAAAAACTTAGAAACTTAGAAACGGGCGAAGCCCATAGAAACATAGAAACAAAGAAATTTAGAACATGGAATACAGAACAAAGATTAGACTGCGCATGAGCGCAAAAGACGCACACTACGGTGGCAATTTGGTTGATGGTGCTCACATGGTTCACCTGTTTGGTGATGTGGCTACCGAACTTCTCATTATGCGTGACGGTGACGAAGGCCTTTTCTGCGCATACGATATGATTGAATTCAAGGCTCCTGTATATGCAGGCGACTTTATCGAGGCTGAAGGTTGGATCGACCGCGAAGGCAACACTTCACGCCACATGATGTTTGAGGCCCGCAAGGTGGCCGTGGCTCGCCCCGACATTTCTCCTTCAGCCGCCGACGAACTGGATGAGCCCATCCTCGTTTGCCGTGCTTCGGGTACCTGCGTGACTCCCAAGGATTGCCAACGTAAAAAATAAGTCCGGTTGGATTCAACAATTAAACGATTAAACAATCAACAATTCAACAAATGGATAAACTGATCATTACTGCCGCCATCTGCGGCGCAGAAGTCACCAAGGAACAGAATCCCAATGTGCCTTATACCGTTGAGGAAATCGTGCGCGAGGCCAAGTCGGC
>CADARW010000138.1 GCA_902790405.1 uncultured Bacteroidia bacterium
CCTCGGAACAGAAGTACGACTTCACAAACTCCGCAATTCCAGGAGCCTTCTGCGGAGCCGTTGCCGTTCCCACAAACCAAGCATCAATGTCGTTGCCCGAAAGTCCGCTTTTAGCAAGCGCCTTCTCTACTGCGCCTACGCACAAAGTGATTGTATTGTCAGCATTCTTGTACTGCGAAGCCGCCGGTGGAAACGGCACCACATGGTAGCGCGTCTTGAAGCCCATCTTTGCCTCAGCCATATAGTCGAAGGCGGTTGCATTGGGATTTTTAGTCTTGTATGCAATGAATTTCTCAGACTTGGCAGCACGCGATTCGTTGAAACCGTCAAGATAGCCAAGACGGATATATTTCAGAATATCTGCATTTGTAACTTCGTACTTGCCAAGCACAAAGCCAGTTCCAGAAAAAATAAAACTTTCAGCCATCGTTGGAAGACTATTCTTTAGAATCGTCCTTAATAACGGTCATCTTTATAATCTTCACATCTTCTACAGGGCGATCGCCAGGAGCTGTTTCAACGGCAGCAATCTTATCGACAACGCCAAGACCTTCAACAACTTCGCCAAACACTGTGTATTGGTTGTCGAGATGTGGAGTTCCACCAATTGTTGCGTAAGCATCACGCTCCTTATTTGTGAAAGTCTTACCCAATGCCTTTTCAAACTGGTCGAGCTTCATATCGGTATAAGTCTGACCCTGAACAATGTAGAACTGAGAACCAGAACTTTCACGCTTTGGATTTACATTGTCGCCAGTGCGAGCAGCGGCAAGAGCACCTTTTTTGTGGAAATGCGTTGGATAAACTATTTCGGCAGGAATTGTGTAACCAGGTCCGCCATTGCCAAGACGAGCATTCGGAGCAGCATTCTTCGACATCGGGTCGCCACCCTGAATCATAAAGTTATTTATAACACGATGGAACAGCAAGCCTTCGTAGAAACCACTTTCGGCAAGTTTTACAAAATTGTCGCGATGCAAAGGTGTGTCATCGTAAAGCATCACGGTCATATTTCCCTTTGTTGTTTCAATCAACACCTTGGTCGATTGCGAAAATGCCATTGCAGAAACGAGTGCAAGAGCAACAATCAATGCTATTTTCTTCATAACCAACTGTTATTAGTTTTCAATCTTAAAATGCAAAATTAATAATTTTGAACGAAATCGCAAAGATGATTAGCAAAGAGCGAGCCAAAAAGAAGGAATCAAATTATTTGTAATGCTTGGTACTATTCTCCCAAACTATTATCCGCCGTAACAACCTTCATCTTCAATATCCTGACATCGACTACAGGACGGTCGTCATTGTTGGTTTCTACTGCTGCAATTTCGTTTACGACATCCATACCATCCAAAACTTCACCAAATACTGTATATTGGGTATCGAGATGCGGTGTTCCACCAACGGTTTTGTAGTATTCGCGTATATCGGCAGGCATCTTTATTCCCAAATGCGCCTCATACTTGTCGAGTTTTTCATCTGTAAATGTTCGTCCCTGAACAATATAGAACTGCGAACCAGAACTTCTGCGCTCTGGATTTTCGTCATCGCTATTACGTGCGGCAGCAAGTGCGCCCTTCTTGTGGAAATATTTTGGATAAACAAACTCGGCAGGAATGGTGTAGTCGGTATCTGCATCGCCTAAAAGCACATCAGGCGCAGCATTCTTAGATGTTGGATCGCCAGCCTGAATCATAAAGTTATTTATCACACGATGAAACAATATGCTATCGTAGAAATTGCTTTCGACAAGCTTTATAAAATTGTCGCGATGCAATGGAGTTTCATCGTACAACATTACAGTAATATTTCCCTTTGTTGTTTCAATCAACACCTTGATTGACTGAGTGAAAGCCATTGCTGAAATAAGCATCATGGCAATCAGAAATGATATTTTTCTCATAAGTCAAACGTTTTCGATAAATAATATCACAAAAATAACAAATATAACTGACGGCACAAAAAAAGCCCGCATTCACGGGCTTAATATCTTACCAATAATTCATTTCTTCAAGAAATCCCCAATCAGTTTTTCCGCCTTGGCAAAGGTCTCGTCTAACTTATCGTTCACAAGCACGACATCGAACTTGTCGGAAAATGAAAGTTCGTAAACGGCCTTGTCGATACGGGTGCGGATGGCCTCCTCGCTGTCGGTGGAACGGTCGCGGAGACGCTTTTCCAAAACCTCGACCGATGGCGGCATAACGAACACTGCCAGGGCATTTTCACCGTAATACTTCTTGATATTCAGTCCGCCCTTTACATCCACATCAAAAACAACATTCTTGCCAGCAGCCGTCAGACGGTCAACTTCCGACTTGAGGCTTCCGTAGAAATGGTCGGCATAAACCTCTTCCCACTCAAGGAAATCGTTGTTCTCTATCTTCTTGCGGAACTCGTCAGCCGAGAGGAAATAATAGTCCTTGCCATCGACCTCGCCTTCACGCTTCTTGCGCGAACAAGCCGAAATTGAAAAACTCAAGTTAAACTCGGGCATAGCCAGCAAATGCTTCACTACCGTTGTCTTGCCTGCACCGCTCGGTGCCGAAAATATTACGACTTTTGGCTTCATTACAAAATATTTAGTGATTGTTCCTTAATTTTTTCCAACTCATCCTTCATCATTACCACTATCTTCTGCATTTCGGCGTGGTGAGCCTTTGAGCCGAGAGTGTTTATCTCGCGCCCCATCTCCTGTGCGATGAATCCCAGCTTACGACCCGCCGCATCTTCCGACTTTGCCGTCTCGATGAAATACTCGCAGTGCTTGCGCAGACGAACTTTCTCCTCGTTGATGTCGAGTTTTTCAAGATAGTAGATAATTTCCTGCTCGTAGCGATTTTCGCTGTTCGAATCGTTAAGGTTCAGTTCGTTAAGTGCCTGACGAATCTTGTCTTTGATAACAGAAATGCGCTCGGCTTCGTACTGTGGCACGCGTCCGAGAAGCGAAAGTATGGAATCAATCTTTGCCAGCACATCCTTTTCGAGGATGCGGCCTTCCTCCTTGCGGTACTCGCAACAGCGGTCAATAGATTTTTGTATTGACGACTCAACGGCAGCCCATTCCTCGTCGGTAAGTTCATCGCTTCCGTTCAACTGAAGTTCGGGCATGCGGATTAATGACGACAACAGGCTATTGTCGGTTTCGGAAATCGGCACATTGTTTTTGCGGCAATCATCGGCGAACGACTTGTAGGCGGCAATCACGGCGGCGGAATTAATGGGGTTCACATTCTGCTCGTTTTCAACCGTTATTGTAAAATCAATCTTTCCGCGCTGCAATCCCTGCGAAAGCATACGGCGGATGTCGATGTCCTTTTCCTTGTATTGGTTGGGCAGACGGGTGGAAATGTCCGCCGATTTAGAATTCAGGGTTCTAATATCTATTGTAATCTTTTTTCCTTTGTATTCCAGAAGTTCCCTTCCGAATCCTGTCATTGAGTATATCATCAGCAATATCTTTTTTGTCGAAATGCAAAGATAAATTGTTTTATGCAAATGCGCTAATGATTTTAGATTTTTTCGTCAGAATCACATTCCCATTGCGCTACATTATTTTCAATGTATTCGGCAATGCTGTTCATTTCGGCGGTGTCGCGGACAATGTGGTCGTAGAATCGGGATTGCCAAGAAAAAGGAATGGCATTGGAATTGGCATATTTTGTAATGGATGATTTGATGCCACCAATCACAACAGACATCCATCCCTGCATATTTGCAATTTCCCGTGGTGACATATTGGATTGTTGGTTTTGTTCTTGTGGTGTCGTGGCGCGCCGCGACCCTACAGAATCAAAACCGACAATCCGTCGTTCGTATGGAATTTTATCATTGTCAATTATCACAATTGCATGAATGTGGTCTGGCATCACAACCCATAATGGAATTTCTGCATAGGGATAATGTTCTGTAACATTCCGGAATTGCTCATCTGCAAATTTCCCGACATCTGTCAGACTCATTTTGCCATCCAATATTTCTCCCAAATAATGTTCCCTGTTCTTTGTGCAGAATGTCACAAAATATAATCCTCCATTGTAATTGTGCCATTGTGCTCGGATATTTTTGGGAAATTGGGGCATATTCAATTTACATCTAATATCTTGTGGCGTCGTGGCGCGCCGCGACCCTACAAGATATCTCACAATATTTCAATTTAATCCATTATCATTTACCACCACAATCAATAATATTTTCATCTACACAATTCCCCCAATCACCAGCGACCCAATCGCCACCAGACCTATTCCCACAGGAGCAACAAATTTCACCAAGACGGAAATGAATTTTGCAAACTTGACATTGCCTTTTCCGCCGGCAGTAAGCTCCTCGATGAAATTTTTCCTACCGAAGAACCATCCCACATAAATCACAATGAGCAATGCCCCGAATGTAAGCATAAAGTTGGCGGTGGTGTAGTCGAACAAATCGAAGATTGTCTTGCCGAAAATCGTAAAGTCGCTCAGCAAACCGAACGATAATGTACAGAACACACCTAAAAATATAATCACAGCCGACGACAGCAATGTTGCCTTCTTTCGGCTCATCTTGAATTCATCGACAAGGAATGCCACTGGCACTTCGAGAAGCGAGATTGTGCTTGTAAGAGCTGCTACAGAGAGCAAAAGGAAGAACAATATTGCAAAAATGTATCCACCCGGCATAGCCTGGAATATTGCAGGCAAGGTGATGAACACTAAACCTGGTCCGCCAGCCGATTCTGCACCGAGGAAAGCCAAGGTCGGGAAAACCATAATTGCGCCGAGCAGAGCCACGACCGTATCGCAGGTTGCAATCTCTATTGCCGTGGAAGCCAACGGTGTATCCTTCCTTATGTACGAACCGTAGGTTATCATCGTTCCCATACCTATGCTGAGCGAGAATGCCGCCTGTCCGAGTGCCATAAGTACACCCTTGAATGTCAGGCTGCTCCAGTCGGGCTTGAACAGGAATTCCAGACCCTTAGAAGCATTTGGCAAGGTGACAGCACGCACGCAGATGGCGATTATCAGCACAAGAAGGATAGGCATAAGCACCTTGCTGACCTTCTCGATGCCCTTTTCCACACCGAAAAGTATCACCAGCGATGTCAGTGCGACAAATATAATCATCCAGACTGTCGGCATTAGTGGCTGTGATGTAAAGTCGCTGAAAGTCTGTGCCAATGCCGCAACATCCTGACCAGCAAAGTCGTTGCAGATGGATTTTTTCACATATTCGAGAGTCCAGCCGGCCACGGTGCCGTAGAACGAGAAAATCATCACGGCAGCAAAAATCCCCATCAGTCCCACGAGCCACCAACCGCCTTTTGGCGACAGGCGCTTGAAAGTTCCGTAAGCATTGCAACCAGCCCTGCGACCTATTGCGAATTCGGAAAGCATCACGGGCACACCTATTAGAAATACAAATATCAAATATACTATAAGGAATGCGCCACCGCCGTTTTCGCCTGCTATGTATGGAAAACGCCAGATGTTGCCAAGCCCTACAGCCGAACCAGCTGCCACAGCAACCACGCCTAATTTTCCTGAGAAACTGCCTCTATTTTCTTTCATCGGTCTGAATTTTCGTAAAACAAAAGGAAAACAAAAATAAGGCGTTTTTTTTTGTTGCGCAACAATAGTTGGATTTTTTTAATTGGAATGTGACTCTATGTATGTATTACAACCGCATTGTCCGCGATATTATTGTCTTTTCATCTAACTTTTTCTATATCAGAAAATAATATTATTTTTGCACAAATCTAAAGTTGAACTTTATTTTTGTACATAATCCTATCAATCCTTTAATAAGCCTTGCATATTCCTCTCCCAACGGCAA
>CADARW010000139.1:0-1458 GCA_902790405.1 uncultured Bacteroidia bacterium
CATCCAGCATCAGTACGTCCACGTTGCGGAAGCGCTCGCGGAACTCATTGTTGCGGTTGATGGAAGGCTTGATACCATGACTTCTCCGGAGCTGGAGGATAAGCTTATGCCTGTTCTTGCCGAGACCGAAAAACTGGCATCGGAAGTGAAGGATACTAATGGCGTTTACTTCGTGCCTGCATTTGTTGGACTGGGAGCGCCATACTGGAATATGAATGTCCGTGGCAATATCAGCGGCATAACGGGCGGAGTTACTTACAAGCATATTGTACGTGCCGCACTCGAAGCAATGGCTTACCAGACAAAGGATGTGCTCGATGCGATGGAAAAGGATTCGGGAATCAAGATTACTGCTCTTAATGTGGATGGTGGCGCGTCGGTTAACAATTTCCTTATGCAGTTCCAGTCTGACATTCTGCAGATTGATGTGCAGAGACCTAAGGTTGTAGAATCGACATCGCTTGGGGCAGCTTACCTTGCAGCACTTGCAATAGGTTGGTGCTCGATGAAAGACCTTGCTTCGTCGCGAGAACTGGAACGTACTTTTACTCCGAAGATGAAAACAAAGGAAGCCAAGGAAAAATACAGCGGTTGGTGCAAGGCTGTTGCCGACCTTGAACGAAATTGCGAAAAGTAGAGATACAAAAAAAGCGGATGAAAATCCGCTTTTTTATTTTAATAAGATATGCTGTTATTCAGCTTTTTCTTCCTTAGCTTCAGCTTCTGCTGCTTCCTTTTCGGCTTTTGCCTTTTCTTCCAAGTATTCCTTTATAGATTCCTCGGTGATGATGCCCTTTTCTACCAAGAGGTTGTACCATGAAACAATCTTCTTGATGTCGGACATATATACCTTTTCCTTTTCGTAGTTGGGGAGAACCTTCTCGAAGAACGCAGCGAGTTCGGTATTTGCCGACTTTGCTGTTACATCGGTAATGGCACCTTTGTACTGGTTGAAAATGTTTACAAAGACATCCTTCAGTGGAGTGTCGTCGTCGTATGTGTAAACGGTTATGTCTTCAAGTGTACTTATGCGTGATGTTGAGAATGCCGGCATACGCTTGCCAGTAATCAGCGATTCAACAATGACACTGGTGTTTTTTCTCGATACAAGCTTCAATAGTCCAGGTTGACCAGCTATTGACAAAATTCCTTCTAAAAACATAATTTCAATATCATTTAAAATTTAGGTTGCAAAAGTAGTGTATGAATTTTTAAATCAAAGAAATTTTTTCTCTGTTTTTTTAACAACTATGGTTAGTTTACGAATATTGAGCGATGTAGGATTTGCATTTTTATTATTAGAAACTGATAGTTACGCCTCCTGTGAATGTAATTCCTGCTTGCGGGTAAAATATTGTCCACGATTTCTGCACTCCCTGTTCGTACCATAGTCCGCCGTAGGCGTTGTCGCAGAACTGCGTGTTGAACAGATTGTTGATCTCGAACTTGAAACGTAAC
>CADARW010000139.1:1469-9662 GCA_902790405.1 uncultured Bacteroidia bacterium
ATGGCTTTAGCATCCTGTCGTTGCTGGCGGTATTGTCGATGTACTGCTTTCCAATAAACTTTACATTGTAATATAAATGGAAGTTTCCAAATACGTTGTAGCTTATGTTTCCTGCCGCAACAATTTCGGGTGAATATGCGGGACAAGTTTCTCCCGTATGGAATTCTTCTATGCTTTCGTTCAGATACTCGTCGTAGGTTTGTGCAAGGTAAACGTAGTCCTTTATTCTGTTTCGGCTGAATGTTGCATTTGCTTCGATGTTTAGCTTACGGTGGGGGGTAACTCGTGCCGTCAATTCTATTCCGCTGCGATAGCTCTTGTCGACATTGGTCATTATATAGTAGCCGTTCTGCAAAAATTCGCCTGTGGGCACAATCTGGTTTTTGAAATCCATATAATATAGGTTCAGTTCGCCAGAAAATATTTTTGATTTATATGAGTACCCAAGTTCGTAGTCGATAAGTGTTTCGGGTTCGATGGCTTTTTTGTTTACAACTGCATCCTTTATGCTGTTGCGTGAAGGCTCCCTGTTTGTTCTGGCAACCGAGGCATAAAGTCTCATTTTAGGCGTAATCTGATAGTTTATGCCGCCTTTGGGATTGAAGAAATTGTAGTCGTTGTCTTCGTTCAGCATCATCATCTGTTCGCTTGGCAGCAAGTTGCAGTCGTAACCGTTCATTTCGTGGTTGATAGCCCTGTATTGCAGGTCGGCGTACAAAGTTATCTTGTCGATGATTGTATATCCAGCCTTGTAGTATGCGCTGAATTCGGCCTTGTTGCTTTTGTTGCGGTACCATTCGTAGTCCTTGTAGCTGCTGCTGGCATATTGTGTCCAGATTAGATTTCCGTAATATTGTCCCGAATATACGTATCCCGAAGCTCCGAAGGTATTAACGAAGTTTCCTATCTTATGTGTTGCCGAGACTATGCCGTTGTAGAAGTTGTTTGTTGTCATTCTGCGCCTTATGAGGTCGGTTTTTGAGATTGTGGCGGTAGTTGTAAATGATGTTCCATTGTCGGTAACGTGCAGCTTTATGTTAAGTTCGACATTGCTCCATATTTTCTGCGAGTATATCAGCTGGACGTGTGTCTGCGTGAAGTTTTCTGCTTCGTCGTAATATTGCTTTTTGCCATTTATGTCGAAATATTCTCCCGAAGCATTGTATCGGCGGTTTGTCTCAAGCAGGTTAGCCGGACAGCCCCACATTGTTATTCCCGACTTCTGCTTGCCATATATTATATTTGCACTCAACGAGTTGTTCTTGCCACGCCATATTGCACTTATCATGACTGTATTTTGATTTGTGCCCGACCTGTCTATGTATCCGTCGCTCTTTATCTTTGCCATTCTGAGGTCGATGGAAAAGCCATTCTTCATAATTCCCGTGCCAGCCGAGATGCTAGCCTTTATGGTGTTGTACGAACCGCTCATTACTGTTAGGTCGCCGTAAGGTTTTGCGCTTGGCGATTCAGTTGAGATGTCAATGCTAGAGCCGTATGCATACGAACCGTTAGTCGAAGAGCCTGTCCCTCGGGTTATTTTTATATTGTCGGACGAAGTTGCAAGGTCGGGCAGATGATGCCAAAGTACGCGTCGCGATTCTGCATCGGTCAGTTGTATGCCGTTTAGTGTGACATTTGTGGCTTCGCTGCTCATTCCACGTATGCGGAAATCGGTGAAACCAATGCCTAGTCCGTTTTCCGACAGCGCAACAAACGATGGTGTCTGCTCGAGGATATATGGAAGATCGCGTACAATATTTTTTGTAGTTATATATTCGTGGTCGTAGTTTTCGCTTGTCATCGGTGTGCGCTGGTCCGAAATATTGTCGAGCACGTGTAGACTGTCGGTTGGCTTGTATTCGGGCTGCATTACTATTGTGCCCATGTTTATGTCGGCATCGACGGCAATTTTTTCGTCGTGTGGCTCGTATCCGCTGTAGGTGATGACGATTCTTTGCGAGCCTTTTCTGCATTTGACGGCAAACCGGCCGTCGTTATCGGTCGTACAACTTTGGATTGATCCGCCAATCATAACCTTGGCGCAATACAGAGGCTTGCCATCGTTGTCGGTTACTACGCCGGTAATGTTCTGCGACAGACATATTGCCGTCACAAAAATCAGCGATATTGACAAGATGAAGCGTTCCATCGGGCGTAGATATTACTCTTTGTTCAATTAAATCCTTACAATACAGGGATAAAACGTTACAAACTCAAATTTATTTTTCGACAGCGAAAATAATGTTTTTTGCGAAAACCAACAAGTCGGAAATTTTGTTTAAATTTGCACTGATAAACGGAATTTGATATGAAAAGAATTTGTCCAGTCTGCCATACGGAATTCGACGGTCGCGCCGACAAGAAATTCTGCTGCGACCAGTGCCGTAATACCTATAATAATCAATTGAAACAGGAAGACAATAACGTTACGTACAAGATTAACCGCGTGCTGAAGAAAAACCGTCAGATTTTGTGCGAATTGTATGCAAAAGTTGAAAAGCCAGACAATGAACGTCATTCGGTTCCGAAGGACAAACTGATGAAGGAGGGCTTCAAGTTCGACTATATGACAAATATTTACCGAACGAAGATGGATAAGGTTTACTATTACTGCTACGATTATGGATATTATGTCGATAATGATTTCGTGGTGATAGTACAAAAGAAGGAATACGTTGATTAAAAACAAGATACAGATGATAAGTAAAGTAGAAAAATACGATAACTGCGGTAATGTTGCTTACATTGTCGCCGATGTTGACAAGATAAAAACATTAGGTCTCGGAGAAAAAGAATCCGAATATTTGCGCAAGACCTTCGAAAAAAAGGATTACGCTGAGCTGAACCTTTACGACAGGTTGTGCTTCGTGGTTAAACCCAATGCTAAAAAATCACATGACGAGCAGCGCGAGAGCGTTCGCATGTGCGGATGTTCCATTTCCGATACGCTTAATGCTCAGAAATATACGTCAGTAAGTATTGTCGACCTTACTGGCAATGACTTTAGTATTGATTTGGCAGAGGGAATAGAACTTGCAAACTATCGCTTCGACAAATATTTGTCGAAGAAGAAAGACGTTTCGCTGTCGGAAGTGAAGATTTGCGGTGATGTCTGCGAAAAGAAAATTGCCCGCATCAATAGTCTTGTAAAGGGTGTTTTCGTTGCACGCGACATTGTAAACGAGCCTCTGTCGTACATGACAGCCAAGAAATTGGCAGAAACCGTCGAGGAAGTTGGCAAGTCGTGTGGATTTAAGACCGAAATACTCGACAAGATGCAGATTGAGAGCCTGAAAATGGGCGGACTTCTTGCCGTAAACCGCGGTAGCGTTGAGCCTCCGACATTCAGCATACTGAAATGGGAACCCGAAAATGCAATAAACGAGCGTCCGTATGTCCTTGTTGGCAAGGGACTTGTGTTCGACACTGGTGGCTACGACCTGAAGCCATCGAGTTCGATGGATACAATGAAGAGCGACAAGGCTGGTGGTGCTGCAGTGGTAGGCACAATAGCTGCGCTCGCTATGGCGAAGGTTCCTGTGAAGGTTTACGGACTTGTGCCGGCAACAGAAAATAGGATAGGAGCTACTGCGTATGTTCCCGAGGACATTATCACTATGTACGATGGTACGACCGTCGAGATTGCCAACACCGATGCCGAAGGCCGATTGATTCTTGCCGATGCTCTGTCGTATGCAAAGAAGTACAATCCCGAACTTGTAATCGATATGGCAACGCTTACTGGCGCTGCAATGGTTGCCGTAGGCGAAAAGAATACCGCAGTGCTCGGAACTTCGCCCGATGATATTGCAAAACTTAAGGAATGCGGTTTCAACGTGTGGGAACGACTGATAGAACTGCCATTGTGGGACGATTTTGCCGAACAGCTGGAGTCGCCGATTGCCGATCTGAAGAACTGCGGCAAACGTTATGGCGGAACAATTACCGCAGCAATGTTCCTAAAGCATTTTACCGACTACAAGTGGGTTCATCTCGACATTGCAGGACCGGCTTTCACCGAAAAGAAGGACTCGTATCGCGGGAATGGCGGAACATCGGTGCCAACAAGACTGCTGTTCAAGTATTTTACCGAATTGACAAAAAACAATTGATAATTAACAATGTACAATTGAATAGTTGAATTTTTGAATCATTGAATTTTCAAATCATCAAATCTTCAAATAAAATTGTATCTTCGCAAAAATTTTTTTGAAATTATATTACTATGACAAAAATAAAAATAGGATTTACCCCCGGCGACATCAACGGAATTGGTTATGAGGTGATACTCAAATCGTTGATGGACATTAAGAATATTCCAAATGCAGTTACTATCATATATGGTTCTCCCAAAATTCTAGCCTACTACAAGAAGAATCTGGGAAGTAATATAAATACCACGACGATTAATTCGGCGGAAGAAGCCAAGAATAATGGTATATATGTTATAAACTGCAACAGCGAAGATATCCGCGTCGAAGTGGGCAAGTCGAACGAAATAGCAGGTTTGGCATCGTATCAGGCTCTCGAAAAGGCTGTTGCCGACCTCAAGAACAAAGAAATCGACATCCTTGTCACTGGACCTATTAATAAATGGAACATCCAGTCGGCTGGCTTCAATTTCCCTGGACATACCGAATACCTTGCTCAGCAGTTCAATGCCGACAAGTGCCTGATGCTGATGTGCAGCGAGGCTTTGCGAGTAGGCGTGGCAACCGGACATATTCCAATTTCGGAAGTTTCGAAGGCTCTTACAAAAGAGCTGTTGCTCGAGAAACTTGAATTGCTCAACGATTCGTTAAAGCGCGATTTTGTCGTGCGCAAGCCACGTATAGCAGTTCTCGGTCTCAATCCGCATTGCGGCGACCATGGTGTTATTGGTAACGAAGAAGAAACAATTATTATCCCAGCTATAAACGAGGCTCGCGAGAAGGATATTCTTGCTTTCGGTCCGTATTCAGCCGACGGTTTCTTCGGTTCGGGCGATTTCAAGAAGTTCGATGCTGTGCTTGCAATGTACCACGACCAGGGATTGGCTCCGTTCAAGGCGCTGACATTCGACGACGGCGTAAACTACACCGCAGGTCTGCCGATTGTACGTACTTCGCCGGCTCACGGAACCGCATACGAAATTGCTGGTAAGAATCAGGCCAACTACTTGCCGATGTGTAACGCAATTCGTATGGCTGTCGATATCTACAACAACCGCAGAAGCCTGGAGAATTTGGAAGAATCACGTCACAATGTTGACGAATACAATATCAATGAAATTAATGAAGTTGACGAATAAATAATTATGAGCTTATACACAAAACAAGATGCCCTCGACTATCATAGCCAAGGCAGAAAAGGAAAGATAGAGGTTGTTTCGACAAAGGACTTCCGCACACAGAAGGACTTGTCACTTGCATATACACCTGGCGTAGCAGAACCATGCCTCGAAATTAAGGACGACAAGCAGAAAGTTTACGACTACACGGCTAAGGGAAACCTTGTGGCTGTAGTCAGCAATGGAACTGCAGTCCTTGGTCTCGGTGATATTGGTCCCGAAGCCGGCAAGCCTGTTATGGAAGGCAAGGGCTTGCTGTTCAAGTCGTTTGCTGATGTTGATGTGTTCGATATCGAAATCAACGAGAAGGATCCGCAGAAGGTTGTGGAGATTGTGAAGGCTCTCGAACCGACATTTGGCGGTATCAACCTCGAGGACATCAAGGCTCCCGAATGCTTCTATATTGAAACTGAGTTGAAGAAGCAGATGAACATTCCTGTTTTCCACGACGACCAGCACGGTACTGCAATTATTTCGGGCGCAGCTTTGCTTAATGCCCTGAAGATTGCAGGAAAGAAAATCGACGAGGTTAAGGTTGTGTTCAACGGGGCAGGTGCGGCTGGCATTAGCTGTGCTCGTTTGTTCTGCACTTTGGGCGTAAAGCGCGAAAACATAGTCCTTTGCGACAGCAAGGGCGTTGTTCGTGCCGACAATCCGAAACTTACCGAACAGAAGCGTGAGTTTGCAACTACACGCGACCTTCATACTTTGGCCGAGGCTATGGTTGGCGCCGATGTATTTGCTGGTGTTTCGGTTGGCAATGTGGTGTCGAAGGAAATGATGAAGACAATGGCTAAGGACCCAGTTGTATTCGCTATGGCAAATCCAACTCCCGAAATCTCGTACGAAGATGCCAAGGAATCGCGTCCCGATGTTATAATTGCAACAGGTAGAAGCGATTATCCGAACCAGGTGAACAATGTGCTAGGTTTCCCGTTCATTTTCCGTGGTGCTTTGGACGTTTGCGCAACCCAGATTAACGAAGAGATGAAGATTGCTGCATCGCACGCTTTGGCCGACCTTGCAATGGAACCTGTTCCTGACTATGTTTGCGAAGCTTACAATGTTAATAAGATTGAATTTGGTCGCGAATACATAATTCCGAAGCCATTGGATTTGCGAGTAATAGAATGTGTTGCACCTGCTGTTGCAAAGGCCGCTATGGAAACTGGCGTTGCCCGTCGTAACATTACCAACTGGGAAGAGTACAAGCTTCAGCTTCGCGAAAGAGTAAGAAGGGTACATGCAAACTATGCAAAGACGAGGTAAGGGACAATGACAATTAACAATTGATAATTGATAAAAATTGCAATAACCATTGGACCTTGAACTATAAACAAAAAACAACCGATAATAGACATTATTGTCATGAGGAATTTGGTTCTGCCGATATTGATGATGTTCGTTAGCCTGGGCGGTTTTGCTCAGACTAAGAGCATCTTGTTTGTAGGTAACGATTTATGCCGAGTCGTCGGCTATTGGCGGTTACTCGTTGCAAAGGCATTGTAGTAATCAGCAGACTCTTTCGAAAATTAAATCCAAGGCTTGGGACTATGTCGTTTTGCAGGAACTTAGTACCAATCCCTGCTATCCGCCCGAGGTTGTCGATACGCTTACCTACCCATACGCCAAGATCCTTAGCGACATGGTTCACGACAACAATTATTGCACCCAGCTTATGTTTTACATGACGTGGGGACGAAAGAATGGCTACATAAGCGACACTACCTATATGCCTTTGACTACTTACAACGGTATGCAGAAGCGTCTTGCCGAAAGTTACTGTGAAATGGCAGCCGACAACGATGGCGCAGTAGCACCTGTGGGCATGGCATGGAAATATGTGCGCGACAATTATCCTGAAATAAACTTATATACTGAGGATAAAAGTCATCCCTCTCCGCAGGGTACATATTTGGCTGCATGTGTGTTTTATGCGTCGATATTCAAGGAGTCGCCCGAGGGTGCATCATACACATACGGACTTCCGCAGTCCGAAGCGGCTATCTTGCAGCAGGCTGCATCGGTCGTGGTGTTCCGAAGCATGGCCGAATGGCGTCTCGACCAGAAGCCAAGATGCGAGGAATATGCAAATGGAAAACGTAACCGTGCTTCGTTTGCAAATATTGTCATCGACGGGAAACTGCAGTTCGACCGGAATATAATCGTCGATTATTCAATTTATACCTATACGGGAAGGTTGTGCAAGCAGGGAACTCTCCACGGCGATAGTATCGATGTGTCCGATTTCCGCTCGGGACTTTACCTTATAAAGCTTGCCGACGGTGAAACACATAAGTTTGTGGTGGAGTAATATCCTGATAATGAGCACATATTGCGAATGAGGATTTCCTTGATGTCTGTTGATATACGCAGCATGGTAAAACGTACTTTTTTTTTGCTGTTCGTATATTCCTATTAATTATCCTTTGGTTGGTGCGAAAATTGCATTATATTTGTCAAGGATAAAATACATGTATTATGAAGAAACTGATACTTATAGCATTCGTTATTCTTTCGGCGTTCTGCTTTGCACAGACGAAGTCGATACTTTTCATTGGTAACAGCTATACATATTTTAATGGTGGTGTCGATGTGATGCTCAAGAATATTTCCTTGGCGGAAGGCGACACTTTATATACAGAATCGCTTACCGTGGGTAGCGCCTCGTTCAGTACTTTCTGCAATAATCCCGAGACCTTCAACCGTATAAGGTCGCGTGCGTGGGACTATGTGGTTTTGCAGGAGATGAGCAGTCTTCCAGTTACATCGAAAGATACTTTTCTGAATAGTGTTGAGATTCTATGCGAAGAAGTCCGGGACACTGGAGCTGTACCTGTTTTATTTGCCACTTGGGCTTA
>CADARW010000140.1 GCA_902790405.1 uncultured Bacteroidia bacterium
ATAATATTACTGTTTGTCAGTGCAATAGCATTCTCCCAGACGAAGTTGAGCCTTCTCGACGGCACTCAATACGACGCCAAGGAATACACATTCTTCAACGACAACGGCAGTTCGATGGAGATAAAACTAGAAAAAAAGAATGGCAAACTGAAGACAAAATACATAGACATCAACGAAATATGGACAATCGGTGATTCTGTTATATATATTCCCACGCAAGATGGAGAATATTCTGTAGATGACATGCGTTACGTCGTCCTTGGAAAGCAAACCGCCAAGAAAGAATTCAATGCATGGTGGGCTTATGCTGGAGGTTTTGCCGTCGGTGCTGGTTCGATATTATATTTCGGTGGATATAGAAATCAACCTCTTCTGAGTTTGGCCATACCAATTGCCTATGCAACAGGTATTTCGTTCACAAGACCGACCAAAAGGGGAATAATAAAACGCTACCCAGAATACCGCGACAACGAGTATTTTGTATATGGATACAAAAACAGGGCTAACAGAAAAATTTTCACCAACACTATTATAAGTACGCTTGGCGGAATGGTTGTCGGGGGAATAGTTTCTCTTGCAATAAAAGGCAACGAAACCACATACATTGTTCGTCCATAAGCACAAAAAACAATAATATGAAGGCTTTTATTTTTACACTGATAATTTTCGTCAGTGCCTCCTTGTTTGCACAGAATCTAAAAGGCACGTGGAACGGAGATTTGGATTTAAACGGCATTTCACTTGCCATAGTAGTAAACATCAACGGTTTTTCTGCCGACAGCATTACAATGGACTCGCCAGAACAATCGGCTTTCGGCATCAAAGTTGACAAAGCTGAATTCAACGAAGATGGCTTTAAACTGGAAATCGTCAGTCTGAAAGCATCTCTTATTGGAGAAAATCCCGTTGGCGACAGCATAAAATGCGAGTTTACTCAATACGGAACAAGTTTTCCGCTTACACTGAAACGCGGCAATTATGTTCCGAAGCCCAAGAAGCAGGACCCGAAAGATTTTCCATATATAGTCGAGGATGTTGAAATTTTCAATCCCGAGACTAACGTAAAATTGGCAGGAACGCTGACCGCACCATACGACTACAAGTGCGACAAGATTGTGATTCTGGTATCGGGCTCGGGACTACAAAACCGCAACGAGGAAATTTTGGGACACAAGCCCTTCCTCGTTCTCTCCGACTATCTCACGCGCAACGGAATTGCCGTCATCCGCTACGACGACCGTGGCTTCGCGAAATCGACAGGCGATGCTACCAACGCCACCACCTACGATCTTTCGCTTGATGCCGAATCGGTTGTAAAGTTCATCAAAAACGACAGTCGCCTAAAGGATATGAAAATTGGCATTATTGGTCACAGCGAAGGCGGAATGATAGCTCCGATGGTTGCTGATAGAAACAGCGACGTCGATTTTGTTGTGATGCTCGCTGGTCCAGCCGTGAATATATGGCAACTGATGGCAAGGCAAAATTATGATGTGCTGAGATCGAACGGCATTTCCGAAGATATTGCAAAGCAATATGCACAACTTGCCTCGAAAACATACAAAACCTTAAACGACAAAAAGTCGAGCATCGACGACAAGAAAGCAAAAATCCGCGCCAACATGAACGAGATGGAAAAACTTGCTCCATCGGGCTACGACGAGGAAACTTTACAGGCAAACTTAGACGAGCTGTTCACACCTTGGATGTCATATTTCATCGATTTCAATCCGCAGGATTACCTTTGCAAAGTGAAGGTTCCACTACTTGCCCTCAATGGCGACAAGGACGTGCAAGTTTATAGCAAAGACAATCTTGCCGGAGTAGAAAAGGCAATGAAAAAAGCCAAGAATAAAAATTACAAAACAATAGAACTCAAAGGCTTGAACCACCTGTTCCAGAAATGTATTTTCGGCAGTCCGAACTTCTACGGACGAAACGAAGAAACATTCAATGAGGATGCAATGAAGGCGATTGCGGAATGGATACAAGGGATTTGATTTCACTCATTGTTGTCATTGATGTCTGGATTTGCAATCCAGACATCATGAATATAAGGATTTATAATCCGCCTACGCATTACAAATGCTAATACTCAAGTCTTTCGGATTGTTGTCTTAGGGACAACGAGCTAAAGGTTGCAAATCCGAAAAACTCATTATTTTTAGTCCACCTTATTCTCGTCGTACCCCAGCCTACCGACGAGCATCAGATTTTCGTAGGAATAGGTCACTCCTAACTGACGCGGAATGTAAAGCGCATTTACAATCGTTTCGGCAGCAACCTCCAAATTCACAAGATTTTCCTGACGCGACTTCACCATAAACTTGAACACCGACTTTTCGGGCAACTGCGAAACAAGACCATCGTCCATAAAGCCCAAATGCAGATAAACCGTCCGTATGCCATACTTCGAAAATTCACCGCTCGCCGATGCCAGATAGCCGTGGAACGCCCGTTTCGACGATGCCCACGCATTGTAGTTCTCGTCAAAATTCAAGTCCTCTGCCCCATTTCCTACAGCAAGAATACCGCAGGAAATCTTTCCAACAATGCCATTTATAATCTCGATGGGCGCATAAAGGTTCACATCCATGCAGTTTTCGCCAGTGCTTTCTGCAAGGTTTACAAGATAGTCGAATTTGACATCCAACGAGTTAACCACATCGATAAAACCACGCACCGAAGCCTTGTCGCCCAAATTGCACTTCAGAATTTGCGCATTCGGTATATTATTTAAACTTTCAGTATTCGAATTACCTTGCAACCAGAGATTTGCGCCACGCGAAGCCAATTCCATACTTACTGCTGTTCCCAATTTGCCCGAAGCACCAAGCACAAGCACATTCTTACCTGCAAGTTCGTTATTATGAAGCAAATAGTTGTATTTTTCAGCATTAATTCTTCGGTGCAAATAAGCAAATCCGCCATAATTTCCGCCAACACCTGCAGTTGCACTCAATATTTTTGTTTCATCGTGCAGTTTTCCGTCTTCTGCGAGCATTGCAAGCCCAAGCGGAACGGTTGATCCAGAGACATTTCCATAGAGATTTTGTGCCTTCAGGAAAACCTTTTCCATTGGAAAATTCAACTCGGCAGCTGCTTGCTTAACTATAACATTTCCAGTCTGATGCGGAACAAAAACATCAATATCATCTATTCCCCACCCTGCTTCCGACAAGCATTCGCGCGAAGCCTTTGGAATGTTCACACAAGCACGGTCCTTGATAACCGAATCGTCCATATAAAGGTTCCAATCGTCGTCAACGCCCACATAGTCAAGCATTTTCAAATCTTGATAGTTGCAGATGCTCAAAACTCCGAACTTTTCTTCCGCTTCAACGCGCTCCACAATTACTGCTGCAGCAGCATCGCCAAAAGTCACGAACGGCACAAACTTGGTGCGCTTGTTCAGGAACGATGACATTGTCTCAGTGTGAGCCACAACTGCATACTTGGCCTCCTTGTGCAAACGGAAATACTCTATGCACTTCTGCAAGTTCTGGTTGAACCCAGCGCAGCCCGACATAAGCGAAAATGCTGGCGTATAGTTCTTTGCATCGACAAAGAAAGACTTTACCGAACCAGCAATTCCCGGTGCCTGCTGATGCGGAGAAACCGTACTGACAAACCACGCATCAATGTCGGATGCCTGCACTTTTGCATCGAGCATAGCGTTTTTCACTGCCTTTACAGCCAGTTCCAACGACGACTCGACCTGCATACGGTTCACGCGAGGCGGAAACGGACGTACATAATGACGCTCGTAAAAGCCCATAATGTTGCCTGCAAAATAGTCGAAAGGCGTATCATCGGGGTGAGTTTCGCAATATTTCTCGAATTTTGCGCTTCCGCTAATCTTATCTTCGGCAAATCCCTCGAAGTAGCCTTTCTTCAGAGCATCGTAAATGTCGTTGTTGGTAATTGTAAACTTGCCAGCAGAATATCCGAATCCGGAAAATATGTAGTTTTCAAACATCATTCAATCAGTAGTTTAGGTAAACATCCTTTATCACCATAAGTTTTTCCTCGAACGAAATGCGGACATTCGGCACCTTTATTCGGCACACCGACAGCACCATTCTTTCTGCAATCTCATCCACATTTGTCAGAACCTTCTGGTTTACAGCCATCATCGAAGCCTGAATCTGCGATTCATCGAGTTTCGACACCATACCTGCGCCGATAAGTCCCGGCAGATAATATATGCACTTGACACCATTTTCGTAAACCTTTCCTGCATACGAACGAGCAAATCCGCGCAAAGCACGCTTCGACACGACATAGGGTGCAGAACCAGCGAACTGGGCATCTTCGCCAACCGAACCCGTTATCAGCACAGCACGGCGCACATAATCGGACATTTTTTCGCACAAATAGCGTATCGACTCGTAGTTTATCCGTGCGACATCCTCAAATTCGGAAATTCCAACCTTGGTAGCACGAGCAAGTCCGCCAGTAACAGCATGTGTATTAATCAGATAATCAATCTTACCATATTTTTCGGCAATATGTGACACTAATGCATCGACCTGCGACTTGTCGGACAAATCGACCTTTTCAATCGAAACGCGAACATTGCACTCGGCAGAGATTTTTTCTTTCAAGTTGTTGATTACCGCAATATTGGAATTGTATAGCAATATAAGTTCCGCACCTTTGCGAGCAGCCGAAAGAGCAATTTCGCGACCAATGCCGCCCGACGCGCCCGTGAGCATTAGTGTTCTGCCTTCAAGTTCACACGATGGCGAAAATTTGAACTCTCGCGGAGGCATTATGTATGCAAAACCGCCAAATTCACCGCCAAGACCTGCCACTGCCGTCAGAACCTTGTCGTTTGGCTTCAGCCTTCCCTCCGACATAAGCACATCGAAACAAGCAGGAATGGAAGCTCCCGAAAGATTTCCACAGTTAATCTGCACCTCTTGGTAAACTTTTGCCTTATCAATGCCAAGGTTTTCGGCAACCGAATGAACGATTGCATTTCCAGTCTGGTGAGGAATGAAAATAGCAAGGTCGTTGATAGTCCAGCCGCACTGTTCAAGCAGTTTTTGCGCTGTAAAAGTAATATTCGGCACGGCACGGCTTTTCACCATTCGTGGTTCCATGAAAAGGTTGCCCGAATGGTCGGCGCCAAGGAAATCGAGCATAGCAATGTCCTCGTTGTTGCGAACGGCAACTACACCGCATTTCTCTTCGGTCTGCACCCTACTAATCACCACTGCCGCAGCCGAATCGCCAAAAGTCGTGAACGGAACAAAGTCGCGTTCTTCGAGCAAAAGTTCCGACATAACCTCGGAATGTGCCACAACGATATGATTTGCAACCGGGTGCGAATTGAAATAAGCAAGTGCCGCCTCAATATTTGAATTGAAACCTACGCAAGCCGAGGTAAGCGAGAACGACGGCGACTGGTTTTCTTCGGAACAGAAATACGACTTCACAAACTCGGCAATTCCTGGTGCCTTTTGCGGAGCCGTTGCCGAACCGACAAACCAAGCGTCAATGTCGTTGCCAGAAAGTCCGCTTTTTGCAAGCGCCTTCTCGACTGCACCGACGCACAAAGTTATTGTATTGTCAGCATTCTTGTACTGCGATGCAGCAGGCGGAAACGGCACGACATGGTAGCGCGTGCGGAAGCCCATCTTAGCATCGGCCATATAGTCGAAAGCGGTAGCGTTGGGATTTTTCTCCCTGTATGCCTCATACTTCTCCGACTTGGCTGCCC
>CADARW010000141.1 GCA_902790405.1 uncultured Bacteroidia bacterium
ATAGTGTGCTGTACAATGGAATAAGATACGAAGTGTCGCCGATGGAGACGTCTACATACACGCTTACGGTTTATGACTCGCACGGATGTTCTGTAGAGTTGGCACCTGTGATTGTTTCTGTAAATCCCGATTTGCGCATAGCATCGGTAGTTACTAGCAACGATACTATATGCCGTGGCGACGAGGCTCTGATATATGTCGAGGCCGATGGCGGTAATGGAGGTCCATATACATTGACTCTGCAAGATGGTAGGGTTGTGCCTTCTCCGTTTACTGTTAGACCCGATTCAACTACTATGTTCTACATATCGTTGTCCGACATGTGTGGAACACCTTCAGTTGTGGATTCCATAGAGATATTTGTCCATGGTTATCCAGACGAATTATTTACGGCAAGTCATGTCGAAGGTTGTGCTCCGCTTACAGTTTCATTTACTCCGCTTACGCTTGCAGGAACTCAATATATGTGGCAGTTTGGCGACAATGATTATGCAGAAGAAAATGTCGTAGAACACGTATATAAGAATCCAGGAACTTATGATGTTACGATGAGAGTATGGAGCGAGTATGGCTGTGAGATTAAAAAGACAATCCCCGATATGATTCATGTATATCCTCGTCCAAGAGCTTTGTTCGATGCCGATATGCAGGAAGTATCAGTTCTTTCGGCTGAGGTTTTGTTTATCAACAGGTCAATCGATGCAAACAGATATTTCTGGTTCTTTGGCGATCAGGATAGTTCTACTTACGAAAGCCCAAGACATACCTATTCCGAAATGGGTGAATATGAAGTAATGCTTGTGGCTCAAAGTAACCACTATTGTACCGATACTACAACAAGGAATATAACAGTTTACAACGAGTTCTCATTCTATGCTCCGACATCGTTTACACCAAATGGAGACGGTCTGAACGATTGCTTCAGGATATGTGGAAACGGAATAACTAACAATAACTTCCTTCTTACAGTTTATGACCGATGGGGCGAGTTGGTATTTAGGACAACTCGTTACGACCCGCAAGCAAGCTGTGATGCATGTTCTGATGGTTCGTGGGACGGTACCGATATGGGTAGTAAACGTAAGGGTGACAAGGTTCTCGAAAATGGTATTTATCAGTGGTACTGCCAGTTCGAAGATGTATATGGAATATTACATCGTGAACAGGGTACTGTAAACATGGTTAGATAATTATTAATCTATAAGCATAAAAAAAGCCGCTTTTAAGCGGCTTTTTTTGTTTGCTTGAAAATCCTTACTTGTTAAGTCTGAATCTTTCGTTTCCGTTCTCGAAGTAGTCAACAATCTGGTTGATTGCTGCGATACCTGCGTTAACGTTTGCTTCTTCGGTCTGAGCACCAAGTTTCTTCGGTGTGAAGAATACGCGGTCAGCATAGTTTTCCTTGAGTTCAGCTGCGCATTCTGGAGCAACGTCTGCCATATACTTGAAGTCTGGTCTTTCGGCGAGAACCTTCTTGAGGTCGTCTTCGTCGATGACTTCCTTGCGGGCAGTGTTGATAAGAGTTGCACCCTTAGGCATCTTACCGATTTTGCTCATGTTGATCGACTTCTTTGTTTCATCGTTTGCCGGGCAGTGGAGCGAGATGTAGTGGCATGTGCCAAACAGGTCGTCGAGGTTGGTGCACTGCTTTGCGCCAGTCGATTCAATCTGTTCCTTTGTGAGGAACGGGTCGTATGCAACTACTTCCATGCCGAATCCCATAGCGTACTTGCCAAGGAGACGACCTACGTTTCCGTAACCGTAGATACCGAGCTTCTTTCCGTGGATTTCTGAACCCGACTTACCATTGTAGTTATTTCTTGCGGCCATAATCATGAGACCGATAGCAAGTTCTGCAACTGCATTCGAGTTCTGACCTGGGGTGTTCATTGCAACTACATTGCATGCTGTTGCTGCGTTGAGGTCGATGTTGTCGAAACCTGCACCAGCTCTAACGATTATCTTGAGGTTCTTGCCAGCTTCAATGACTTCCTTGTCGGCAACATCGCTTCTGATAATCATTGCGTCAACATCAGCTACAGCAGCCAAAAGTTTGTCTTTGGTTCCGTACTTTTCGAGTAAAATAACTTCGTATCCAGCGGCTTTTGCCTTTGCCTGGATGCCGTCAACTGCTTCTTTAGCAAACGGTTTGTCGGTTGCTACTAAAACCTTTTTCATTTCAAATTGTGTTTTAAATTTTATTAATGTTTCGCTTTTTTATTTTCGGCAAAGATAAGTAATATTTACGACTTTGGATTGACGATTTTAGATTGAATTTTTTTGAAGAATAAATATTGTAAAAGATTCTTAAAAACTTGTTTGTGTGAAAAAAAGATGTTAATTTTGACCATCGAATAATATAAGTATTAGTTGTGTAAATATTGTATTATGGGTAAGAATAAGTTAGTCTATATAGTTGGTGCAATAATTCTGGCGGTTGTTTCATTTGATTTGCATTCGCAGTCGTTGGAGCGCTTATCGTTTCCGCAGGTTGCTGTCAGTAACGGAACTGTGAATGCTACGGCTGGTTCTGCGTTTGGTATTTCGTTGAGCGGAGCAAATGGTTCGCTGACTATATCATCGGAATACGGAGAGGGCGATTTTTACAATGAGGTAGGTATAGAGGAAGACCGGCTTGTTTTGGAGGACGGTATTTCTATTTATCCAAATCCTACAGACTATTTCGTGAATATTATTATAGGTAATGTGGAAACATTTGAAGGAGACAAGTCTGTTGAAATATATGACGCAGGAGGACGTCTTGTCCTTTCCCGTCAAATAACCACATTTGCTCCAGAAATTACCATTGATGTGTCTCAGGTTCCGCAGGGCGTATATATAATACGCATAGGTAACGAAAGCGTAAAAATGATAAAAAGATAATAAGCCGTATGAGACATTTTGTAGCATTGATTTGTTTGTTGATATGGTCTAGTCTGCTCGCGTTGGGGCAGGAAGTTCCGCAGGCCGTCAACTTTTCCATAACCATATGCGATGCATACGGTACCCCTATCGTAAATACAGCTGTCAATGTCCGTGTAACTTTGTTTAATGAAACAGATGTCGAAAATCCTGAATATTGTGCTATATATCAAACTGTTACTGATTCTCGTGGTAATGCTTTGTTCAGGCTTGACCGTGATATGTTTGCGTATGGTTGCAATGGGGCTCCAAGCATTGACTTCGAAGAAATTCGATGGGAAGATGGTGCTTATTGGATGCAAATTGAATATCAGTCCGATATGGCCGAGGATTTTTTCGATTTGGGTTATATTGAACTATCAAGTGGTTTTTATTCTTTGGTTACAAATTATGCTTTTGTAGCAGAAAAGATCGATGGGTTCGGGCTAGATGTGTCGGCTGCAAGTGATGGCGATGTGCTTGTGTATAATGGTGCCACGGGCAAGTGGGAATCGCACCGTTTTGAAATTGACAATGCCAACGGTACTCAGGGAAATGTCCTTACCGATGTGCGCGAGTTTGTGGATTTGGGTTTGCCGAGT
This sequence comes from uncultured Bacteroidia bacterium, assembly GCA_902790405.1. Classification (GTDB taxonomy): domain Bacteria; phylum Bacteroidota; class Bacteroidia; order Bacteroidales; family ML635J-15; genus Bact-19. The sequence goes on from CADARW010000141.1 coordinate 3,504, forward strand.
GGAAATAAGTGGGCAACTTGCAATATCGGTGCTGGTGCGCCTGAGGAGCGTGGAAACTATTATGCTTGGGGCGAAACATCGAATAAGACTAACTACGATTTGAGCACCTACGCCTATTGCGAGGAAGCGAACAACAATAATCTGATAAAATATTGCACAGACCCGGAAATGGGCTACAATGGCTTTGTTGACAGCCTTACCTGGTTGGAGCCGTCGGATGATGCCGCCACCGTAAATTGGGGTCAGAACTGGAGAACTCCTGCAGTAGCAGATTATTACGAACTGATGAGTTGCTGTACTTTTTCTGATGATACCGTGAACGGTGTTTATGGTAAGAGATTTACTGGTACAAATGGCAATAGCATATTTCTGCCATTTGCAGGCACTTATTATGGTGACGACCTTGATTTATACCCTGATGATTGGAGCGAATATTGGACAAGTAATCTCGATTATAGTTATCCTCCTCACGCTTGGGTTTTTCAATGGTATCCAAATTATTGTCAGATATCAAATGCACGTTTGCGTGAATATGGGTATCCTGTGCGTGCAATATATGACCCAACTCACGGAGTTCGTCCGATTCATAATGGTGTGCCAGGAGAAACTTTAGTCGATAGCCGCGATGGCAACGAATATGCTACCGTTACAATAGGAGAACAAACTTGGATGGCAGAAAATCTTCGTTACGAAGGCGATATTGCTTTGGGTACAGGATTAAGTGATACAACGGCATATAGGTATTATCCTGTCGGCGATGAAAATAATGTTCGTCGTTATGGTTATCTGTATAACTGGATAGCGGCTATGAATGGGGAATCAAGTTCTAATGCAGTGCCTAGCGGTGTGCAAGGAATTTGTCCAGAAGGCTGGCATCTGCCAAGCAATGCAGAATGGTCTATTTTACAGTTTGCAGTTGGAGGTCAAAATGTTGCTTCTCGACTTGCAAGCTCTTCCGATGTATGGGAGCAAGGGGCTCTATCACAAGTCACAGAATTTGGTTCTAGCGGATTTGAGGCATTGGGAGTAAGTGGTTTCGGCGGTAACTATGAAAATTGTTGGCAGTTGGGGCACTTAACCAATTTCTGGTCGGCAACCGAGTTTACTGATGACCGTGCTGGAGATTGGATTATAATTTATAATAATGTAAATTTTAAAAAAGTGGATTATTCGAAAAATTATGGCTTTAGTGTGAGGTGTGTACGAAATAATTAATTGCAAAAAGTTTTGGTTATGAAGAGATTGGTATTCTTGTTTATGATAATAGTTTCTGCCGTCGCTGCTTTCTCGCAGGGCGTTCCGCAGACTGTAAATTTTTCCGCTACGGTCCGCGATTCCGACAATGTGCCGCTGGCAAACCAAACCATTACCGTGCGTGTGACATTCTACGAGGGTGGACAGAATGGTACTCCTGTGTATTGTGCGATACATCAGACTACTACGAACGAGAATGGTTTTATGTCATTTATGATTAATCGTAATGTGCTTGCCTGTGGTTGCAATGGCTCTTCAAATGTTCCATTTGAGGAAATACCTTGGCAGAATGGTAACTACTGGATGCAAGTAGAGTACCAAACCGATATTGCTGGCGATTTTATAAGTCTCGGATTCGTTGAGATTGCAAGCGGTTTTTATGCCTTTTCGTCAAATTATGCAGTTACAGCCCAGAAACTTGTAAACTTTGAGGTTGAAATTGAGAATCCGCAGGATGGCGATGTGCTTGTATATAACGGCAGGACAGGAAAATGGGAGGCTCGCCACATAAATTTTGGTGGTGGTGATGACCATACGGAGGAAATTCCAGAATATGTTGATCTTGGGCTGCCGAGCGGAACACTTTGGGCTACCTGCAATATGGGGTCAAGAACTCCCAATGATTATTGCGACTTTTACGCATGGGGTGAAACTGTAGCAAAGTCTGTGTTTGAGTGGTGTATTTATGATTATTGCAACGGAACATATAATACATTGACCAAATATTGCAATATGTCGCAATACGGGAACAATGGTTTTACTGATACACTTACTGTTCTTGAGGCATCAGACGATGCAGCAACCGTAAATCTTGGTTCAAACTGGCGAATACCTACCGTTGAGGAATTCAATGAGTTGATAACATATTGCACGCGTCAGTGGTCATCAATAAATAATGTGGACGGTGTGTATTTCATAGGACCTAATGGCAACAAAATATTTATGCCTGCATTTGGTGTATTGTA
>CADARW010000142.1 GCA_902790405.1 uncultured Bacteroidia bacterium
TGAAATGCAGTGGGTTGAAATCGATAACTATTCCTGATTCTGTTACAAAAATAGGCTACGCGGCATTCTATTGTTGCGAAGGGCTTACATCGCTTGTGCTTCCGGATACTGTAACCGAAATTGGAGAAAATGCATTTAACGACTGCTTCGGTCTGACCTCCGTCAAAATTTCCAATTCTCTGACCGAAATAGCAGAGGCTACCTTCTGGCAGTGCAAAGGACTGAAATCCGTTGTTATTCCCGATTCTGTGAAGAAGATTGGCAAGTCGGCGTTCTGGGGCTGCGAAGGTCTTGAAACAGTGATTGTTCCGTATTCGGTAGAAGAGGTTGGTGAAGAGGCTTTTGCTAATTGTGACTCATTGCAAAAAATTGTTATCCCGAGGGGAATGACATATCAGTTTAAGAAATTTTTGTCCGAAGATTTGTGGGATAGGTTGGTGGAGAGGTAGGGCGGTTAACAAATATTTTTCTCTCCAATTTCCAAATTCCGAAAATAGTCTTATCTTTGCAACCGAGTAGAATGGTCGTCTAAAAACGATGCTTCTGCTTGACGGACAACATCTTGATTGTGTTCTCCGTGACCTAAAAAATAATTTATGGATAACAAAGTTAGACTTTATTCTGAAATAGGAAAACTCAATGCGGTTCTGCTGCATCGCCCGGGAATCGAGATAGAGCGTATGACTCCCGAAAACGCACACGAAGCATTGTACAGCGATATTTTAAACAAAAAGTTGGTCGATGGCGAATATGCCAATTTCGAGGGCGTGCTCTCGCGTTGGACAAAGACTTATCAGGTCGTCGATTTGCTTGCCGAAGTGCTTAAGAATGAGAGTGTAAAGAAAAATCTCGTGGAAACTTCCTGCCGTCTCGACGACTGCGGTTTCCTTTGCGACGAACTCTTGTCGCACGATGAAAAGACTTTGGCTCGCGAACTTGTCGAAGGCTTTGAATACAGGAGAGGGGTTGACCCTGCAAAATACGAGGACGAGCGCTTCATTCTCAAGCCGTTGTACAATTTGTTCTTTACCCGCGATGCTGCATCGTCGATGTACAACATGCTTCTTATGAACACAATGTCGTTTAAGGTGCGCATGCGCGAAAACATCATCTACCGTGCTATTTTTGAGAACTATTTCGGTTGCGAGTCGATAAATGCTGGCGAGTGGGAGCCTACTGCACGCACCGAAGGCGGTGATGTGCTGATAGCCCGCGACGATACCTTGTTCATCGGCAATGGCATCAGAACCAATAAGAAAGGTATTGAGTTCCTTGCCGAATATTTCAAGGCTCGCAAACCTAAGTTCAACATTCTTGTTCAGGAATTGCCCGAAACGCCCGAGTCATTCATTCATCTCGACATGGTGTTCACCTTCCTCGACAAGGACCGTTGCATGATGTTCGAACCTATCATCCGCAAGAATGCCAAGTATTCGCACTTGCAGACAACTCATATTGAGGTAGATAACGGAAAAATCACATATCACCAGAAGCCGAATTTCCTGCAGGGCGCACGCGATTTGGGCTTCGACCTTAATCCTGTCGTATGCGGTGGCGACGATGCTTGGGTTCAGCAGCGCGAACAGTGGCACAGCGGTGCAAACTTCTTTGCTTTGGGCGAAGGCAAGGTCATTGGTTACGAGCGCAACTGGAAGACCATCGAGGCTCTCGACAAGGCAGGTTTTGCCGTACTTAAGGCTGCTGATGTTTGCAATGGCTCGGTTGATATGCACGACTACGAAAAGTTTGTCGTAACCTTTGCCGGCAGCGAACTTCCCCGTGGCGGTGGTGGTGCAAGGTGCATGACCATGCCGATAAATAGGGAAGAGGTGAAATGGTAAAGGGGAATTTACGAATTACGAATTACGATTTACGATTTAAATGTAGCGGCGCAATGCATTGCACCGCTACATTTTCAATTTACGACATATAGGAATGCACGATTTGTAATCCCTTTTTTGTTTAATACAAAAAAAGCAAAAATAGAAACCGTCATTTCGGAAATGTGTGTTTCTATTTGTAATAAATTGTGGTTTAGTGTGTTTCAGTGGGTGCGTGTGCGTTAATAAAAATCCAACAAATTTTCTCATTCTACATTCCTTAATCCAAATTTTTTCATACATTTGCATTCGAGTTTTTAGGTACGAAAATGATTGTTCGTTCAATGAAGTTGGCAAATGCAAATGAATATCCGCAAAACGCTTGTGGTGTACTTGTTAATGTGTTGAATATTAATCAATTACCCCCCCCATTCATATATACTAGTTTAGTTTTCAGAAACTATAAGTATTGTGCCGCAATGTTAAAATTGTCGGCATTTGCATGTATTGTGCATATTGTTCCGACTGAATATTGTGGATTATTTAGGTTAATTTGAAAAAATTGATGATGTTAAAGTTATGGAAAGAAAGGATATAGAAAGCCAGTTGCACGAGCAGTATGCGGTAAACAATAATTCTAAATTAGGTACTGTCGTTACGTTTATTGTGGCGATGTTTGCTGTCTTTGGTGCATACGGATATGTGTATTTTTATACATCTCCAGAATTACCATCAAGAATTGAATTGCTTACGAATGATACTTCTTATAAATTTACTATATGGGGAACTTTGGCTGCTGCATTTGCTGTGTATTTTGTGCTATGGATAATTTTTCGTATATGCATATATCAGGGAGCTTCACAAAGAATGGAGCAATTTATAACATTTGCCATTAGAAACAAGTCGTACGGTCGAGATTTTTCTCATAAATATTATAAAATTGAAGATCATCTTTCGTATAACTACAATAAAATATTTCCTCAAGGGTATCATCCGTTTAAAAAAAGCTATTCTGATTTTGTACAAGGATTATATGGAGAGTTTGCCTCGATTATATATGTGAGTAGTTTTGCCGTTATTCCAATTTCAATTATACTGAAACTAATCATAGTTGTTTCAGATTTCTATAGTTCTAATATAAATGTAGTAGATATATTAACTTATGGAGCAATCGATAGTTGCATTATAAAAAAAATTATGCTAACTATAGCATTCATTTTAATTGTATTATCTGTAAATTTTTTGTTTTGTGTGATTATGTATGTTAGCTGTGAAGAATTTAGAATGAAATATTATGAGAAATATAAAAGAAGAAATGATGAATATGTAGATAAATTATATTTTGATAGCAAATTTTATAAAAAACAACAAAAAGAACATGAAAAGTCTGATAAATAGTATTTTAGTAATTGCATTGCTATTGCTTATTTCAACAATAGCTAATGCACAGAATCTCGACCGTATGAGCCTGAGTTCGGGCGGAGCGGCAGGCGACAATGTTAACTATGTCCTCGGTGAGACATTCAATTTCACTATGGCAACAGGCGAAAGCGATGGCATTAGCCTTGAAAGTGGTTCTCTCAGCAGTGAGGAAAACACTGGCGGCGACCTGCCGAACATTCTTCACGAAGCATCGGAACTGCCATCGTCGATTGAATGCTATCCAAACCCAGTTTCTGACATTCTAACCATCGATTTCAACGGCACAGAAGGTGTTACAGGAGTGGCTGTGTTCAATGCGCTGGGACAGATGGTGTTGCAGACACCTGTAAATGGAGAAAAGGCATACCTGAATGTAAAGGCATTGCCGGCAGGCAGTTATTTTGTGTCGGTATTGAATGGCAAAGATGTAATAGCAGTAAAAAAGGTGGTGAAAAACAATTAACAATGGACAATCTGTAGAGACGTTGCGTGCAACGTCCTCACAAAATAATATGGAAGTCGCTTCGCCGTTCTGTCCGTTTGGACGCTCCTAACAACCAAACAGCCAACCATACATTGAAACCTAGAAACGGCGAAGCCATAGAAACAGCATTAAATTGTCAAACAAAAAAATTATAGTATATGAAGAAAATAATATTCACAATCTGCTTTCTTATGGCATCAATGTTCCTGACGGCACAGGATGTTCCGCAGGCGATTAATTTCCAGGCGATAGCCCGCGATGCAAACAGCGAAGTGATGGCAAACACGCCTATTATGATTCAGTTGACAATCCTCGATGGCAGTCCCGAGGGCGAACTGGTTTACCGCGAAATCCGCTCGCTGACGACCAACGCCTACGGCTCGTTCTCGTTCCAGATTGGACGCGACCCATATATGGCTGTTGGCGAGTTTGCCGACATCGACTGGGCTGGCGGTCGCAAGTTCCTCAAGATTGACTACGACCCCACGGCAACCCTCTCGTTCAACCTCTCGCTTGGTACGGTAGAGTTTGTAAGCGTTCCCTACGCATTTGCCGCAGGTTCGGTTTCGTATATTGATGCCACTGGTGCCAACGATGGCGATGTGCTTGCCTACAATGCAACGACTGGTCGTTTTGAACCTCGTACACTGGAAGGTGACGGTGTTGGGACAAACACAACTCCAAGCCTATCGGCAGTACTGGCTGAAGGCAATTCGGCGAATAGCCAGATAAAGAATGTTACCGACCCGACTGATGCGCAGGATGCCGCAACCAAGGCGTATGTTGATGCTCTTGTTGCACAGTTGCAGGAAGCAATAAACAATATTGGCGGCGGGTCTTCTCCTGTAAATACATCAATGGTAATAACAGGTATTGCTTCTGAAATAACTGCCACTAGTGCGGTTATTTCTGCGGAAATAACTTCAGGTGGTGATTTGTCTGTTACATCCCGTGGTTTTGTGTATGGTACAAGCGAGAGTGATATGTCACAAATGGTGACGGTAGATGGCAACTTAGGTCCATATATGGCTTCCCTCAACGATCTTATACCTAATACAACTTATTATTATAAGGCATACGCTACAAATGTTCTTGGGACAACCTATGGCAATGTTATGTCGTTTACACTAATTACAACATATCCGCCAACAGTAGTCACCACAACCTCCAGCGAAATAACTTCCACAGGTGCAACCATTTCTGGTAATGTAAACTCAGATGGTGGCTTTGCTGTAACTGAGCGTGGTTTTATATATGGCACAAATGCCAACGACCTCACGCAGACAGTGACGAGCGGTAGTGGCTCAGGCAGTTATACGAAGATACTTAACAATTTAACACCTAACACAACTTACTATTATAAAGCTTATGCTACAAATAGACTTGGTACAGCATACGGAGAAGTATTGTCGTTTACAACACCTGCGTATGATTACAGCGACCCAACTGGCTATACCAACGGCTACGGCTATGTTGACCTCGGCTTGCCATCAGGCACTCGCTGGGCAACCTGCAATGTAGGCGCAAGCACACCTACAGCATACGGCAACTATTTTGCTTGGGGCGAAACCACACCTAAGGAAACTTACAATTGGAGTACTTACCGCTATTGCAATGGTAGTTACGGTACCCTAACTAAGTACTGCAATAATTCAATTTATGGCAACAACGGCTTCACCGACAACCTGACCACCTTGGAAGCCAGCGATGATGCTGCCACCGCCAACTGGGGCGCAGGCTGGAGATTGCCGACCAACGCTGAAATGAATGAGTTGATAAACAACTGCACAGTAACTTTGACTAACCAGAACGGCGTAAACGGACGCTTGTTCACCGGACCTAACGGCAACTCAATCTTCCTGCCCGCAGCTGGCAACCGCGAGGACAGTGAGTTCTACGGTGCCGGTTCCGGTGGCATCTACTGGTCGAGTTCGCTCATCACGGACCTTCCGGGCCGCGCGTGGTACCTCTACTTTAA
>CADARW010000143.1:0-8928 GCA_902790405.1 uncultured Bacteroidia bacterium
CCTTCAGAATAATCAGCCATCACAACTTCGCGGTTTCCTAATTCTGTACCATTTGTGAAAGCAGTAATCTTAATCTTGTAATACGAATGACTTTCCGGATAGTTGTCCGATATGTACTTTGAACAATAGTATGTCATACAGAAATATGCGCCGCGATTGGTAAAATCGCCTGAATGTTCAGTGTCAATCTTTATTCCTGATGGGATTGGAGCATATGGCGGTGTCCATTCCGAACCAACATAACAAACTGCATAGTTTGCCGAATTGTTTGCTCCATGACCTGCTGCACACGAAATATTGTCATAATCGTACGTTTCTACATCAGTATCATTTGTATAGGCAAAACCTTCCCACGAACTATACGAACTATTGTAATTGTTGTATAAACCCATGATGAATTTGGCTGAAGTGTCAATTCTTCGAAATCAACAACTTGCGAAAAGCAAGAAAATGCACATAAAAGTGCAACGACCATTAGTACAAATTTTTTCATACTTATATAAAATTAAATTAATAAATACAAAAGAACATTGACTGTCAAAACGCATAGTTACGGGAAAAACAAGTGTTTTTGTCAGGCTCTATCTCCCGAAAGCCATTAATTTTGACTGCAACAGGCAGGTCTTCTGACTCGTTCCGAACTGCGCGTCTTCCCATAACCTTGAGAATTACAGTGACTTGTTGCACAATCCATAAAAGGAACATACAGCAGCGGGTACTGTGCGTGAATCCCACACGCTTCCCTTAACCTTTTGCGCTGCAAAAATAGTAAAATTATTTCGGACAGCACAACATATCATTATGTTTTTCAACACCACACAAGCCACCCCACAACTTACCCCTCAAGTTACCCCATAAGCTACCCCATAAGCTACCCCATAAGTAAACAGATAATCACCTTTAAATAAACACAATAAAACATTTGTACAAAAACAAAAATATTTATATATTTGCAGCATGAAAATCGAACATAAGCCATACGACATGACAAGTCCTTTCGCCTACTATGTGCGCGAGTCAGAACCAGTATACGGACAAAAAGCACAGATGTGGCAGACAGCAATCGGACTTCAGGATGTTGACGGACTAAAACCGTCAGAATACCTTATTGAAACCGCCAAAAGACACATCGAAGGCGACATCAACATCGAACAGGTGCAAAGTCTCATAAAAAGCTACTATGAAACGAAGACTGCACGTATTCACACAACTCGCGGGAACGAAGAAGCCGACAAGGTTTCTGTCAATATAACAAAGCTGCTGAACAGCAACGCATTGACATTCAATACTAACGGATTTCTGTCGGTTCATCGCAACCTGTTCAGCGGAGTTTACAAGTTTGCAGGACAAATTCGCGACTATAACATCTCAAAAAATGAATGGGTACTTGACGGCGACAGCGTCAACTACATGTATTATCAGGACCTTAGGCTGGCGCTCGACTACGACATCGAACAAGAACGAAACTTCAGTTACGCAAAGCTAAGCACCGACAAAATGGTAGAACATATTGCAAAGTTCGTTTCGGGACTTTGGCAGATACATCCATTCGGCGAAGGCAATACCCGAACGACTGCCGTATTCACTATACTTTATTTGCGCTCAATCGGCTTCGAAGTAAACAACGAACTGTTTGCCGACCACTCATGGTACTTCCGCAACGCACTCGTTCGCGCCAACTACAAAAACGCACAGAAAGGCATCGACTACAACTACACCTTTATAAATATGTTCTTCCGCAACCTGCTGCTTGGCGAAAAAAACGAACTGAAAAACCGCAATATGCTCATCAATCCGCCCGAAGGATACATAAGCCCCACAACCCCACAACCAACCCCCGAAGCCACCCCACAAGTTACCCCACAAGAAAACCAGCAACAAACTATAAAAGAAGCACTTAACACAACAGAAAATATAACAAAACTTATCGACACTCTATCCGATAAAAAACTCACAGCGAATCAAATTATGCAGGAGATGGGACTTAAGGATAAGAAGAATTTCAAAGCAACCTATTTGAACGAAGCAATAAATGCGAAGTTCGTAAAAATGCTATATCCCGACCGACCCAACCATCCTAAACAAAAATACCACCTGACTACCAAAGGATTAGCTATACTTAACCGCTACAAGCAAGATTAATGTCATTTTGATAGAGTTTGGAATCCTATTTTTCGTATTTTTGCAACCTAAATAAGTGCACAATGGACAACAAGAACACAAAAAACTCAGAATACAAGTTCGACTACGACGAAGTGGCCGGCATTATCCATGTCACAAACCTTGAAACCGGCGAGGAGTACGACCTCTTGAAAGAAGACACCGGATGGTACGACCCCGACTACGAATTCAGCGTGTAAAAACAAAAAACTCACCGAAAATTCGATGAGTTTTCTGTAGCCCGACCGGGAATCGAACCCGAATCTACGGTTTAGGAAACCGCCATTCTATCCATTGAACTATCAGGCCATCCAATTTTGAGACTGCAAAGATAATACTTTTTTTGTTTCGCAACGAGAATTTTTCAACACAACGCGCGGATTTCTCAAATCTTCAACATTGTACTGTCGCGGCGCGCCACGACTCAACATCAAATCATCAAATCCCCATATCTTCCTTTTAACACTATTTAAACATTTATCTAATTCAATTTTAGTTTTATATAATTGCATAATAACATAAATTTGCATCTGCAAAAACTAAAAAAGGAATATGGACAAAAAGAAACAAAATCTACCGGCACTCATACTCAACTGCGTAGCACTCGGACTGGGTGTTGCTTGCGTTGTATTAGGCATTTTGTCGAAAGGCACAATGAAGGACATAATTATGATGATGTCATCGTAATAACGAATAAAAGTTTCAGATTATGGAAATTGACATAAGAGAATTGAACGAAAGAGTTCAGAGAGAAAGTTCATTCATCGACATCGTAAACATGGAGATGTCGAAGACCATCGTGGGACAGAAGCACTTGGTTGAAGGTTTGCTCATCGGATTGCTTTCCGACGGACATATCCTCCTCGAAGGTGTTCCAGGTTTGGCAAAGACATTGGCAATCAACACGCTTGCAACCGCCATCGACGCAAAGTTCTCGCGCGTGCAATTCACCCCCGACCTTCTGCCTGCCGACCTCATCGGTACTATGATTTACAGCCAGAAGAACGAGGACTTCATCGTGAAGAAAGGTCCGGTTTTCGCAAACTTCATCCTTGCCGACGAAATCAACCGTGCACCGGCAAAGGTTCAGTCGGCTCTGCTCGAAGCAATGCAGGAACGTCAGGTTACCATCGGCGACAAAACCTACAAGATGGACAATCCTTTCCTCGTAATGGCAACACAGAACCCAATTGAGCAGGAAGGCACCTACCCTCTGCCCGAAGCTCAGGTTGACCGTTTTATGCTGAAGGTGAAAATCGACTACCCCGAATTCGAGGAGGAAAGACTTGTCATCCGCAACAACCTTGCAAAGCAGAAAATTGAAGTCAAACCCGTGCTTAAGCCCGAAGACATAGTAAAGGCCCGCGAAGTCGTTGCCGATGTTTACCTGGATGAAAAGATTGAACGCTACATCCTCGACATCGTATTTGCAACCCGTTTCCCCGAGCGCTACCAGCTCGACAAACTGAAGAATATGATTGCCTACGGAGGTTCGCCGCGTGCATCAATAAACCTTGCAAAGGCAGCAAAGGCATACGCTTTCATCAAGCGCAGAGGTTATGTGATTCCCGAAGATGTCCGCGCCGTTTGCCACGACATCCTCAACCACCGTATCGGACTCACCTACGAAGCCGAAGCCGAAAACATCTCGACCGAGGAAATCATCAGCGAAATCCTCAACAGGGTTGATGTTCCGTAGTAGAGACGCTGCATGCAGCGTCACAAAGCAAGGAACATCATCAATAAAAATGTAAAGGAATAAATTATGGATTCATCGGAACTACTGAAGAAAGTCCGCAAGATTGAAATAAAGAGCCGAATGCTCTCCAACCATATCTTTGCAGGCGAATACCACTCGGCATTCAAGGGCAAGGGTATGACTTTCAGCGAAGTGCGCGGCTACCAGTACGGCGACCCAATAAAGGACATCGACTGGCATGTGACCGCACGCTTCAACCAACCGTACATCAAGGTGTTTGAGGAAGAGCGCGAACTTACCGTGATGCTGCTCATAGATGTGAGCGGTTCGGAAGACTTCGGCACACGCGCAAAGCAGAAAAAGGACCTTATCGCCGAAATCGCCGCCGTGCTGTCGTTCTCGGCAATCGAAAACAACGACAAGATTGGCGTAATCTTCTTTTCCGACAAGGTCGAAAAGTTCATTCCACCACAGAAAGGCAAGAAACACATACTGCGCATCATCCGCGAATTGCTCGACTTCAAGCCCGAAAGTTCACAGACAAACATCAACGAGGCGCTCAAGTTCCTAACCAACGCCATCAAGAAGCGCAGCGCAGCATTCATAATTTCCGACTTTATGTCGCCCGACTTCTACGAATCGCTAAAGATTGCCGCTTCGAAGCACGACATTGCCGCACTCAAGGTTTACGACCCGTTCGAAGAAAGTCTGCCAAATGTCGGCCTTGCCTACTTCCGCGATATGGAAAGCGGCGAAATGCGTTGGATAGACACAGCTTCGGCCTCTACGCGCAAAGAATACGGCAAGTGGTGGAAAGAAAAGAACGAAGCCGCCGACCTAATCCTCACCAAGGCAAAGGTCGATAAGGCTGTAATCCGCACCGACGGCGACTATGTGAAACCGCTCATTGCACTATTTAAAAACAGATAACCGTGAAAAAGTCAGTTTTTACCATATTATTATTGTTGGCTGTCGGATTTTCGGTTTCCGCACAGAACATCAGTTTCTCGGCCAGACTTCAGAACGACAGCATAATCGTTGGCGAGCAGACGCTAATATCGATTAGCGCGGAAATTCCACCGCAAACTCAGGTGACCGCACAGCAGTTTGCCGACACCATTTGCGACAAGATATTCCTTATCAAGGACTTGGAAGCAAAAGTCGAAAACGGCAAATACACAAAGGACTACCTCATAACTTCCTTCGACACTGGCATCAACGCTATCTCACCGATAAGGTTCATGACCATTTCGGGCACCGACACCAACGAATTCACAACCTCGGAACTTTACCTGAAGGTCAATCCATACATCCTCATCGATACCATCCCGCGCGACACAGTTTTTGCCGAAAATGCAGGTACGGTGCTGTTTGGAAAGGACGGCTTCAGCAAGGAAATCGAGCAGTACATCCCCGACTCCATCAAGCAGTCGATGAGCGCCGACACACTGCAGATGCTCCGCGAGGAAATAAAGCGCCAGATGATACAGCAGTACGCTTCGCAGGTGATGCAGACAGGCTTCACGAACCAAGAGCAGATTGATTCCATCGCAAACGCCGATTCGCACCGTATGTTCGTAGTTGACAAGGACATAATGGAAACGCACTATGTATATGGAAGTGTCGATTCTGTATTCGTACAGGAAGGTCAGCAGGTTGCAAAAGGCGACATTCTGTTCACCCTGTTCGAAATCGAGGACATCAACGACGAACTTTACAACACGCCTTTCAACTGGGACGAATTCTGGTATGATGTGAAGGCATTCTTCTCGAAGTTCTGGTGGCTGATACTCATTGTGCTGGTTGCCGGTGCGATAATATTCTATGTCATCTACCGCAAGAAGCACGGCAAGTCGCCGATACCGATGATAAAGGTAAAGCCGAAACGCCCAGCACACGAAACCGCTCTCGAAGAACTTGAACGCATACGCAACGAGAAGATTTGGAGCCGCGGTCAGGTTAAGGAATACCATGTGCAATTGACCGACGCCATAAGAACCTACATTGCCGACCGCTACGGAATCGACGCCGAGCAGATGACAACATCCGAAATCCTTGATATGTTTGGTGCAGCCATCCAAATCGACAGCGAGGACAAGCAGCGTCTGCGCCAGATGCTCGAACTTGCCGACAGCGTGAAGTTCGCGAAGTTCCAGCCCCTGCAAGGCGACAACGACCTTTCGCTGCGCAACGCCTTCGACTTTGTGGAACACACCAAGGAAATCATTGTTAACGACCCCAAGGCAATAAATGTCCAGGCCGAAATTGAGGCTGACAAGGTTGAAAAATTAGAAAATGACGACAAAGAGGCATAGCTATGAGTAACATTGAATTTGCAAACCCCGAATATTTATGGTTCCTCACCGTGCTTATCCCGATGATAGCATGGTATGTGTGGCGCCGAAAGAAATCGGTAGCCTCGATGAATGTTAGTTCTCTCGAAGCTTTTAGCGGAAAGCGTCCGCCGTGGCGTTACATTTTGCGACATGTGTTGTTTGCCGTGCGTCTGGCTTGCGTTGCACTGATAATTGTTGTAATTGCCCGTCCGCAAAGCACCGACAGCTGGGAGGAGCAGAAGACCGAAGGCATCGACATTGCCATAGCACTAGATATAAGCGGCAGTATGCTGGCTGAGGATTTCCGTCCAAACCGCATCGAAGCCGCAAAGAACATCGGTATGGAGTTCGTTTCGTCGCGTCCCGATGACAACATCGGTCTGGTGGTGTTTGCCGGTGAAAGCTACACGCAGTGCCCGCTTACAATCGACCACGCCGTGCTGCTCAACCTTTTCGGAAGCATCAAGAGCGGTCTTATCGACGACGGAACCGCCATCGGACTTGGTCTTGCAACCGCAGTCAACCGTCTGCGCGACAGTAAGGCCGTGAGTAAGGTCATCATCCTGCTTACCGACGGCGAAAACAACATGGGAAACATTTCGCCAACCACGGCAGCCGAATTTGCCAAGGAGTACGGAATCCGCGTCTATACCATCGGCATCGGCAAGAACGGTAAAGCCCCCTACCCTTTCAAGACTGCATTCGGAACAACTGTATATCAAGACATTGATGTAAAGATTGACGAGGAAAGCCTCACGCAGATTGCCGAGATGACAGATGGCAAATATTTCCGAGCCACCGACAACGAGAGTCTGCGCAACATCTATGCCGAAATCGACAAGATGGAAAAGACTCAGCTCGATGTCAAGTCGTTCTCAAAGCCACGCGAAGAATATATGCCGATACTCGTATGGGCGTTCATACTTCTGCTGATAGAACAAATTTTAGGTTTAACGGTATTAAAAAATACTTTTTAGGCTATGTTCAGGTTTCAGAATCCACAATATTTATGGTTAATGCTGATAATCGCAGCATTGGCAGTGATTTTTGCCGTCACCGAAATAATCAGGCGCAGACGGCTGAAAAAGATAGGCGATGACAACCTTGTGGGATTGCTAATTCCCGAAGCCAGCCTCGGCAGGAAAATCGCCAAGCTGATAATGGTTTGCCTCGCAATAGCCTGCATAATCATCGGACTTGCCCGCCCGCAGTTCGGATCGAAGCTTAGCGAAGTCACGCTCAAGGGCGTCGAGATTGTTACCGCACTCGATGTCTCGAACTCGATGCTTGCCGAAGATGTCAAGCCAAACCGCCTGGGCAACGCCAAGATGTTCATCGAGAGGATTCTGGGCAAGCTCAACGGCAACAGGCTCGGAATGGTAATCTTTGCCGGTGATGCCTTCGTGCAGATGCCAATTACCACCGATGTACGCTCGGCAAGGCTATACCTGTCATCTACCAGCACCAACGACATTTCGGTGCAGGGTACCGACATCGCCAAGGCAATGACGCTCGCCGCACGCTCGTTCTCCAGCAGCGACGACGCCTCGAAGGTCATCATCCTTATGACCGACGGCGAAAACCACGAGGAAGACGCCATAGAGGTTGCAAAGTCGCTTAAAGAACAGGGAATCATAGTGATGACAGTAGGTTTCGGTTCGCCAAGCGGAGTGCCGATTCCCAACAAGAACGGCAGCGGCTATATGAAGGACCGCGACGGCAACACCGTGATGACAAAACTCGATGAACAATCGCTTGTCGAAATTGCAAAGATTACCGGTGGCATATATGTCCGCGCGACCAACAGCTCAAGTTCATCGGACGCTATCCTAAATGAACTCAACTCGTTGCAGCAGAGCGAAACCACCAAGCAGATATATTCCGAGTACGACGAAAGGTTCCAATACTTTGTATTTGCAGCACTGATACTGCTTGTCCTCGAGGTATTTTTGCTTGAACGAAAAAATCCGCTTCTAAGCAAGATAAAGTTGTTCAAAAAAGAAGAAAACGAAAACAAGTCACAGATATAGATACAGACACAATGTAAAGACGCAATATTTTGCGTCTCACATTTAAAAGAAAGGTCAACCAATGAAAACGACAATCGCAATAATCGCAGTACTTATATTAGCCGCATCCACATCCTTTGCTCAGGAAGAGCGTTCACTCATCCGCAAGGGCAACAAGGCATACGAGGAAGGCAACTTCGGCAAGGCCGCCGACCAATACGACCAGGCTTTGAAAACCAATCCCGCCGAGGTCAGCGTATATGGTAATTCGGGCGCTGCCAACTATCGCAACGACCAGTTCGAAAAAGTCGGTTAACGCCTACAACGAATACCTTCGCACCGACCTAACCGACAAGCAGAAGGCCGAAGCATACTACAACCTTGGCAACACCTATATGCAGGCCAACAAGTACAAGGAAAGCGTAGAGTCGTACCGCAACGCACTGAAGCTCGACCCCACCCACGACCGCAGCCGCCACAATATGGCAGTAGCCACCAAGATTATGCAGCAACAGCAGCAAAATCAACAGCAGAACGGCGACAACAACCAGCAACAGAATCAGAATCAGGATCAAAACAAGGACCAGCAACAGCAGAACCAAGACCAGAACAAGGACCAGCAGGACAAGCAAGACCAGCAGCAACAGCAGCAACAGAACGACCAGAACATGTCGCGCGAAGAAATGGAACGCTACTTGGAATCGCTAAGCCAGAAGGAAAAAGA
>CADARW010000143.1:8949-14761 GCA_902790405.1 uncultured Bacteroidia bacterium
CTACTTGGAATCGCTAAGCCAGAAGGAAAAAGAAACCCAGGACAAGGTTCAGAAGGCACAGCAGGCACAAAAACGACCGCTGGAGAAGAATTGGTAAAAAATATGTAGGGACAGGTTTGAAACCTATCCCTACATATTTTTTTGCATTGTCGCGTTGGATTTGCAATGCGTCACAAATCTAACAATCAACAAATTAAAATTATTTCGCAATGCTATAAGTTGCCAAATCAATATTGGCAAATTATTCCAGCTTGCTTTTAATGTAATTGATACTCGCCTGCTCAACCTCAGTCCCACGCATTTCCGACCTTTCGGGATGGCATTGCACAAGCATCATACTGCTATCGGCAGCGACAAGCAGTTCCCAGATGCCTTCGGGCGATTTTCCAGTAAGCGAACATTCAAACGGAACATCCTTTACCGCCTGATGATGCCGAGAATTTACACGCCACTGCTCGCCATTGCTCAAAATCAAAGTATGAAATCGGCTTTTCCAATCCGCTGTCTTTTGATGCTTTGCATTCAATTCGCCTAAATCTTCAATCAATTCAGCACCCATAAAATAGCAAACTATCTGCATCCCGCGGCATATACCGAAAATCGGAATCTGTTTGCTCTTGCATTCTTCGTAAACCAGCGAATCCAGCTTGTCGCGCTCTGGAGCAATTCCCAAGTCGGGACCTCCGCAGAAAAGTATCAGGGCGCAACTATCGGCTTCGGCTGGAGAAGTAACAATCTTGTAGTCCATGCCGTAATCAGACAGCCAATCCTCGTAATCCCTGCGTGATTTGCAACCATCAACAATACCGACCATTTTGGGTAGAGTATCCATATCAGTTGACTGCGTCAATTCTTGCATTGGTTCTTGTGTAGATTCTTGCCTAGGTTGCTGAGCACAAGATGAGAGATTTATAGACATTACAAACAGCAGAAAACTAGCAATATGCCAAGCAATTCCAATCAAGGATTTGTTATTTATAGAAGAAACTAAAGCCATAAAGTTTTCAGTAACAATGTTTGAAAATGCAAATATATAAAATCTAATCTTAATCCAAATTCGTAATTGAAAACGATAGTTTTAAGTTGCCACAACTCATAAATAGTATACACTTATGGCAACTTATAAATAACAAAAAGTTGCCATAACTCAACAAAATAGTATAGATATGGCAACTTATAATACAATAAAATAGCAATGTAGTTTAATATGCTTTTTCAAATAAATCATTCATACACACTTCATTATTAACAATTCCTGAATGAATACCCATAGTAATTCCGTAGGTTGTTACCATCGTCAACAGAATTGATTTTGTAGTACGTGTTTCTTCTCGGAAAACTGAAAGTTTTGTCCGCAGCTTATTTTCGTAATCCTTGGTGATACTATATGCAGAATCGGAAAATTTCATCTCGCAGATATTGATTACCCTGTCGGCACGCTCAATGAGAAGATCGATTTGCGTCCCCTGTTCGTCCTTTGTGCCAACTTTGCGCCAAGTACACGAATTTGTGCCGACACCACTAATTCCCAGCTTCCTCTTTATCTGGTCAAGATGTTCTATGCATATAGTCTCGAAACTGAAGCCCTGCCAAGCCACCACCGACGGCGAAGTCAGGTTGTTCGACCAGAAATGGACATCTTTTCGGTTCCTAGAATGTACAAACTTAAAATAAAACAAAGTATATGGGTCGCATATACGGTAAAGAGAATTCCTGACTGAACTCTTATAGCGCGAATAAATGGTTATGAAGTCGCAGCGTTCCAAGTTGTCGAGGATTTTCGAAAGTCCGCCGCCCGAAATACCAGTGCTCTCAATAATTTCGGACCTCATCAGCCCACCGCGCTTCTGCGACAAGGCCTTCATAACATCCACATATTTGTCGGCATGGGGGAACAAAGCGCTGAAAAGTTCGTCGAATTCGAGTTTCATAGGCGCATTCTTGGCAAAAAACAGTCTGTCGATGTTCTGCGCAAGGCTTTCCTTTGAATTCAGCTGGCTCAAATAATAAGGCACGCCACCGAATGTCATATAGCTCTGAAGTATGGTATACCTGTCCCAGTTGCAGCCCGAGGAATGCAGAAACTCCTCGCTCTCGTTAAGATTGAACGGACGGAGATATATTTGTGCTGTAAAGCGGTTGTGCAGCCCGCCCCTGTTCCGCAGAATGCGGTTTACCATCCACGAAGTGGCAGAACCGCAGGCTATAAACATAATGTCATCACGCTGCGCCGCCCACGCATTCCAAAAATATTCCAATGCCGACAAAAAACGGCTTCGCGGAGTGTCAATCCACGGCATTTCGTCAAGAAATATGACCTTTCGCTGCTTTTTCGGCTTACTTTCGATTAAGCGTCGCAACTCGTCAAAGGCATCTTCCCAACTTTCGAGCGCAGGCGTGAAGGTTGAACTTCCATATCGTTGCAACTGTGCAGCGAAACGCTTCAACTGCACTTTCTGCGACTCCTTTTTCGCTCCTACAAACGAAAAAGTAAACCGCTTTTCGAACACCTGATTCACAAGAAAGGTTTTCCCAATGCGTCTGCGTCCGTAAACAATGACAAACTCCGGTCGCTTCGAATTGTAAAGTTCTTCCAACCGACTGATTTCCTTATCTCTTGCAATTATTTTCTTCATCGGATGACATTCTTGAAATACGATGCAAAGGTAATAATTATTATTTATAAAATATCCACAAATGAAAATTTTATTCAGTTATGGCAAAATATAACAAAATAAAACTTGCCATAAATAACAATAATTACCGACTTATGGCAACTTATAAAATAATAAAAGTTGCCATATCTCAATATAAATACATAGTTATGGCAATTTATATTACAAAAAAAATGCATCGTTTTTCTTCAGAAAGTATCTCGATAATTGTAAGAAATAGTTATATTTGCAAATCGACAAATATATTCTATGGAACAAGAAATTAGCGAAATATACCATTTCAACCATTCAGACTATGACGAAAAAGGTCGCAGTCTCAAAGATGGACTTCCATTTCGAGAACATGTACGCGATTTTGAAAGGGACTTCCACGCACGACACTCCTGTGAATATGCACTGAATGCAATTCCAGAACGATGATGCTACTTGAACGGTCGTGCGACGCAGCACCTTTTCTTATGTACGGGATGGAATTGACGCAAGGGAAGTCTTTCGATGCCGAAGAAGACCCGCGTATCAATCATGAGATTGACAAACACAGTAAAAAAATTATTGTTTATGGTATAGATTCCGCATACATGACCGAGTTTGACAAATATGGCTACCCTATAATTAACGAAAACAAAGCTATTTACCCGTTAACTCTTCTTATTGACAATACGATGAGAGACGATGAAGTACGGTTGGCTGTTCCAACTCTCGGAGGTGGAGATGAAACGGAAGAAGTAAACATAGAGGTACCAAAACCTGAATATGCATAATGGAAACCGAAGAACAAAACAGACAGTGGCACCTGATTCGCAATGACAATGGCGAATGGATAAGTGACGAGTATGTGATATTCGTCTCGCAATCGGTTGCAACCCAACTAAAAGCAATAGCAGAACAACAAGGCAAAGAATTAAATATTCAGCACTGGGCAGATGGCAAATTATGGTGCTACAGACATGAAGTTGAGAAAATTAACTTATCAAATTTCTAATAAAACATAAATAAGAGAACTTATAAAAACAAATAAAACATGAAAAACAGAACTGATGACTTTAAAATCTTGACAGATTTGTTAAAACAGAAAACCAAAATTTCTGACTTACCACAAGGCTATACCTACAAATTAGAAAAACAAAAGAAAAATCTAGTCATAACCCTTTCTAATAAAGGATTAAAGGCCAATATGCAAGACAATGAAAGTGCTTTTGAAAGCTGGGCTATTGTATTAAGGTTTTATTTGGACGATATAATAAAAACTGTTACCATTGATTGGGATGATTTGCCAAGCAACAACAATAATCTTCACTTCAATAGGTTTGTGTACCGCCTTTCAAAATTTACTCAAACTTATGAATGGGCTATTTCAAAAAAGCCAATACCTCAAATACCATCTATACTTGTATGCAACTTCCCCAATGGCGGTGCTAGTAAAACAGAAAAACATACTGTAGGAAGCGAAGGTTGGATTGAGTGCAAATATGTTGAGAAATATAATAAAAATTATGATGTAATGAACCATCAGTTCCCTGTAGGAATTTTCTACGATAAAGTCAGTAGAGACACTCACTACACAACTGGAGGGAAAAGCGCTATAGATATATGGGCAATTAAAAATAACGATCTATATATCTTTGAACTAAAGAAACCAGGCAACGATATATTGGGTATAATATCAGAACTAATGTTCTATACAAATGTCATCCAAGATATTCTTTCTCATAGAATTCAATATCAATATGACGCTAAATGTAAAAACACAATAATGAATAACTACAGAAACTTTGGTGACTTCTATAAGTCATATCGAAATGGAAACATACAAAATATAAATGCTGTTTTACTTTCTGATACAAGACACCCTTTAATAAATCCATCCTTGCTTGATTTTATTAATGACTCCGCTCGACTAAAATATTGTAGAATTAATTATTCCATGAAAGAAGTTGAACTATGAAAATCACCATCCATCGCGGCGCCAATCAGATTGGCGGTTGTATCACAGAAATAGCGACTGGAAATGCCAAAATCTTTATCGACTTTGGCTGCAATCTGCCAGGTTCAAAGAAAGAAGAACTAAAAGCAGAGGATGTCGAAAAAATGACCGCCGATGCTGATGCAATATTCTATTCACACTACCACGGCGACCATGTCGGACTACACCATCTTATTCCCAATAATGTCAAGCAATATATGGGCGCAGGAGCCATTGATGTAATGCGATGCAAATATGAAGCATTGAACGCTCATCAAGACCATAGTCAAGAGTTAGCTGCTACGGAAAGAATGATTCAATTCAAGGAACGCGAGCGCATTTCTGTAAACAATAGCATTTTCGTAACGCCATATTTTGTCAGCCATTCCGCTTTTGACGCATACATGTTTCTTATTGAATGCGAGGGGAAAAAGATTCTTCATACAGGGGATTTTCGTCGCCACGGATACCTTGGCAAAGGACTGTTCCCGACATTGGAGAAATTCATAGGAAAAGTCGATTTGCTTATTACAGAAGGGACTATGCTTGGTCGCAAGCAAGAGCAAGTAGTTACGGAAAGCCAGATTAAACAAAACACAATTAAGGCACTTCAAGTCCATAAATACATATTTGCCCTATGTTCCTCAACCGACATAGACCGCTTGGCTTCGTTTCATGAAGCATGCAAAACAACTGGAAGAATATTCCTTGCTGATGATTACCAGAGTAAAGTCTTGGATATATTTTCAGAGTACAGCGGAACAAAAAGCCCGTTGTTTAAATTTGACAACATCTTTAGATTGAAAGGCGCCAAACCATATCGAATAGAAAAGATAACCAATTACCTTAAAGGCAAAGGCTTCTTAATGCCAATACGGATGAATAGTTTGTGGCTAACAAAGGACATGATACAAGTGTTTAATGACGAATCGCCATGGCTTATATATTCAATGTGGGATGGATATGCCAAAGAGAACGAAACCTATTCTAATGAAAATGTCATTGCTATTCGCAAACTATTTGAAAATCGCATATATGATGGCGTGAAGGATGGGTTCCATACAAGCGGTCATGCCGATGTAGCTACTCTTTATGAAGTCTGCAAAACCGTTAATCCATCTATTGGAGTGATACCAATCCATAAGGATGCCGGGATGCAATATGAATCTCAATA
>CADARW010000144.1 GCA_902790405.1 uncultured Bacteroidia bacterium
TGTGTCAGCCTCATTGCCCTTGGTGTAATTGTAGGTGATGGTGCTGAATACGATGTTGCCGTTCTCGTCGCGCCGAGTCTGGGATTGCGGGTATCAAAGTCGATCAGCAGCACACGGTGCTCCATGTCCGAAAGCTGAATGGCCAGATTCGCGGCGACCGTCGTTCTGCCCTCACCCAGCACGGCGGAGGTCACATAGAAGCAGTGGTGATCCTCCTTTGTGCCAAGACGATTGCGGAGAATATATGCCGCTGCGGAGAAATTCTGTGCCGCGACAGAGCTGCCGATATCCTCCTGCGTCATGATAGAGCCCTTGTGCTTGTAAAACTCGGGGTCGCGCGGGACGATGCCGATGGTTTCCAGACCGAAGAGGGTCTCCACGTCGCGGACGTTGTTGAGGGTGGGGTGCATCAGCAGTTCGATGACCGCGAAGCCGACGCCGGCCGCAAAGCCCAGCAGCGTGAGCAGCACCACTTTGTTGTTGCCGCCGCCGACAACGCCGATCTGTTCGGCCTGCGGCTCATTGATCGCGGCGAGGGAACCGAGCTGCAGGGTCTCCGGAAGAATGTCACTGGCGCATTCAATAATGGAGTTCCAGAGGGCGACGCCCTCCTCCGCATTGCGCCATATAATCTTCATCTCCAGAATCTGCGTGGTGTTGTACTGCGTCACGGTGATGGCGTTGCGCAGCTGCGGGATGCTGTAACCGAGCAGCTCGTTCCGGTTAATGACTTCGCCCAGGACATGATCGCTGCGAATCACGTAGCGAACCGCATCCACCATATCCTCGGCCAGATGGAAGTCGTTGATGTTCGGCACGTCATAGCCGCCGACGTATTTCCCGTTGACGTTTTTGGACGTGACGGCAAAGGAGCCGGAAATATTGAAGGTCTGATAGGAGGACTGTATCACTGTCATCGCAGACAAAATCAGTCCGAAGGTAAGCCCCAAAAGGGAAAGCGCAACAATGACCATCCATCGCTTTTGAAGGGCAAAGAGCAGATCGCTTACACGAACCCGTATCCCGCTGCTTTGAGCTTCCGTTTCCTGCAAGGATCGTCACCTCCTGTTAGTTAAGCTTGTTTTTCGTAAGCGAAAGCGTCCTGTTATGCGGCGCTTTGCCGTGCCTGAATGACGCTGTAAGATATTTCTGGTTTTTTGGCGACAACGACAGCTCTATGTTCGAAAGTCCACGCCACGTTTACCCTCAGGTGGGCGAGTACGAGGTAACTCTTGTTGCCGAGAACGAGTATTTCTGCACCGATACCACTACGCGTAAGGTAAACGTTTACAGCGATATGACATTCTACGCTCCGACATCGTTTACACCTAATGGTGATGGCATCAACGATTGCTTCCGAGTCTGCGGCAAGGGTATTTCAAGAAACAATTTCCTCTTGTCGGTTTACGACCGCTGGGGCGAATTGATGTTCCAGACAACGAGCTATTTCCCGGAAGCTGGTTGTGATTCTTGTTCGGAAGGGTCGTGGGACGGCACCGACATGGGTAGCAAGCGCAAGGGTGACAAGGTACTCGAAAATGGTGTATATCAGTGGTATTGCCAATATGAGGATGAATTTGGAATATTACATAAGGAACAAGGGGTGGTGAATTTAGTAAGATGATAGTACGTTTTTGTAGGGGGGATTATCCTCCTACAAACGAACTGTAAAAAATAATTAAAAAATCATTTTATTCCCTTGTCAGTCTTGAATAAAATATTTATTTTTGCCCGATGATGCGTAGTGTGGAAAATTTTTCTGTTTGCAGAAGGCAACCATAAGAAAGTTTTTCCGTTATGTACATAGGAATATAAACGAAATGTTATGTTTATGAAAAAAAATATATTGCTTTTGTCGTTGATTCTCATGGTGATGGGAGTGTACTCTCAAAGCGTTACAATCGACAGCCGTCTGTATGCAAAATATGCTGAAGAAGATTTGCTCAGAATTCAGAATAACAATCCGGCTGACATTGAATACATGAATTGGTTTGTTGAAAATGCTTTCGTTGTAAAGGAAATTAGGAATCCCGAAACGTCTGCATTCCCGAAACTGAGGTATATGGATAAGGAAACCAAGATGGCTGGGTCGGAAGTTGCTGCGTACAATCCCGAAACTTTCAATGTGATGGAGTATGATTTCGAAATTGATCCAAAGTCATCCAATGCATATCTTATTGGAAATACGGGAAAACTTCTGGTTTTCTATTCGGGCGAGACTTTGACAAAGCTTTTTAACGAATATAGGAGGACGCAACATGAAAACGAATAATATAAGACTCCTTTTTGTTGTATTGTTCTGTTTGTTTGCTGCGGGAACTTTCGCACAGCAGACAATCATAATGAATCGTAACCAGACAGTAAATATGACAGGCTGCTCGGCCATACTATACGATTCCGGTGGTGCCAACGGAAGCTATTCTAGTTACGAGGATTATACCGTTACTGTATGTGTTCCGTCTGGATATCCAATGGAAATTGATGTTTCGATGACTACCGAAAATACTACATGGGATTATCTTTCGATATATCAAGGAAGTAACTCTTCTGGAACGGCAATAGCGAACCGTATAGGCAGTCCTTCGTCGGGAACAACGTTCACAGCATCATACTCGTTGACGTCTTCTTGTGCAACCTTTGTATGGCATACCGATGGCTCTGGCCAGTATGCTGGTTTCGCTATACAGATAAGTTGTGGTATGGAATGCCAGGACTTTACCATTGTTCCTGATATTACAGCTCGATGGAATGAGGAAACAGGTCGTTACGAAGCTTGTTCCAATGGTCCTGTCGGTATTGCTGCTCACGGTGTATTCCCCAACAACGATGCTCCTATGGGGTACCATCAGTCCGACGAAAACCTTACTTGGACATGGAGCTGGATTGATGAGACAGGAAGACATGAGTTCGGCGGCGAAGGCGAAAACGAATTCAATGCCGACGTCGAACCTGGAGCATATTATATTAATCTGTGGGCAACCGATATGAACGGGTGTACATACAATTACCCCGATACTTTCCTTGTTGCTATATCATTGCCTCCTACATTCTCTGGCACAACAGCAACACCATCTATTTGTCCTGGCGAAGCAGCTCTTCTCGACGGACACGTACAGCGTCCTGATGTTTGGGTAATGGAAATCCCCGAAGTCCTTATTGAGGAACATTGCTTCCAGGATGTTACAAACTATACGCAGACCATGTGTTTCAATCACTCTGCATTTGCTCCTGGTCAGACTATTCAAAGTGTAAACGATATCGAGTCGATATGTGTCGATATGGAACACTCCTATATCGGCGACCTTGAGGTGTGGATAACTTGTCCTTCGGGTAACAGAATGGATTTGTTCAATGGTTATAACAGTAGTAACTGCTCGTGGGAATTTATGGGCGAGCCGGTTGACTATGATAATGAGGCCTGCGTACAGGGCGTTCCTTACCATTATTGCTGGACTCATAATGCAGCACAGACAATAGAGGCAACGGCAGCAAATGCACCGACATATTCGTTTACCGATAATAGCGGACACTCATATTCAAGCCACGAATATATTCCTGGTGGAGACTATCGTCCGCTGGGCAACTGGACAAGCCTTGTGGGATGCCCTGTAAATGGCGAATGGTGCATCAATATCCGCGACCACTTAGGTTCCGATGATGGTACAGTGTTCTCTGTAGAGTTGCACTTTGCCGACCACATGGTTCCTGCCGACGAAAACATTATTTCTTACCAGACGGATTTTGATGTGTCGACTACCTCTACATCCTTGACATGGGGAGGAGATGCTGTTTTCCAGGAAGTCGTTCCTAATACTACAGCACAACCCGAAGAACCAGGCGAACATGAATATACATTCTACGCTACAGATAACTTTGGTTGTACTTACGATACAACTTTGATCGTTACTGTACGCGATTACAACGACCCAGGTTGTTGTATCAGACCTATTCCAAATGCAGGTCCCGATGCTCGTGTATGTACTAACCATTATATGCTCTCGGCAACTCTAGCTACAGGAAACCAGGGTACATGGTCGGTTGTTTCTTCACCAGTCGGTGGAAATGCTGCAATAGCTGCAATCAATTCTCCAACTACCAATGTTGTAGTTGATACATATGGTTTGTATAAGTTCAGATGGACGGAAGCTTATTTAGGAGACTACGATAATTGCTTTGCTACCTCCGATGTAATCGTGGAATTCTATCCGCAACCTACAAATACTTTCACTTATGTTCCAATTAATTGCTATGGAGAAAATACTACAATAAATTACCTTGGCAATATGACTATGGTGGGTGATGTGGGTAACAATGCCAACTATGTGTGGGATTTCGATGGCGCTATAATAGAGTCTGGATCAGGTCCCGGTCCGTATGCTATTCATTGGCTTACCGAAGATGGTTCGTCACATCCCGTAACACTGCATATCGAAGCAAATGGTTGTGTGTCGGAGGATACTGTGGTTAATATAGTATATCCGTCAAGATTGAATGCAACTTTTACTAAGGTTGACAATAGATGCTTCCGTGATTGTCAGGGCTCGGCAACCATAACAGCTACTGGCGGTACACTGCCATACTCGTATTCATGGAGTTCTCCGTCGAAT
Source organism: uncultured Bacteroidia bacterium (assembly GCA_902790405.1). Classification (GTDB taxonomy): domain Bacteria; phylum Bacteroidota; class Bacteroidia; order Bacteroidales; family ML635J-15; genus Bact-19. The sequence goes on from CADARW010000144.1 coordinate 4,608, forward strand.
ACCATACTGAATCTTTGTGTAGGAGAGTATCATGTTACCGTCAGCGATGCTAACAATTGTAAGGTGGATCTCACCTACGAAATAGAAGAGCCGGACGAGATGGTGGTTAATAATATGTTTACTCATTCGACAGACCTCAAATGCTACAATTCGTTTGATGGTCAGATAAACATAAGTGTAAACGGTGGAACTGGACAGTTGTCGTATCTGTGGTCGGATATTGGAAGCGGTCCGTCATTGCGTCGAAATCTTGCCGCTGGCGAATATCGCGTTACCGTCGCCGACGAAAATGGCTGTTCGCTTTCTCGTGAGTTTATAGTAAATCAGCCGGAACCACTAATCGTGACAACCGACAACAACAGCGCAATATGCGAGGGTACTCAATCGGTAATACAAGCATCGGCCTCGGGTGGAACTTTGCCTTATGTTTATAACTGGACAATAAGTAGTGGCGCCAGTGTCGGAAATACCCCGACTTTTACCACTACGCTGCATGCAACAACAACCTATTCTATATATGTTTCCGATGCTAATCGTTGCCGTTCCAATACAGAAACATTTACTATTACCGTAAGTCCTCGTTTGGAAATCGATTCTGTAATGCTTACACACAATAGATGTTTCGGCACATATGATGGAAGGGCTGAACTTGTAATGCATGGCGGTTTGCCTCCTTACCAATACATGTGGGGTTCCGAAAATTACATATACAACGGTCTTGGTGCAGGTTTATATACTGTTACAGTAGTTGATGCAATAGGTTGTAACGCAAATACTCACTTTATAATTGAGCAGCCAACACAGATGATTGCTAGCACCATGACATCTCCAGCATCATGCGGTAATATCGACGATGGCATGGCCTTGATAAACGTACAGGGCGGCGTACCTCCATATTCGTACTTATGGCCAAATGGAGAAACAACTCACAGTATTAATGCTGTTCCTGGCGAATACGTCGTTACTGTTACCGACGATCATGGATGCCGCATCGAAAGT
>CADARW010000145.1 GCA_902790405.1 uncultured Bacteroidia bacterium
ATTATAATAACTATAATAGCTTGAAGGCGAATAGAAATTGACCATCACTTCATTCCCCGTTGAGGTAAAAGTTGTCGTACCTGTGATTGCTGTATATGTAGCCGCAGTAGTAGAGCCATTATGCAGACGAAGGTAGGAGCCTGTACCCCTGACATCAAAACTCGTAAAAGTTATCCTTATACGAGTTCCCTCCGGAGATGTAATTCTATGACAAAGGTTGGCGCCTAATCTGCCATGCTTACCTCCACTACCGCCATCGTCGTAGAAATCTATCGTTTCACCGCATGCAATAGAAGTACTTCCATTACACATCTTGCCGTTTGTATGCAGGTCCTGCGCCATGGCCGACACGCAAAATGCAAGCAAAATCCCGAATATTAGTACAAGCTTTTTCATATCTCGACACCCATTAAATTCAACATAAGATCAGTTTTCACAAAAGCAACATTGGCAATCCTGCCCAGAATATCGCCACAAATATTGTGTTGTGCGCCTCCTTTGATGCGCATTGAATTATATAAATCTTTCATTGTTAGCATTTTACTGCACATAGTATTCTCTAATTTATTGTAGGCAAAATAATAACTTTAATTTTATTTACCTATAAAAATAAACATTTTTTTCACATCAAACTTATTTATTGTACGAATCGCAAGATTTATACAGCAAAACACATGCCGAAAAAGACGAAATTAAGAATGATTTTAAAGATTGTTAACAGTTGAAAAGTTTTCTAGGTGAAAAGCAACGAATTGTGTCGGCACTGACAGCTGCGAACAAATTATCAATTATCAATTGCCAATTATCATTGTGGAGCTGCCGGGAATCGAACCCGGGTCCAAACAAGAAACAAAGGTGCTTTCTACATGCTTATTCGGTCTTTGATTGTCGGGAGAAGCACGGGGACAGACACCCAAACTCATCCTTATCTCCTAAAATCTCGCCGTCGCACAGGAGAATAGCAACAGCCAGTCCGGTATTTTTTGCCACCGCTTTGCCGAAACGGAACCAGACCGTCCAATCGAGCGATGTTTCGTTCCAACACCTTGTGCCGGAATTAAGCAAAGTCTACTAATCTTCGACTACGCAGCGAAAGCATAGTTATTTTCTGCGCCAATTATTGTTCTGCAAGACAGTTTTACGGGATAACCTACATTGCCCGGCATGCTTACACGATCATTTACCTTGCTGTCAAAACCAGGTCAGCCCCATAAATGAATCGGAAATGCAAAGATAGGCATAATGAGAACACGAAAATTAGCTTTTTTATAAGCCAAATTAAAATTATATGAATTTCAGATATTAACAAATTAAATGCACTATAGAAGTAGACGAAAATTTTTACACAAAGCTTAACGCAATTAAGGTTTTTAACGGACATAGGCGAGGGAACAAATAACATTACGGTGGATTGTTGCTCACACAGTAACAGGCAGCCTTCTCACACCGTCATCGTAGAAGCCAGAGCGCACACGCGATACGGAACGTGGAGCATTATAACGTCGGCTATCCGCGATCTCCACAGACAACATGCTGCACGTTTTTGCCCAAAGCATAAGGCAATTAAGGCTTTTAACGACCTTATGCGAGGAAGGCAAATAACATTACGATAATTTTTCACACAACGCATAGCGGCGCAACGCATTGCACCGCTACTGGCGAATCAACTTTTTACGGACAATGCTACCGCCTACGGTTTCGAACTGCACCACGTACACGCCTGCAGGCAAATCGGCAAGCGAAATGCGCGTACTGCCAGACTCTACATTGGTTGACAATACTATACCTCCAAGAGAATTATAAATCGAAACTGCACAGTTGCCCGGACAATCTACACCGACCTCATCGGTAGCAGGATTAGGATACAACTTATAGCTATCTGCTTCAATATCGGCAATGCCTTCCAAACAATATTCGGCCGACCTTGCGACATCGCTGCCACAATGGGCTTCGACTACATAGCAACCTTCGTTAGAATCTAAATCATAGGTATTGGAAACTGTCTCTGCAACCAAATTTCCGTTTTTATACAAAGTGTAATTTTCTGCATTTCCAGTCCATGACAAAATTAACTGTCCTGACTCGTTTTGAGATGCAGAAACAACAGGAACCGAGCACTCTTCATACTCAACCCTAACATCGTCGAGAGCAATTCCGTAGCCCCATCTAACCTCGCCCGAGAAGCCTATACGATAGTTCTCGGAAAGATTTGGCAGAGCCAGCTGCTCGGCTCTCCATGCCGACAATGACGACCCGAAAGTACGCAGCAAAACCCATTCGGACGTATCGGAAACCTTATAGTAAATGGACAATTTGTCCTGGTCGTTATACCACACCTTCTGGATATGTCTAAACTTCAGATATGCCGTACGCTGAGGCTGAGTAAAGTTGAACTTGGGAGAAACAAGCATTGTGGACATTGGAGTGTAGTTGGAGGAAAAAAGATATGCGTAATAGTTGCCGTCATCGTTGGCGTACTGACTTTGGTCGTCGGTATCGACAACGCGCCATTCAGCCGTCGATGCACCCTGTTTTACCTGTGTCCAGCAATCGGGAATAGACTGCGACTGGAAGTCCTCGGTAAAAGGTAAATCGCTAATTGGCATATCGCAAATATTAACCAAAAGATTTATAGTATCGGCAAATTCCAGAGTCTCGGTAGTAAGCACAACCCTCAATGGTAAAACATCGCCGAAATTGGCATTTGAAGCAATCGAAAGGCCGAACCATCCATCGGCAGAACCGCCAGCGTCGAGTACTCCATAATCGGCTTCGCTATCCTCGACAGAAAGTAAACCTGTAAGGCTCTGCAAAGCCACATGCACATTTTCGCAAGCCGTTCCGCCCCTATTCGATGCCGTAATATTAATATCGACCGCCGCGCCTGGAAGCATATTTCCCACTACGTATGAATTTGCAACTACAAGTACAGGCTTCGTTATTCTGACGCTAAAGTTCGACACATATTCGGCACTGGCAGCAGCATCACAAACAGCCAAAGTAAACTGCAACTGGCATCCGTCGACAGCCTCGTCGGACACACTGAACGAGAACACATCGGCAACCTCGGCAGTTGCTCCAGGCTGCAATGCAGGGCACGAAGCCACGCTATCAACAATCTCGACACGGCTATCGGCGCAACGCAAGCGCATAGGCAATGCCGTTTCGGTTGCAGTAAGGCCGATATTCTTTAGTTCGAACGTAAAAATGTTTGGAGCAGACACATCGTAACGTGCCACCGAAGGCGAATAGCCGACAACAGTAATAAATGCACCTTCGGGCGACGTCACCCTCACCTTCTCGATGTGCGGAATACGCTGCTGGCGAGTAACGACAAGCAATACGCTGTCGGACGAAGCTGTTGCTTCGAGACGCACATTTGCAATACCATTTTCGCCAACGAGGCCAGTACCGAGAATTGTCATGCCATCGGTAAGTGCAACGTAAGAACCCGGATCTGCCACAACTGTAAAAGAGCCGCCGTTTATGAGCGCAGTATCGTGTGAAACCACGTTGGCAGCAGGCACAGAAAGATAAGGCATTATCGATCCGTCGCCCAACACATTGTAGGCTTCCCAGTAATACTTTGGAGACGTACCGGTAAATCCCTCGTTGTAGGCATTTGTCACAGCAAGGTTACCTCCAAACATAATCGACGACACCGTATTGAATATATCGTCGTTGAACATAAGGTCGAACACACCTGTCTGCGTCTGCGACATGTCTGGAGTTTCGGACAACACAGACGTAGCACCTAATGCCCAGTAATAATCTTCGTACCAATAAGTCACTGGCGACGAACCGATATATGCAAAGGCACCGCCCTTCGACTCGCGAATCAGAGCCTCGCCAAAGCACGGCACATTGTATCCAAACTTACCGCTGAGGCAGCAGTTACCTATTCCGAGAAAATATTTGTCGCCATTCAGGAGATTGGGCACATCGTCGCACGACAAGTTAGGGTCAGCCCAGCAAGTTTCGCCGCCATGAGCAGTATAATGGGCATAACCCACACCTTGGCTGAGGTGACTATAGCAGCCGTCGTACGAATCGAGATACGTATACACGTTCCCGAAACCATGCGCAGCATTAAAATAATTCTCTGTAGCGTAATTTATAGTAGGCTGTGCTATGGCAGGATTCCAGTAGTCGTCATGGCCCGCAATAAGCAAAACATTATCGAGATACGACGGGTCCGACATAGTGTATTTTTCGTACATCAGCGTCTTTTCAATTATTGTAGACAATTCTGAGGTAGTTTCTGCCGACATACGGCTGCAGTACATTTCGGGCAAATAGTCGCCATCGACCGAAGCATAGTAAAGATCGGTCTGCTCCTCGCTCGAAGAGCCCACAGCACTTGCAGGAACCCTGTCGACATCACCGACAAGCACAAGGAAAACCGGGGCATTACCAGCATCAAGACCTTCCGAATATCTTGCATACACAGTTCTCTTTATGTCATCGGGAGTAACATCCGAACCTACATATTCGACATCGATGTAAAAGCCCTTCTGGGTTTTCCATTCGATCCACGGCTGCAAGACAGTCTCGAAGTCTTCGTAAGCCACGACAAGCATTTTTACCGGAGTATGGTACAAGTCGGAGTACGAATCGAGCACGTCGCGGTTGAGCATGGTAGAATAAGCCTGCGCAAAATATGGAGAACAAGTGCTGGCATCGAAATAGTTTCCTGCCGACTCGAACACGACATCGACAACAATATCGTTGTACACGCGCAGTATATTTGTAACCGGATTGTAAGACATTGGAGCGACGTTGAGTTCGCCGACCTCGACTCCACGCATAGAGCCTATGCGCGAGAACCATGCCACCGACTTTCCGACAAAGCCGTCGGTTTCGTATACGTCCTTATTGCAAACAATATTTTGGCTAGTATCGTCCTTGCGTCGCGAAGGCTGCTGAGGCATAATCTTCTTGCCGCCGTATTGCGACAAGTCGAATTCGGTTACCGAATATGACTTTACTACCGCTTTTACGCTTTCGCATTCAGGTATTGCAAACGGACGGCGAAAAACCGGTAGCGACGGATTGCCTACTGCCCCGTAACGGCTTGTCGATTTCAAATCAACAGCCAGATAATCGCCAACCGACATAACCTTCAAAGTATCGAACGTCAAGTTGAGGCGGAATCCTGCAGGTGCAAGTTTCTCTACTTCAACCGAATAATTATTACCAAGTGAGATCATATCAACTGTCTGCGCCATTCCGAACAACGACACAAACACCCAAGTAAACATTAAAAATAATCGCTTCATAAAATCATTTTTTTTGCAAAAATAAAAACAATAATGGAATTAAATAAAAAAATTATATATTTGCATTTTTGTATATAAGCATAACATATTAATTATTAACAATAACATATTAATTATTAACAATTTTTTGATATGAAAAAATTACTATTCACAACCCTATTCCTAGCCATTGGCATAGGATACGTTTTTTCACAGGAAGATAACCAGACGGATACAAATCCGATTATCGTTCCTACACAAATCATCACTAGCCCCACCGAAGGCGACACGATCAACACTCTTGTAAACGCTGAAGGTCAAGAATCGAAAGTT
>CADARW010000146.1 GCA_902790405.1 uncultured Bacteroidia bacterium
GTTTCGGACTTTATGCGGGCAAGGTCGAACAGAACGCCAATGTTCTGCTTGTCCTCGGCTTCGTCCTTGGCATCGAGGAGCCATGGCGAATTTTCGAGAAGTACCGATTTCAGTTCCTCGTTGCGCTGCAGGTTCGATTTCAGAGCTTCGGCATCTGCGCCCTTCCACTTGTTGAACATTTCCTCAATCTTCTTGTCGGAATTTGCAACGTGCGACGCAATGAGGTTGGAATAAATGCGCGAGAAAGTCTGTTCGGCGCACTCGTAGGGATATTCCATCATATACGGCAGTGCAAGCACAGCGTACCATGCGGGATTCGGTGTAAATTCGAGCGTATATGAGTAGTTTTCGAGCGACTTCGACTTGTTGTTCTTCATCGAGGCAAACGAGAACTTTGTTGTTTCAGCGCGACGCACAGGCAAAGGCATTGTCTCGGTGACCATCATGCGGTTGGTGAGTATCGGCAGAACCTTTTCCTCACCGTCGGAATGTCCGCCGCCAACAGCAACTATGCGAACCGACACCGCGCCAATGCTCATCGGAACCGAAACTTTCCATACCACCGAAGTGTTGCGGTTTGCATCGGCAGTAAACGAAACTATATTGTTGCTCAAGAATTTAGCGGTAATATCCTCAGAATTTTCGGTGCTGATGAACTCGATTCTCGCCTTGCCGTTGATTTGGCTTTCGGTGAGGTTGGCGATTTTAGCCGAAATGTAAATTTCGTCGCCTTCGCGCAAGAAACGCGGCAGGTTAGGCGTAACAGAAACTTTCTTCTGGGTGACTAATTCGGCTCTTATATCATCGATTTTCATGTCCTTGGTGTGGGCAAGTCCGAACACATTCCAGCGCGTGAGGCTTTCGGGCATTGTGAAGTTGATATACACATTGCCGTCCTTGTCGGTGCTGAGGTCAGATGCAAAATATGCCGTTTCGTTGAAGTTGGTGCGAACCTCGGCATTGTCGAAGGCTGAGCTTTCATCTTCGGAGATTTCCTCTTCCGCTACAGCCTCATCGTACATCATTGCATCGCTCTGTGCGACGTCGTTTACCATCATAGCTTCCTCCTCGACAATTACCGCACCACCTGCAGCATTGGCCTTGTAGAGCCTCGACGAATATTCGCGCTTGTAAGCTGTGTAATAGACATTGAGAGCACTGAAGAAATACGGCGTTGGATATGGCGTTGGGGTATATCTGCTTGGCGGATAGGTGTAGAAGCGACGGTTGCTGCTTGAGCCTCCGAAGCCCTTGTAGTCGAAGTTGTTTTTTATCGAATTCGACGAATACGGCCAGAAATACCAGCTGTGCGGCTTGTACGAATCGAGCGAAGCATCATAGACGGTAGCTGCAAGTTCGGCTTCGACAGGCTTGCCGAACTTGTCCGAAATCTTCATCTGCCACGATTCCTCGCTTCCGGGCAAGGTCTTGTCGCGGAAGGTTACAAGCTTGATGTCCAGTTGCTTGTTGATGCGCGAAACAGTTATTGTCTTGCTGTCCTCGAATGCTCGTCCGTGGCGCACAAAGATTGTGGTGACAAACACATCGCCGTAGCATTCCTCGGTAATCGGTATTTCGATGCTCTTGATTTCGTTGCTGAGCTTCATGCTCTTAATTTCGAGGTCGCGCTTGCCAATCTGTATGGTGTAGAACACGGTAACATCGCTGAACGACGAGCCGAACTTCACCTGTACCTTGTCGCCCACCTTTGCCGATGACTTAGACAACGCAAAGTACGACGGCATCGGGTAAGGCATCTTGTCCGACGACTTGTCGGCGATGCGGAAGTTGGCGGTGTCGGTGATTTCGTTGCCGTCCTTATCCTTGGCTTTCATAATTATGCGGTACGAACCTGTCGTGAATTTCACTTTCTTGCCGATGGCGATTGGCGTGGTGTCGGCTGTATTTACCGAACCCTTCATTATCGACGACACTATCTTTCGGTTATTGAGCGTATTCTCGTCGCCGTAGCCGAGTGCGGGACAAAGTTTTTCCCACTCCTCGCGGCTGTACATCTGCATATCGGCGGTCTTGAGCCTTGCCACGGTTGCGTGCGACGGCTCCTCGAGCTTGAAGATTTCGTACTCGACTGTTGCATCGATGTGGCTGCCCGAAATGTTTTCGCTGTAAATCTTAAATTCTTTGAAGTCAGCAAGTTCCTCCACATCCGAAATGCTGTTCGAAATCCAGAGCGACTGGCGCGAAATGCTGAAAGTCCTTTCCACGGTGTGCGATTCGCCGTTGAGGTCGGATACAACCGCATCAATCTTGTAGCGGTTTACATCGCTGAAGCATTGCTTAGCCACGAAACTTATTGTAAACTCGCCGTTCCCGTCGGTCTTGACGGTACCGCTGGCGAGAAGTTTCTTTTCGCTATTGTCGGAACGCCACCAGAAACGCGAATACGACGAGCAGTTGACGGTAAAGTTCACATCGGCATCGCTCACGGGAACGCCCGAATAGCTCTTTGCCCGTCCCTTGATGCTTACCGAGTCGCCAAACGAAACCTCATCGGTGATGTAGTCCATTTCCATCTCGAAGGTCGGACGCTTGTATTCCTCGACGCGGACGCTCTCCGACCCCGACGAATAGTTTCCGCCACGTGCCTCGATGTGGAAATTGCCAGTAAGGACATTTTCGGGAATCTTGAATTCGCCGTGTGCGCTTCCGTACTGGTTGGTCTTGAGCACGACCTCTCCTACTTCCTGGTAGTTTACATCCGAGAAAGTCACACGGACGCTGTCGTCGGCTACAACGTTGAAATTGTTGTTCATTCCGCTGTATTCGATAAGCTTGAAGTAAACGCTCTGTCCTGGACGGTAAATTGCCCTGTCGGTGAGAATCTTGATTGACGAGCGTTCGTATTCCTTCGAAGCCTCGTGATAGTATTCGTAAGCCGAGAAGCACATGTCGTCGTTATCCTTTTTGAGGGAAATCGAGGTGCTGTAGTTGCATTTCGCTGGGTCGAAACTGAAAATTCCGTCGGAACCGGTTTCGGTTGTGAGTATGGTTTCGGTCTTCTGATAGGTGCGATTTGTAACTTTCACCTTCACCTTGTCGATTGGTTTGCCCGAATTGCGGTCGACGACCATATATTTGCCGTCGTTGATGCGAAGCAGTGCAAAGCGCGAGACGGTAAGCAGGGTGAAACTTTCGACTCTGGTGCTGTCGCTTTCGGCAAAAACGATGTAGAAGCCAGTCGGCAAGCCCTTTTCTATATAATAGGTGCTATGGGTTGAATAATCGTGGGCATCGGGAAGGGTTATTGTGCCTTCGGCAAGGGCCTTGTTATCGTAGTATTTGTTGATATTGCCCGAACTAGTACTGAAGTTATCGTAAGTGGAAGCATTGTCCGACACCTTTACGACCTTGATTTTGGCGGTCTTGGTATTGCCGTACTCGATGTGGAGCGGAATGTTCTCGTTGGGGTAAGTGACCTTGTCGGACGAAATGTGTATCGACGGGAAAGTCAGTCTCGAAAGCAGGTTAGAGCAATAGCTTATGTACTTGCTGTCCCTGTATTCCTCGATGGTCGAGCGGAGCAGATTCACAGCTTCAACACGGTCGGCAGACGAGTTTTCCGACAATTGTTCGGCAATCTCGGTGTTGATGAAAATCACTGTTTCGTTGCCCTTGTATTTCTTTGCGGCATCGGTGTAGAGATTCATTACAATGTCGTTCTTTCCGCCCTGCTTGCCGGCGATGTATTTGATGCGTTGGAAGTCGGTGAAAGCATACGCGCTGCTGCTTGGCGGGTTCTGCTTCATAATCTGCTGCATGAAGTAGAGGCTCGCCATCTCGGTATTCTCGTCGCTGTCGGGAATTTCCATCTTGGTGAAATCGTCGGCAGAGCAGAAGAAACTGTCGTCGAGGTTGGAACGTGTGTAACGATAGAGCTTTGCGAGCTGTTCGGTAATGCTGTATGCGAGTTCGTCGTATAGCGTAGGATAGAAATCGTTGTCGGTGCAGTTGTCGCTGAAGAATTCCTTGTAGTCGTTGGCTGCGATATTCTTGAGTTCGGGGTTGAGCGCGAGTTTGTACTTGCCGATGATAATCTTCATAAACTCGTTCTTGTCGTAGAACTCGAGGCGCGAACCTTTCTTGTCGGCCGAGTCGCTCACTGCCGAACGCGAATCAATCTGGTAGCGGTTGCGCGAGTAGTAGTTCTGGTACGATGCACCGAGCAGGAAATTGCAGAGGTGCTTGCCTGTTCCCGACAACTTTTCGGCCTGTTCCTCGAGGAAATCGACAGATTTCAGGCTGCCGTCCTGCGAAGCCTCGACGAGAAATTTCATCTTGTAAGTTATGGCTTTTATCTGCTGGTAGTCGTCCTTGTCGGCAACTGCCATGTCCATGATTTTCTCAACCTTTTCGAGTGCCGTCTTTGGCAAATCCTTGTACTGAGCGTCGGAAACTTCCTTCCACATTTTCTTGTACTTGTCGTCGGTTGTCTGTGCAAATGCCGAAAAGCCGATGATGGCTAAAATGATTATGGCTACTATCTTTTTCATTACGCGATGTTTTTTCTGTTAAAACGCAAAGTTAGGTAAAATATTTTGATTGGTGGAATGCATAAATTATACCATAAATATTATGCGGACAAAATTCAAAAAGATGTGCAACATTACCGCAGGGTTTTTGCCCCTACATAGGGCGGTGGGGGCAAACAACATTGCGGTAATTGTTGCTACAGACCCCACCCACACAGTCATCGCGGAAGCTAGCCATAGCACGCGATACGGAACGGCGAGGTAATAATTTCTGTTTAACGTCAACCTAGAGCAAAAAAATCAAGGTTCAATAATTGGAGCTTCGCAATATTTTACGATAGTTCAAAAGTCAATAGTTCTAAATGGTTCAAAATCGTAAAAAATATTTATCTTTGCAGAAAAAATTTTCGATATGTACCTGAACAAAGTAATGTTGATTGGAAGGCTTGGAGTAAAGCCTGAAATTCGTTATGTAAAAGAAGAGACACCAGTGGCAACATTCCGTATGGCGACCACAGAACCTTATCGTACAAAGGAAGGTGAAAGGCGTGAAAATACCGAATGGCACAATATAGTTGCATGGCGCAACCTTGCAAAGTTCTGCGAAACCTACCTCGACAAGGGTATGCTTGTTTACGTAGAAGGCCGTCTGCAGACCCGCAGCTGGCAGGGACAGGACAATGCAACGCACTACACCACCGAAATCCTAGCCGACACAATCCGTATGATGGAACCCAAGTCGGCACGCGACGGTCAGCCAGTAGCACCAATGCCACAACCTGCACCTGCCCAGCCATTTGGCGAACAGCCGGCACAGCCACAAGCCGTAGCAGAGCCAGCTGCATTCCAGCCGGCAGCAGAACCCGAAGACGATTTACCATTCTAATAATAGTTTCTAAGTTTCTATGGCTGCGCCGTTTCTATGTTTCTGGTTGTTTTCATCTTTCAACTGTTAACTTTTAACTTTCAACTCTTAACATTCAACTAAATTGGACCCCGACCCTTATAATCAATCGACAATAATAGGAATTATCGTAGTTATATTCCT
>CADARW010000147.1 GCA_902790405.1 uncultured Bacteroidia bacterium
TGGCCACTTTGGTATCTCCCCAGACCATTTTTTGAGCCGATGAACGGATTCGAACCGCCGACCGGCTGATTACAAATCAGCTGCTCTACCAGCTGAGCTACATCGGCTAAAAAATAATCATCAACACTTTTAAAGATCGTTTTTACTCCCTCGAAAGGGACTGCAAATATAGATGATTATTTTTTACTGGCAAAATTTTTTTTATATTTTTTAATCACGTTGTTTTTCTTTTGCCTTTACTAGCTGCTTTTTCAACGCATCTACCGATAAATCAACAGCTTCCTCAAAAGTCTTGCACTGACGTTTTGCGAACAAACCGGTCAATTTTGGTACGTCAAGACTAACTTCTGCTATCTTATTTTCGTTAGTTTCCGACTTATCGAGGCGTAAAATCACTTCTGCACTCAAAATATTGTCAGCCATCTGCGACAATTTACCAACTTTCTTATCAACATAATCCAATAATTTTTGGTCAGCGTCGAACTGAACCGACTGTACTTTTACGTTCATATCTTTTCCCTTTCATTTTTTATGCTCTTGGATGAGCTTGTTTATAAACTGTTTTTAATTTTTCGAATGTATTGTGCGTATATACCTGCGTCGCCGACAGGCTTGCGTGTCCGAGCAACTCCTTTATCGAATTGAGGTCTGCCCCATTGTTGAGCATCTGTGTGGCAAATGTGTGTCGCAGAACGTGTGGACTTTTCTTGTCGATGCTAGTGACTTCGCCGAGATAATGCGTAATCTTGCGATAGACGAACTTGCTGTACAACTTTTCGCCATTGTCGGTAACAAGAAGCCAAGCCTGGGAGCTAACATCGAAGCCCTGCTGCTTTTTCTGCTCCACATATTCGTTATACCTATTAATAATATAGTCGTTCAACGGGCAGATTCTTTCCTTGCTTCTTTTTCCGAAAACTTTCACCTGACGTTCGGCGGGCATAAAGTCGATATGCTTGAGATTGATAAGTTCCGACAGCCGCATACCCGTGGCGTAGAAAAGTTCCACCATAAACTCGTCGCGCTTGCCAGCGAAACCTTCGGGGTAAAAATCAGCGGTGGTCATCTTGTCCATGTCGTTTTCGGCGACGAACTCGGGCAGACGCTTGCTTGTCTTCTGACTTGAAATTTTTGCCATAGGATTTCTGTCCATCTTGCCTACTTTCTTCAGATAATTGGCAAAAGCCTTCAGGCTCGACAGCTTCCGGTTGATGCTTCGTGATGATATTCCGCTTTCCTTGAGGTTCATCATCCACATTCTGACGTTCTTGTCGGTAAAATACTCACAGACTGGAATACTATTTGAGTTACCACAAATAAAATCACGAAACTGAACTAAATCAGTTTCGTAAGATTTTACAGTGTGCTCCGAACTTCTACGTTCGAGCCTCAAATATTCCGTGAACATTTTTATTTCCATTTGACATCTCCTATGGAGAAGCAAATTTAAGAAATAAAAATGAAAACAAAAATATTTTTAATTATTTTCCTGCATGCTCTGCAATTTCTGTACGTAAATTGCATGGAGCTTCTTTGAATTTCTTCAAGGCTCTATCGATGTTTTCGCCTTCTTTTACAGGTACAATAATCATTTCGTTATCTTTTTAATTTTTAATTTATGTTTCCTAAAATTTTGGACTGCAAAAGTACACATAAATTCAATACCGACAAATTTTTTTGAACGATTTTGCAGATTTTTTATTTATTGTATTACAACAAGTTACAAAAACAATGTTAATTTCTTCCTATTTGCAAATCGTAAATCGATGTCGTTTTTGTCGTTTATAGGTTTCTAATTTCATATTGAGACGCAAGGTTTTGCGTCTGTACAAATGGATGTTAGGCTTTTTGCCCAATAAAGTAAATCCCTTTAGGAGATCACGGACAGCCGATCGCTACAACGCTCCCCATTCTGTATCGCGTGTGCGCTCTGGCTTCCGAGATGACGGCATAGCCAAATCGAAAATCTAAACTCGTAAATCATTTTTCGTTTCCATCCAGCATAATAAACGCAGCCCAATACCTCGGATTCTCGAACCCAGCGGTTGTCTTTACTTTGTTTTGTGCAGCAAGGAAGGCTTCGCGTTTCGACATTCCTTTTGTGAGATTGGTATAGAATTCGGTCATCATCAACAAAGTCGCATTGTCGTCAACTGGCCAGAGGCTCATAATGATGGTACGTGCGCCTGCTTTTTTGAAGCCACGCTGCAAGCCGAAAACGCCTTCGCCGGTAATTTCTCCAAGGGCAGTCTGGCAAGCCGAAAGAACCACCAGATCGGTCTTGCGCAAGTCCATGAAGCTTATTTCCTTGGCGGTAAGAATGCCGTCCTCGACACCTTCGGGGACTGGCATATTTTGCCAAGCAAGGTTTGCTCCCGACAGCAAAAGACCAGATTGTACAAGCGACTGGTCTCCCGACATCGTTTCGTCGGAAGGCAGGAAAAATCCGTGCGTTGCAACGTGCAGAGTAGAGATTTCTTTGCCGGATAGTGCCTTGAACGATTCCTCGTTTGCCTGTGCGCCTTCGAAAAGTGTTGTGGAAATTTTCTTTTTCTTCATCTTGCCGGCAATGTTTTCGACCTCTGTTTTTGTGCCAGGCAGATAGCTGAGGCTTCCACGTTCTCCGCTACGGCTTATGCTGACTGTTGGTGCAGTCGCACTGCGCGTTGAGTACCTGTCGCTTTCCTGTTTCATTGTAGTTGTGTCGCTGTCGTAGTAGATGCCACCGTAGAGCACAGAATTTTTCATTGGTTTCGGCATATATTCCATTGCCAGGAAGCGTGTCGATGACATACGATAGATTTCGTACTTGTCCGAAATGGTCTTTTCCTTGTCGATTGGTGCATACTCAACGGCAATCTGGTGCAACATTCCCGACGGGGCAAAGTAGATGCGAGGATTTTCGGGGAAATATTTCTCCAGTGGTTTCCAAAGCAGGTCGTAAAGGCCTGTAGATTCGTAGATGCCCTGTCGTTTTGCCACTACTGTGGCTGCACCACGGTTCTCATCTTCGGCTGATGTTTCTGTTTTTACAGGAACTATACCCCGCTGCAACTTCTGCATTTCAAACTGATTGAAAAGAGGAACGCATACAGGCGCTTCCATATCTTTTGTAAGCACAAGTGCAACATATTTTGTCGTATCGTTTTCAGTAAAGTTGGAAAATTCTATTGCGACATCGTTTGGCTTGAGTGAATTTTGAACTTCCTTCCAGTCGATCTTTATGAAATTGGTTATATCGCCGAACTCCTTGCTCTTCTCTACAACGCGTCTCTCAACCTTCCGGATTTCCTCACTAAGCGAATCGCAGTCGAAAATTCGTTCAGAAATGGGTTTTTCCAGGTCCTTATCCAACTGCAAGTGCATAGTTTTCAGCGTCTCATAGTCGGAAATCAAGGTAGAATCGCCACTCTCCATTATAATATTTGTCATATTTATTTCCGAAGCAAGAAGCAGGCCTTTGGTAATAAGCTCTGCATCGTAGGATGTTTTTGTAGCAATGGTATCGTTGGGAGAGTGGAACATATATTTTATGTTACAAGAGAAATTTTCGTTGTTCACATTCCAGTATGCTTCGCGCTCGTGCGCCGTCATAAACGAAAAGTTTTTGATTAGGTTGTTTTTGTAAATATCAGTAGATTTTTTGTTGAACCCTATTGCATTCTGGTAGTCGCCCATATAATGATATAATGTTCCGATTTTATTCAATATTGACGCATAATCAGGATGCTCCTCGCCGAGGACTTTTTTTCTAATTTCCAGGACCTGGGTACAATATTTCAAAGCATTCTGGTCGTCGCCCATAAAATGATATACTGATCCAATATTATTCAATGATTTCGCATAGTCTGGATGTTCTTCTCCGAGGACTTTCTTTCTTATTTCCAATGCTTGCAAGTGACATTTCAAAGCTTTCTGGTAGTCACCCATATAAATATATAATGATCCAATATTATTCAATGATGTCGCATAGTCTGGATGTTCTTCACCGAAGACTTTCTTTCTTATTTCCAATACTTGTAATTGATATCTCAAAGAATTCTGGTAGTCACCAATACTAAAGTACAAAGTTCCAATATTATCCAATGTTCCCGCATAGTCTGGATGTTCTTCTCCGAGGACTTTCTTTTTAATTTCCAATGCTTGCAGACAGTATTTCAAAGCATTCTGGTAGTCGCCCATATCATCGTACACAATTCCAATATTATTCAATGTTCCCGCATAGTCTAGATGTTCTTCACCGAGGACCTTCTTTTTTATTTCCAATGCCTGCAGAAAGTATTTCAACGCATTCTGGTAGTCGCCCATATATTTGTACACAACTCCAATATTATTCAATGATTTTGCATATTCGGGATGTTCCTCGCCCAAATTTTCCTTATCGAGTTCCATCGCTTGAAAATAATATTTCAAGGAATTTTGGTAGTTGCCCATATCTTGGTACAATACTCCAATATTATTCAATGATGCCGCATAATCGGGATGTCCCTCGCCAAGAACTTTTTTCCTGATTTCCATTGCCTGTATTATATATTCCAAAGCAGTCTGATTGTCGCCCATACATCTATATACATTTCCAATATTATTCAATGATGCCGCATATTGGGGATGTTCCTCTCCGAGGATTTCTTTTCTTATTTCCAATGCTTGTAATTGATACTTCAAAGAATTCTGGTAGTCGCCCATATAAAAATATGTAACACCTATTCCATGCAGCGATTTTGCATATCTAGGGTGTTCTGCTCCAAAAATTACCTTTGAAATTTCTTCTAGATGGAAGAAATACTCAAGGGCTTTCTCGTAATTTCCAACATCAGAATATACCCAACCGATATTGTACAATGTTTTTGCATAATGAAGATTGTTTCCTTTTTCAATATCTTTGGTCATTTCAGCAGCTTGGCTGTATAAATCAAATGCTTCGTTGTATTTCCTTGCGTCATAAAAGGTGTTGCCAAGGGTATTAAGCGAATCCGCCTTATGGAATATTGCGGTTGTGTCGGTCTGGGATAATGCTCCTACTGCTATTGATACAAAGGAGATTAGAACAAATAATTTCCTCATATAACTATCACTCATGTGTGTCGTGCGCAACCATATATGCCCGCCAGCGCCAAACGGACAATTTACAAACAAAGCGTGACGCCAATATACAAAATGTATAACGCTTCGTAATCAGTCTGCAAATATAACTATACTACATTACGCTACAAAATTTTACCAGTTCTCTTTTCACATATCTTGTTGATAAAAATATCCTAGCCTCTATTTTTTACCACTTCCAACGAACATTTCTTCATTACCTTTGTGCATAAATATCAAATTATAGCAAAACATGACACTGATTAAATCAATATCGGGTATCCGCGGAACCATTGGCGGACAAATTTCGGAAAACCTCACTCCCATCGACATAGTAAAGTTTACAACCGCATATGGCATCTGGAACCGCAAGCAGGGACTCAATAACAACAAAATCGTTGTCGGTCGCGACGCTCGCCTTTCGGGACAGATGGTCGAAAATATTGTGGTTTCGACACTGGTTTCGCTCGGATTCGAGGTAATAAACATCGGAATGGCTACCACACCAACCACCGAGATGGCTGTAATCCTGGAAAAGGCTGCCGGCGGAATCATCATCACGGCAAGCCACAACCCCAAGCAGTGGAACGCGCTGAAGCTCCTCAATTGCCACGGAGAATTCCTCACCGACAAGGAAGGCAAGGACGTGCTTGCAATTGCCGAATCGGAAGACTTCACATACAACGATATCGACCATCTTGGCAAGGAAACCAAGATTGCCAATTACGAAGACCGCCACATCGACATGGTTCTGAAGATGAAAGTCCTGAACCTCGATGCTATCAAGGCTGCCAACTTCAAGGTAGTAATCGACTGCGTGAACTCGGTAGGCGGAATCGTACTGCCAAAACTGCTGAAAAAACTCGGAGTAAACAACATAGTTGAGCTCAACTGCGAGGCAAACGGACATTTTGCCCACACTCCAGAACCTATTCCCGAAAACCTTACGCAGATTGCATCGGAAATGCCGAAGCAGAACGCACACGTCGGCTTTGTGGTTGACCCCGACGTTGACCGACTTGCAATAATCTGCGAAGACGGACAGATGTTCGGAGAGGAATACACACTGGTTTCGGTTGCCGACTACATTTTGTCGAAGACTCCAGGCAACACGGTTTCAAACATGTCATCGACACGAGCTTTGCGCGACGTTACCGAAAAGTACGGCTGCGCGTACAATGCAGCAGCTGTCGGCGAAGTGAACGTAGTTACAAAGATGAAGGAAACCAACGCAGTCATAGGTGGAGAAGGCAACGGTGGTGTAATTTACCCCGAAGTCCACTACGGACGCGATGCACTAGTAGGAATTGCATTGTTCCTTTCGCTTATGGCAGAAAAGAAGATGAAAGTCAGCGAGTTGCGCCGCACTTTCCCCGAATATTCAATTTCGAAGAACAAGATCCAGCTCAACGAAAAAATCAACGTTGACAACATACTGAAAACAATGGCGCAGAAATACGCCAGCCATCCTGTTTCGACCATCGACGGCGTAAAGATCGAATTCCCCGAAACCAAGGAATGGGTACACCTGCGCAAATCGAACACCGAACCTATCATCCGTATCTACTCCGAAAGCAGCACCCTTGAAAAAGCAGATGTGCTTGCAAAGAGGATAATGGATGAAATAAATGAGATAATTAATAATGGATAATTGACAATGGACAATTAACAATGATAAGGCACTTTAGGTGCCTTTTTT
>CADARW010000148.1 GCA_902790405.1 uncultured Bacteroidia bacterium
TGATGCCAATATCTATGTTACTGGTACATTTGCAGGAACACTTTCTGTTGACGGACAAACGATAACCTCGGCAGGCTCTACCGATTTTTATGTTATGAAAATGACGCCGGATGGCACCGTTGTTTGGTTGAAGAGCGGTGGTAGTTCGGCTGTGGAACAAGCTAGTGCAATAGCTTTGGATGCCAATGCTAATGTGTATGTAGTCGGTTTGTCAAACGATAATACTTCTTTTGATGGTAATGTTTTCCCGTCGCGTGGCTCCAAAGATGGTTTTCTTTTGAAACTCAATACCGATGGCGATTTTCAATATGTGAGGACATTGGGGTCTTATCTGGACGATAATGCCCTTGATGTCGCCGTAGATGCCTCTAATAATGTAATAGTAACGGGTTTCTTCAATACTATGTTTCAGATTGGCCCCACTTCATTCTTTCAGAATGGTAGGGGAAGCGACGATTCTTTTCTCGTGAAGTTCGATGCATCTGGAGATGTTTTGTGGTCAATGACATACGCATCCTCATTGCAAGACTATGGGCGGCGTATTGCTTGCGATGCATCAAACAATGTTTATATTGCTGGAGAGTTCAAGGGGACATTGGCTTTCGGAGGAAATAGTTTGCAGGCAACAAACGATAGGGATGTTTACTTGGCTAAATTGAATTCGTCGGGTTCTGCCCAATGGGCTGTACAGCTTGGTACTACAGGAAACGATAGCGTAAGGTCGCTGGCTGTAAGTTCTGCCGGTACCATTTATATGGCATATAAGCAGGAAACAGGAAATCCTATTGTGGCTAAGTATTCGACATCTGGTGTTGATGCAGGAACAGTGACTTTTACTGGAAGTGGCAATGTTGTGCTAAATGATATTTTGTGCGATACATATGGTAATGTATATTATGCTGGTAATTTTACGGGCTCTGTCGATTTTGGTGAGGGGCCTGTGACTTCGTCGGGAAGCGGAAGCGACTATTTTATAGTGAGATATGGTTCGGACGATGCTGTAAACATGCATATATATGGAAACCAATCGTCGCAGAATTCGTTGAATGCACTTGCTCTCGATTATGCCAACAATGTTGTGGCGGGAGGCTCATTCTCTTCGTCGATAACATTTGGTTCCGACACAGAAACATCAAACGGTTTGCAAGATGCATTGCTTATCAAGTTCGAGAGGTACATGACTTTCGGAATAGTCAGCGAGCTTAGCACAAATTGCGATGCCAGCAATATGGGGTTAAATGTTGAGATCGTGGGAGGCGAAGCTCCATATTTGTATTACTGGTCGAATGGTTCCCATGCCGAATCGCTCAGTGGTGTAGCCGCAGGTTCATATACTCTTACGGTAGTAGATAATAATCATTGCTATATAACCAATTCGTTTACATTGAGTGCTCCACAGCCGCCTGCAATATCTTTGCCTGCTGTGTCGACTCTATGTCCGTTTGATACTGTTACGCTTAGCATCGATGAAGGTATGGCATCGTATGAGTGGAATACTGGCGCTACAGAAAGTTCAATACGTGTGCACGACGCTGGAACGTATTCGGTTGTAGTAACAGCTCTAAATTCGTGTTCGGCATCTGCTTCCATTTCCATTACAAAGTATCCAAATCTTGATGTGCTTCCCGAGACCGATTATTATTTCTGTCCCGGTGAGGCGTTGACAATCAATGCAACAGGATTTATATCGTATTATTGGTCAAACGGAATGAGTACTCCTACATTTTCAACTCCGTTGGAATATACTTTCTGGGTGCGTGCTTACAATGGAATATGCTATTATTATGATACCATCACTACTCACAAGTATCCTGCTCCCTCGATAGAACTGGGTGGAGATATGGTTTATTGCGAAGGTGATAGCGTCATGGTTACTGCCCCCGACGGCTATGTTGCTTATTCGTGGAGCAATGGGGCAGAGGGCCGTTCTGTTTGGGTAAAAACCGAGGGAGTTTTGCAGGTAGAAGCTACCGATGCAAATACTTGTAAGGCTATTGATTCGATAAATATTGAAGAAAGGGAAACTCCAGATGTCGATCTGGGGCCCGATACTACTTATTGTACTGATGGAAAAGTAATTATTCGCTCTCAACTGTCGTATCAGAATTGCAGTTTTCTGTGGAGTACTACCGAAACCGATGAGAATGTTGTCGTTACAGAGAGCGGTTCATATTGGTTGCGTGTAACTAACGAATATGGTTGTAGCGGAGCTGATACCGTCAATGTCCACATTATAAGGGTGGCTCCAATAGGATTACCGGATGTTCTCGATTATTGCGACGATTATGTGACATTGGCTCCAGTGAATAGTTTCGAATCGTATCAGTGGAGTACTGGCGAGACAACTGCAACAATTGATGTAAATTACTCCGAGGTGTTCTCGGTGACTGTTACCGATATTAACGGTTGTACAATCAGCGATGAGGTATATGCAGTAAAGCATAATATAGTTGAGCCGTTCTTCGGCAACGATACTGTGTTCTGCGGACTGGAATCACGTCGCTTGCACCTTAATACTACGTACACGTCGTATTCATGGAACAACGGTTCTACAAATCCTTTCATCGACGTTGCTAATCCTGGCGGTTATTATTCGGTTAGTGTTACCAATGAAAACGGTTGTACGGCAAGCACTTCGATGAATGCAAGTTTTACCGACAATTATCCTGAAATCAAAAAGATAACTTCGGGTAAGGGCCTTGTCGTTGTCGAGGTTGAAGGCGGTGTGCCGCCATATTACTATTCGGCCGATGGAAAGACTTGGCAGACATCAAACATATTCGATAACTTGCCTTCCGATTTTTACGACATTATGGTTCAAGACAATAACTATTGTATAGACCAGATGCAGACTTTCCTCGATGCTTCTGTCGGTATTCCATCGTTCTTTACGCCTAATGGCGATGGCTTCAACGATACGTGGATTATAACTGGTTTGTATATGTATCCCGATGCTAATGTGTCTGTTTACGACCGGTTCGGCAAGCAAGTGTTTTCTTCGAAGGGTGCTGTTTGCGAATGGGATGGATTGTATGGCGGATATAAATTGCCAAGCGATTCGTATTGGTATGTAGTTTACTTGGGATCAGATTTTCCTGCACTCAAGGGAAGCGTGACAATTAAGAGGTAAAATCTGTTGTAAAAAGTGAATTGATAATATGGGAGTTTAATTTTAATTGATAATAAAATGAGAGTAAAAAGTGTAATTTTGGCAATGACGCTGTTCTGCCTTTCGTTTATGGCAGTTAGAGCACAAGGTGTTCAGATCAAAAACAGTGCAATCGATGTGTTGTATCGAGGCGTAAAGAATCCGGTTTCGATAGTATCATGTTCAAACGATGGCGTACCATCAATATCGAATGGTGCAAAAATCTATTCTGGAACCGTTTCTGGATTCGAAGGCCAATATGTGGTTGAAATAACCGATCCGAATGTTAAGTCGGTGACAATAAGTGTAGGAGAGGTTTCTACCCAGTTTAAGGTGTTGGAGCTTCCTATTCCGGCAATCACAATTGCAGGATATAGGGGAGGTGAAGAAATCCCGAAGTCAGTTTTTACAAACAATACACAACTTGATGCAGTAATAGACAATGTTAACTTTCCGTTCAAGGATGTTGAATATACTGTAACTCAATATTCATATATGACAGAGGCTAATGGTATAACATCATCTCATGTAGTAAATGGAAATAAATTAACAGAAGAGCTTCTGAAAGATATTAAAAAGAAACGTTCCGGAGACAAAATAATGTTCATCGGAATTAAGGTTGCTACACCGGCAGGACCAAGAAATGCGCCTGGTTTTGTCGCAGAATTGAAATAAGGGCACTAAGGCGGCTTAGTATACATGCAAGATGCTTTGCTATCTATCTCATATAGCAAAGCATCTTTTTTATTCGTTGTGACGTCTGAGAGATAAAGAAGCGTGCTTCCTGGCAAGTAAAAACCTGATACACAAATAAAAATACAATTTTCTTTGGCTTTCTTATTCCAAAGGACTATATTTGCAGAAAATTGTAAATAGAGTCTCTTTTATGAGGAAATTATATAAATTAATACTCTTGTTCCTTGCAAGCTTGCTTGCAACAAGTGCAAAGGCATACGACTTTTATGCAGATTGTGCTACGGGGCAAACGCTATGCTATACCATAACTTCCGATACATTGCCTTATACAGTGAAGGTGGTTCGAAGTATTTTTTCTGTATCTGGTGACATAGAAATCCCGGAATCCGTTGAGAGCAACAGCATAGAATATAGTGTTACGGCTGTAGGCGATTCTGCGTTTTTCTATGATTCAGATGTTACATCGGTAATAATTCCCAATACTGTTACTGTTATTGGTTCATACGCATTTCATGGTTGTGAACTTTTGCAATCCGTAACATTTCCCAATTCGTTGACTGCCATAGGCGACTACGCGATTAGTTATTGTTATGCATTGGGTCCGTCGATAACTATTCCCGAGAACGTAACAAGTATTGGCAGAAGCGCATTTATTTACTGTCGCGAACTTACTACTGTAAATTTCAATGCGACAAACTGCACGAATATTGGTTCCTCGAGTTATTATGCGTTCGGCAATTGCTCGGCGTTATCAACCCTAAATATTGGCGATAATGTTATCAATATTCCGGCTTATGCCTTTTATAATTGCCATAGTCTGTCAACCGTTGCTATCCCAAGTACGGTTCAGACTATTGGTACAGATGCGTTTAAATACGTAAGGAATATTGTATATGGCGGTAGTGCGGAAGGAAGCCCTTGGGGTGCATTGACGGTTAATGGTTATGTAGAAGGGACGCTTGTATATTCCGACAATACAAAGACCAAGATAACGGGTTGCATTGCTACTGCCACATCTGTTGAAATACCAAGTTCGGTAACTGAAATTGGAGAGCGAGCCTTCTACAATTGTACCGGGTTGTCGGAGATTTCTCTTCCCAATACAGTTACTAGTGTCGGCGATTATGCGTTTATGGGTAGTTGCAATGTTCCCGTGTATAATGATACCTGGTTTGCTTATTTTCCTAAGAATTATGCAACAGAATACACTATACCTGAAGGAATACAGCATATTGCTGGCGGTGCTTTCTATGCATATAATAGCGGACTGGCTGCCGTTACTATACCAAATACTGTTACCACAATTGGCAAAGAGGCTTTTTATTACAATGCGTCATTGACATCGATTACGATTCCGGAATCTGTTGTTTCCATTGGCGAAAGGGCTTTTTATTATTGTAATAATCTTACCACAGTCAATTTTTAT
>CADARW010000149.1 GCA_902790405.1 uncultured Bacteroidia bacterium
CGATACAACCATTTGTTACGTCTATAGGAACAATTCATGGGAGAAAAGTGATCCAATTCATTGCATAGTCGGATTATGTACAGAAAAAAATCAAGATGTTATCCAAAAAGGAACCGCTGGAGAATGGTACAAATGTAACAACCTAAAATGGGAAAAATCAGACGAATGCGCCTATACCGTTTACAAATGGAAGAACGGCAAAGAATGGGAAATTCGTCATGAAAAAAAATGCAACGATCAATGTTATGTATATGATAACGGACAATGGCGATTGGGCAATGTATTTGATTGCAATCTAGGTTTTGCCGTATGTACCCCAAAGCGTACCGGAACCATTCAAGAAGCACCCGTTTTGAACACAAAAATGGATTGTGACGAAGAGCTCCATTTCAATGAAAAAAATTATTATAGTACATGCATAACTGAAATAACATCAATCGATACTACAAAAAAAACATTCTATATATGCCGTGACGATTCTAATCACAACTTCGATTTAATGCATGCAGAATTGAAATACTTAACATACAAAACAGGTGGTCTAACCTATTTTTGGAACATCGCATCGGACACAGAAATCAATACGGAGGGATTGTCTTGTCCCGAAGAAGGGAAGCTAGTTTCAGGGATAAAAAATCCTCAAAAGCAATACCTTTGCGATAGAGGCTCTTTCAGGGAAGCCAAGGAAATCGAAATAGCCGTAGGATTAGGCTGCACACCCCACACCTATGGAAAATTCGAAATTTTGAAAGGAACAAAATCTTATCTTATGTGCGATTCGTTGTTCGAGGGCGATACAACATATTTCTATTGGGATGTCAGCCCCGAAAAAAATCAAGGCACCATGACCGATCCTCGCGACAATACCATTTATAAAACGATAAATATCGGAACACAAACATGGATGGCCGAAAACCTCAATTTCGCGGACAGCACCAAATTTCCAAGCATTTTAAACCGAAACAGCTGTGAAGAAGATACACTTGACAATTGTGAAATATATGGCCGTCTCTACACATGGAGTGCCGCCATCGATTCCGTTTACTGGTCTAGCAAAGGCATAACTTGCGGTTACACACCTGAAAAAGATAGTTCCTGTGAATTGTCCGAAACGGTGCAAGGGATTTGCCCCAAAGATTGGCATATACCCAGCGTCAAGGAGTGGGATACTTTATACGAATGGATGACTAAGTACTCCATGAATCCATATATGAGCATATTTGAAAATGTCGGTTTTTTACCACAAGAATTCTATAACGAAATTATCTTTTGGGCATCCAACGATTTTGATGGCCAAAACGCCTATGAAATAACAACGGATTATACAAAATATATAAAAGACGGAGTAAGATACGCCAAAGATTACTCCGGAACAAGCCCCAAGAACAATCAACACTACATCCGCTGCGTAAAAGATGATTAAAGTCGATATCGGATAACAAATCCTCAAAAGGTGCAGTCTATGATTATGAACTTGCAAAAACACTACACGCTCTTTATTCTCCTTGCATGTTTTTTCGCGGCTTGCAGCGACAACTCCGGTAACGCTCCCGAAGATCCAGCAATAATCTCAGGCAAGACCGTTTCGGGTGTTGCACAAATAACCTCTTTCGAAAAAAATACGACTATTTCCATCTATGAACTTGACAAAGAATTTCAAAAGACGGGAATCGTTTATGAAACTGAAATCGATAACGACCAAGGCGAATATTCAGCAAATGTAAAAGAACTAAAATCACAATACGCTCTCCTGAAAGCGTCCGGCTATTATCACAACTTTACCACAAATAAGCAATCGTTACATAAAATAGCTTTATACGCAATCGTAGACATGAATGACGACAAAGGGTTCAACATAAACGTGCTTACGCATTTGGCCCACAAGCGAACTATTTACTTGATGACGCAAAAAAAGATGACTATAGAAAAGGCAAAAAAACAAGCAGAATCAGAAATTCTCAAGTCGTTCGGCATCAATGAGAAATTTAAAGGAGCCGGAGATTTAGACGTTTCTGAAAACGGAGAGCAAGGTGCTGCGCTATTAGCATTATCTATTTTATTGCAAAATGAAATTTTAAAAGACAACATAGACAAGCAAATCAATGACATCGCCACCGATTTTGAAGAAGACGGAACTTGGGATGATGAAAAAACGAAGGCCCTAATTGCCGACTACTTTTACGAACTGTTCGAAAAAACAAGATATTCGGACATTCAAGACAACATTGCAAGCAAAATTCCATCAATCGAAAAGTCTTCATTCGACAAATACATAAACCATTTCTGGTGGAACAATTACGGACTTAAGGACTGTATAGAAAAACGCAAGAACAATATCGCCCAAAACACGAACTCCAACAGCAGTTTCGCAAAAAAACTATTCATTTGCAGACCCGAAATATGGAGAGGAGCATCCGACAAAGAAAAAACAAAATACTATTGGCCCGACACATTGGACAATTCTAAAGGAAAGGACGGGGATATCTACCGGAACAAAACCGATACGACCGTCTGTTATGTCTATGACGGCAACAAATGGCGAAAAGGCGAACTCAACAATTGTACACTCGGATTAAAAGGTTGTACCAAAGAGCGCCATCTGGAAATCCAAAAAGCCCCAAATGAAAACTGGTACATTTGCAACGAAGAACAATGGATTTCTGAGCACGATTGTGGCAACATTGAATATCTGGACGAAAAATGGAAAAAGACTATCGAAGTTGAAAAAGATACCGCAGGATGGAAAGACACGACGGAAGGAGCAATCCGCAAAGGAAACAAGACTGATGTCATATATATTTTCGACAATAAAGCTTGGCGAGTGGCCAACCTCGTAGAAGCATCTCTTGGAGGATGTACGGAGGACATTCAAGATTCAATCGGTTATGTAAAAATGCGCGACGGACAAGATTATATCAATACTCATGGCAGCAGTTGCTGCACCTCCAATTACTGTGCAGGCCCATTCTTCACACCCGGCCATTACAAATGCAATAATCTTCATTGGGAAAAAGCTGACAAATGTGCAATTGAACTATCCCGATGGAAAAATCCAAAAGAAGGCGACTCTCATATTCAGGAAGAATGCGGCAACAAATGCTACGTATTTGAAGATGGAAAATGGCGTTCAGGAAATCCAACAGAATGCATTCCCGGTTTAGGAGGATGTACAAAAAAATTCAATGGCACAATGAAACACGGGGCCGTCATAGAAGAAGGCTCAGAATGCAACAAATATGGTGAATACGGCGTTTGCGAAGATTCCGTTACAATTGTGGATACCACAACAAAGTCGCCCTATATTTGTACATATCCCTTTATGTATCTCGGCGACGGCTCGATACATGGACATTGGATGCTAGCCTCAGAAGGTGATCTCGAACTTTTTCCTACACTATGCACTTATGATACATACGGCAGGATTTTTTCAGGAAAAAACAATTATTACATCTGCGACAAGATTAGTCCAAAAAAATTCACGTTTAGAAAAGCGACTTCAGATGAACTAGAAGAAAAATGTTCTATTTACAACTATGGCAAATATAAAACATTCAAAGGTTCCAAAGCCATTGCAAAATGCGATGTTGCCGAAAGTAATGCGGAAATACAATTTTACGATTGGACATTCGCAAACGACAAAAATCAAGGCACCATGACAGACCCAAGAGACAGTTCCGTTTACAAAACGATCATTATGGATACACTCACTTGGATGGCAGAAAATTTAAATTATGCGGACAGCGTCAATTATCCAAGCATGCGAAAGCATAATTGGTGCTATAACAACCAAATTGATAGTTGTAAAATACATGGACGTTTATACACTTGGAGTGCTGCAATCGATTCAGTCTATTGGTCAACACAGGGAATAACTTGCGGCTATACAAATAATAGCAAACACACACCTTGCGGATTACCCGAAAGAGTTCAAGGTATTTGTCCTGCAGGCTGGCATTTGCCCAACAGTAACGAATGGAATCAACTACTAGAATGGTTGGAAAAAATAAACATAGAATTTTACCGCAGCGGATTTTCCACAGATCATACCGGGATTTACTTTTCTACGTCCAAGAGCTATGCACTTTTTACAAATATTGAGAACTGGACTTACTTTTGGTCATCCACTGATGTAGAAACAACGAACTACGAAGATGTAATGATGTTGCAGACATCTTCGTATTCAACAAAGCTTGAATCTAGTCAATCAAACGACGCCGTTTCAGTCCGCTGCGTAAAAGATGATTAATGTCGATATCGGAAAAATAATTTTCAAAAGGAGCGCTCTATGATTTTTGAGTTGCAAAAGCACTACACACTCTTTATTCTCATGGCTTGTTTTTTAGCAGCTTGCGGCGATGATTCCAGCAGTTCGGCAAGCAAATCCGACAAGACCGTTTCGGGAACGGTTCAAGGACTCATCGCCAAGGGGGCGACCATATCCGTCCACGAACTCGATGAAAAATTGCAACAAACCGGATACACCATCGAATCAGAAGCTACAAATGACCAAGGCGATTTTTCGATAAAGGCAAAAGACTTCACATCGCAATATGCGTTGCTTAAAGCGGAAGGCTATTTACGTAACGATATTACAGGTCAAAAGACATCCATAAACGCAACATTGTACAAATTCATGGACATAAGCGAAAGTGGCAAAGCCAATATAAACGTACTTTCGCATCTGGCGCATAAACGTGCGATATATCTCGTGACCAAAAAACATATGTCTGTGGCAAAAGCCCAAAAGCAAGCCGAATCGGAAGTTCTAAAATCATTCGGCATAGAAGAGGATTTCGACAACACCGAAGACGCAGACCTTCTTGAAAAACAAAATGCCGCTATGCTTGCCATTTCGGTATTGATGCAAGGCTACCTTTCCAATACAGACATTGACGAGCGATTGACAAATTACGCATCCGACATCGAAAAGGACGGCGTTTATTACGAAGTTACGGATTGGAAGTCACGCACGGTAGGCGAGTTTATTCAAGAGGTTCTAAAGGAATGCTCTAATGACTGGGGGTATATCTCCGTTGGTAAGCATTTTTATCAAGGTGGCGCAATTGGGGTTTGCGAATATAGGTATGGTGCATTAGTATCGGAAATGCCCAAGGGGGTTCTTGATGTAGAGATTAAGGAAATCGTTGCCGATGGAAACGTTGCTACGTAGATGGTTTTTCGGATTGTAGGAAATAGTGTAGCTATCCCCTTCGCTATATTTGACTTCGCCCCCATTTGCGAA
>CADARW010000150.1 GCA_902790405.1 uncultured Bacteroidia bacterium
TTGAGAACGCCGAAGTAATTGAGGTTGTGATGAATAACAAGAAATCGTACACGGGCAAGGTTATCGGCCGCGATGCTACAACTGACTTGGCTTTGCTGAAAATCGAAGCCAGCGATTTGCCGTATCTAACCTACGGAAACAGCGACGATTTGCGCATAGGCGAGTGGGTGCTTGCAATCGGCAATCCGTTCAACCTTACATCGACAGTAACTGCAGGAATTGTCAGTGCCAAGGCGCGCAACATTGATGCAAACTCTGGAAATCAGGTCATCGAATCGTACATACAGACCGATGCGGCTGTAAATCCGGGAAGCAGCGGTGGTGCATTGGTGAACGCCAAAGGCGAACTTGTTGGCATAAACTCGGCAATAGCCTCGCAGACAGGTTCTTATGTTGGATACTCGTTTGCAATTCCTGTGAATATGGTTCGCAAGATTGTTGCCGACCTCGCCGAATTTGGTTCTGCTCAGCGTGCTTACATGGGTATCGAGATGATGGACTTGAATTCGCAGACAGCCAAGAAGTTGAATGTTGATGATGTCGATGGTGTATATGTAGCACGAGTTGTTAGCGGTGGCGCTGCCGAGAAGTCGGGAATATCTGTCGGTGATATAATCCTTGCCGTAAATGACACTAAGGTGAATTCGGCAACAGAACTGCTTGAAATAATAAGTCTTTACAGACCTGGATCTAATGTGACGCTTGATGTAAAATCAGGTAGTTCTACACGAAAAGTCGATATGACCTTGCAAAACCGTTATGGCGGCACCGAACTCGCTAAGTCGGAAAGTATAAATGACCTAGGTGCTCATTTCGAGCAGGTGAGCGACCAACTGAAATCGCGTCTGCGCATACGCAACGGCATTCAGGTGAGCGACTTGACGGCAGGAAAACTCGCTGCAAGTGGCATACAAAACGGCTTTATCATTGTTCGCGCCAATAACAAGAATATAAATTCGGTGCAAGACCTCGAAAATGCCATCAAGTCGTCGGGAAATGCAATTTTCCTCGAAGGTATTTATCCCAATGGCATGACAGGATATTATGCGTTAAAACTTAATTAGGCGGCTAGACGATTGCAAAAAAAAGGCTGGAATTTCCAGCCTTTTTTTGTTTCTTCACAATCGCTGATTACTTAACCTTCGAGCTAATCTTGTCGTAACCTTTAGCTTCGATAGCAAGTTTCATCGACTTGTTGTAGTTGTTTTCGGCATTGAGGATAGCGAAAAGTTCGTCCTGTGCGTCTTTCTTGTCCTGATACTTGGTCTTGATTTCAGCGTCAATGCTCTGGTATTCGCAGAAAGCATCATTTATCTTGGTTGCTTCCTCGTCGTTGATTTCATTGTCGGCGATTGCTTCCTTGATAAGGTTTGCTATGGCATTCTTTGAATTAAGGATTGTTACTGCATCGTGTACAGGACAAATCTCTTTTGCGCATTCTTCCTTTGTTTCGTTATTTTCCTTTGCTTCTTGCTTGCAGCTGTAAAGCATCATTGCAAGAACTGATACGATTGCTAATAAAACTAATTTCTTCATATTATATTTATTTATTTGTTAGACTTATTTTTGCATATCCTTCTGTATTGGCCAGCTTGCTGTTGACGTCGGCCATTCTTACCCAAGCGTCAGAAGTGTACATCTGCTGCTCGAATTCGGCGCGGTCGTTGGCTTTGCCAGCATAACTCTCTGTGATTTCGCCGATTAGATTCATGTAGTCCTTCTCCGAACTCTTGATGGCATCAACTTCATCGTCGTCGATTATCTCATCGGCTATTGCTTTTTCAACCTTGTCGCAATATTCGTTTACAGCCTTCACGACCTTTTCGGCATTGTCCTTCGGCGTTGTGGCGCACGACCAAAGCATCATTGTCAAGGCAATCACTATTATCAAAAGAATCTTCTTCATCCTATTAAACATTGTTTAACAAAATGCAAAGGTAAATTTTATTCCGAATAAAAAAAAGCAAATAAAATTATTTTTTTTTGAAATGATTGCGGTTAATCAAAGATCTAAATATTTTGAACCATGAATATAGACGCAATGCATTGCGTGCTACAATCAAATCATCAAATCATCAAATCTTTTAACCTTGAACATTAGTATGGTCGCGGCGCACCACGACTCAACAAGTTCGGGGGACGGAGAACTTAGAAACGGCGTCAGCCCTCAAACGCCGAAGGCATTCAAACAGCGCAGCGATAAACGGCTTTAGTCATCAAACGGGCGCAGCCCTTACACTTCTCTCTTCAGTTCGTCGAAGTTCTTGCCAAACACTCCCTGAACCTTGTCGATAGAAATGAACGCATCGGGATCTTCCTGGTTGATTACCTGCATTATGTCCTGCTTGTCGGTACGATGGGCAAGAACCATAAGCACGTCCTTGTCCTCCTTCGAGTACCATCCGTAGGCTTTCAGCACCGTCACGCCTCGATGCACCTCGTTGGTAATCCGGTCGGCAATCTCCTTGGGCTTGTTGGTGAAGATGATAATCTGGAAAGTCTTTCTGTAGCCGTCCATAACCATGTCGGAAACGTACGAGTACGAGAACATGTAGATGTAGCAGTAAATCAAGGTCTGGATGTCGTGAACTATGAAGTACGACGAGCCGATTATCAACACGTTGATGTACATTGAGATACGTCCGTAAGGTATGTTCTTGTACTTGAGAATCATAAGGATAATGATGTCGGTTCCGCCAGTGTTTCCACCATACGAAATTGTAAGGCCTACACCGATTGCCGAGATTGCTGCTCCGAGTACTGCATTCGACAGCAAGTCGTTTGCAATCAGCGGTTCTGTGATTATCATCTGGAACAATCCAAACAAAGCCGAACTTATTGCCGTGCAGAATATGGTGTTAATGGCGAAACGCTTACCCAAGGTCTTTGCGCCTATAAGAATAAGTATTGCGTTGAGCACGAAGTTGCTGATACCGACAGGACAGGAGGTGCCGTAGTACAGGATTGTCGATAGACCAGCAATTCCACCGCCGGTGAGCTTGTTCGGGAGCATAAATGCCGAATATCCGAAAGTATATATCACAAGTCCGATGAGCATTAGGAAGTAGTTCTTCACCGGATTCTTCAGTTGCTTTAATTTGTCAGTTTTCATGGTTGCTTACCTTATTAATTATATATGTCTACACAATTCCTTCTCGCATTAGGTCGTGAAGATGAACGACGCCCATATATTTGTCGCCGGCGACAATGAGAACCTGCGTAATGCTGTTCTTTTGCATCATCTGCAAGGCATTTACTGCCAGTTCGCCGTCCTGTATGCACTTTGGCGACTTTGTCATTATATCGGCAGCCTTTATATCCTTGATATTGTCGTAGTTGTTGAGCATTCGACGGATGTCGCCGTCAGTAATGATGCCGAGGACCTTTTTGTTTTCGTCAACCACAGCCGCTGCACCAAGTCGCTTGCTTGAAATCTCTGATATTACAAACTTTATACTTGCATCTGGCGAAACCTGTGGCTTCTCGTTCTGCTGATAAATGTCGTTTACCTTTAAATATAGTTTCTTGCCGAGCGAACCTCCCGGGTGGAACTTTGCAAAGTCGGCAGGGGTGAAGCCTTTCATTTCGAGCAGAGCTACCATCAGCGCATCGCCAACGACAAGCTGAGCAGTGGTACTCGACGATGGTGCTAGGTTGTGCGGTGAGGCTTCCGAATCGACGGTGGAACGCAACACTATGTCGGCCGACTTCGCCAAAAACGATTCGGTGTCGGAGACAATGGCTATGAGCAGATTGTTATTGCGCTTTATAAGCGGAATTAAAACTTTGATTTCTGGTGTGTTTCCGCTTTTCGAAATGCAGATTACAACATCATCTTCCTGTACAATGCCTAGGTCGCCATGTATTGCGTCGGCAGCGTGCATGAAAATTGCAGGTGTGCCTGTCGAGTTGAGGCTGGCGACAATCTTTGTGCCTATGGCGGCACTTTTGCCTATGCCTGTTATTACAACGCGGCCTTTCGACTGCGAAATCTTTTTTACCGCTTCTGCAAAACTGTCGTCAATATAATCGACAATCTTCTGTATGGCGTTCGCTTCGTGTGTTACAGTGCGTTTGCCAATGCTTATTATTTCCTTGTTGTCTAACATGAAAATTTTTTTTGCAAAATTAATATTTTAATCACAAAAAAAACTTATCTTTGTTTTCGTATCCTACAGGATTTTTCTGAGGGATGCCTCAAAAACATTTTTATATGGATGCTAGAGAAGAAAAAATATACGAACTTTTAAAGAAATATTTCGGGTTCAACGACTTTAAAGGTCAGCAGAAGGAAGTAATCCTAAGTCTTTTGGACGGCAAGGATAGTTTTGTGCTGATGCCTACGGGCGGTGGAAAATCGCTGTGCTACCAGTTGCCTGCGCTTATGCTTGAAGGTACGGCAATCATTATATCGCCGCTTATAGCCTTGATGAAGAACCAGGTCGATGCTATGCGAGGCTTCAGCATGGAGGAGGGCGTCGCCCATTTCTTGAACTCAACACTTAGCAAAACCGAAATTTCCGCCGTTAAGGACGATATAATGTCGGGAAAGACAAAACTTCTGTATGTCGCACCCGAATCTCTCACCAAGGAGGACAATATCGAATTTCTAAAAAAGTTCAAGATTTCGTTCTACGCGGTCGACGAAGCACATTGTATTTCGGAATGGGGACACGATTTCCGTCCTGAATACAGGAAAATTCGTTCGATAGTTAACGAAATAGGTCCGGCTCCGCTGATGACGCTTACCGCTACGGCAACGCCAAAGGTTCAGCACGACATTCAGAAAAACTTGGACATGCTCGACGCTAATGTCTTCAAGTCATCGTTCCGCCGTCCGAACCTTTACTACGAAGTACGACCAAAAATCAATGCTACTAAGCAGATTATCAAATATATTAAGGATAATCCAGGCAAGTCGGGAATCATCTACTGCTTGAGTCGTAAAAAGGTTGAAGAACTAGCCGAAATGCTGGTTGTCAACCAGATAAAAGCATTGCCTTACCATGCCGGAATGGATGCTGCTACACGTTCGCGCAACCAGGATATGTTCCTCAATGAGGAAGTCGATGTCATCGTTGCTACCATCGCTTTCGGCATGGGAATCGACAAGCCCGATGTACGTTTCGTCATCCACTACAACATCCCCAAGAGCCTCGAGGGCTACTATCAGG
>CADARW010000151.1:0-2760 GCA_902790405.1 uncultured Bacteroidia bacterium
GAAGTACGGTATCCTCGTCGTAGTAAGGAACTGCAAGCTTGATATCGCGCTTGCACTTACCGCTCAGACGATACGAAATATTGTTGTAAATACGGAAATGCGTATGCCTGTACTGGAAGGTATTGGAGAATATGAAATCGAAACTACCTGTACCCATCGGCACTATATAACCCTTCGACATACGGTTCTGGTTTCCTGTCGGGAAAGAAGATGTAAACGACACTGCCTCAAAAATGGTCTGGCGTTGCAACTTATACGACAACGATGCACTAATGTCACCCAAGCCGCCGTAAGCCGAAACATAGCCGTGCGAATATTTTGCCTTCCTCTGAATGTAGAAGGGAATAGCCACAGAAAGAGAAAAACCTTTGTAACCTACCGACAACGGCACGTTCAAATACTTACTCAACGGGCTGAAACCAACTTCTGCCGAAATTCCGAACTGTACATTACCTTCATCCAACTTGAAGTTATTCTCCGTCTCGGAATTACCAGGAACATTTATACTACCATTTACCAACGGGTCTTCAAGAAATCCTTCTGGATTATCCTGCAAGGTCTCTACATTCTCTGGATATACTGTGATATTCAATTCTTGTGCACATACATAACCAATTGACATCAAGAAACTTAACATCAACAGAAAAGAAAATCTTCCAATAAAATTACTCATATTTAATCTATTTTATATAATATGCAAAAATAGATATTTTTTTTTGATTAACACATTTTTAATGAAAAAAGTTTTGCAAATCTAGGTTCCTATTTCTCCAGCTATTTATTGTTGATTTTGTCGTTGATCGCAACGACTCTACTGATTGTCAATCACATTTTGGCGTGGTCGTTGCTCGCAACGACTCTACTAGCCAACATCGTTATCGCCTGCGCGCTTATACCCTCTTCCCTACCTTCGAAACCGAGACCTTCGGTAGTGGTCGCCTTCACAGAGATTTGCGACTCGTCGATTTCGAGAACCGCGGCAAGCGTTTTCTGCATTTCGGGAATAAAATCCTTTACCTTGGGCTTTTGTAGCGAGATTACAGAATCAATATTGCATATTTCGTAACCTTTCTCTTTAACAAGGCGGTACGTTTCTTTCAAAAGCTTCTTGCTGTCGATGCCTTTATATTTAGGGTCGCTGTCGGGGAAATGATAGCCTATGTCGCGCAAATTTGCCGCGCCAAGCAGTGCATCGCAAATGGCATGTATCAGCACATCGCCGTCGGAGTGCGCCACACAGCCCCTATTATAAGGAATTTGGATTCCTCCTAAGAAGAAATCCAAACCATCCTTTAATTTATGTACGTCGTAACCTATTCCTATCCTGTACATTATGCTTTCTTTGCATCTTTTTCGGCCTTACGTGCATCACGCTGTTCCTTAGCGGCGCCTCCAAAGTCGAATGTAAGTGTGAATCTAAGAGTATTCTGCAATGGATTTGCCTGTGTTACAGGAATCAAGTATGCAAAATCAAGTCCGAAAACATTGAGACGCAATCCTGCACCTACTGTGACGAACTTACGGTTACCCTTATATGCGTGTTCGTGGAAATAACCAACTCTGGCTGCGAACTGCTTCGAATAGCAGTACTCGAGACCAACCGAGAAAGTTATTTCGGCCAATTCTTCGCGGAAACGCGACGGTTTGCCGTTGTGAACGAATGGAGTAGCATCACCAGGAGCATCCCACCACGAGGTGAACAATGCTGCAGGAACCGAAATGTTAGGATCCTTGCCGTACTTTACAACCGGATCGCTACCTGCCTTTACAGTATCGCCGCTAGGCAAAATCTCGCCCGGCTGATAATATGTCGGTGACGACGGAACAAGCAGCTTGTTGAAGTCGGCTGTAATAAGCAGGTCGTTGTGCTCGTCGAAGCTAAGCATGTAGCCTACACCTGTGCGGAAATTTGTCGGGATAAAGTCGCGCTTTTCGTTCGAGGTGTACGATATCTTTGAACCGATGTTCGAAATGTTCAAGCCCCACATAACCGATGAATTCATGTTTCCTGTCATAATGTCATCGTTCTTGTAGTAGAACGAAACATCAGCAGCTACAGAAGTACCAGCCTTTGACTGAACGCCATTTCCAACATCCTGTCCACCAGTAAGGTTACTATAGATAAATCTCATTGCCACAGAACCAGAGAAGTTCTTTGCAAGCAAACGAGCATACGACAAGTCCAACGAGAATTCACGTGGACGGAAGTTCATTATAAGTTCATTGTTAGGACCTCTGAATGTCATGCTACCAAGGTCGAAATACAACAACGATGCACCGATTGCATTCTGTGCATTGAACTTGTAGTAACCCGACAAATAAGCGAGGTTCATATCCGACACCAAAGCACGAAGCCAAGGAGTGTACGACATGGATACGCCAAAATCGGTGTCAACAAACACGTACTTCGAGGGATTCCAATGCTGCGAATTGCCATCGGGAGTAGTTGCTACACCTGCATCACCAAGACCGCCAGCCCTTGTGTCGGGGGCAATTGTCAAAAACGAAACTGCTGTAGAAATTGTGTTCGGGGCATCACGACCAATAACATCTTCTCCTGGTGTTATCTGCGAATATCCACTTATACCTGCAAATAGTATTGCAATTAGAAACGAAATTCTTTTTGTCATGTTTAAAAATTTTGGCTGCAAAATTACATAAAATTAAAACTCTCATAAAACGCAACAACGTTTTTTTTATTGCACTGCTATGAGAGTTTTAGTTAAATTTAATACAAATTAGTATTTGTATTATATCAAC
>CADARW010000151.1:2846-7962 GCA_902790405.1 uncultured Bacteroidia bacterium
AACAAGCATATTTTAACAACGAAACATATTCTTCAATTTGCTAAAAAAAGACTCGTTTCGTTTGCTTTGCGGGTTGAAAGACTCCGATTCGCGCATCTGTTCTAGCAATTTTTTGTCTTCTTTCGACACATCATTAGGTATGAAAACATTAATTCTTACCAACAAATCGCCGTGTCCGTAGCCATTTATATCGGGCAAACCCTTGCCTTTGAGCCGCAGAATCTTGCCCGACTGAGTACCAGGCTCTACCTTAATCTTCACCTTGTTGCCAATGGTCGGTATTTCGGCACTGCATCCCAAAATTGCATCTGGGATACCTATATATAAATTATAGATAAGGTCGATTCCGTCGCGCTTGAGTTCGGGATGCTCGACTTCCTGGATTGCTATGAGCAAGTCGCCGTTTATGCCACCGTGACGGGCAGCATTTCCCTTGCCGTCCATTGAGAGTTGCATACCTTCGTAAACGCCAGCAGGGATTTTCAGTTCGATTGTTTCCTCGCCCGAAACTATTCCCTCGCCGTAGCACGAAGTACATTTTTCCTTGATAACCTTGCCAGAACCGCCACATGTGGAACAGGTTGAAGATGTCTGCATCTGACCGAGCATAGTATGCATAACACGCGTCTGCACTCCACGACCGTTGCAGGTCGGACAAGTTGTGCTCGAGTTACCATCCTTCTCGCCAGTGCCGTGACATGCCGAACAAGGCACATATTTCTTGACTTTAATTTTCTTGGTTGTGCCGTTTGCAATCTCTTCGAGTGTCAACTTCACGGTAACGCGCAGGTTAGAGCCGCGATTTACGGCACGTCTGCCACCGCCACGACCACCGTCGCCGCCAAAGAAACTACTGAATCCACCGCCGCCGAAGTTAAATCCGCGTCCGAAAACGCTATTTAGCACATCGTTGAGGTCGAAATCGGCGAAACCGCCACCGAAACCGCCACCTGCGCCACCATTCATGCCTGCGAAACCAAACTGGTCGTAACACGACTTTTTGTCAGGGTCGCTGAGCACCGAATAAGCCTCGGCAGCCTCCTTGAATTTCTCCTCGGCATCCTTGTCGCCAGGGTTGCGGTCGGGATGGTACTTCAACGCAAGTTTACGGTAAGCCTTCTTTATATCTTCTGCTGTCGCATTCTTATCGACACCAAGCACTTCGTAATAATCTCTCTTTTCCATTGTCAAAACCTCCTACTGACCAACGACAACCTTCGAATAGCGAACAACCTTGTCGTTAATCTTGTAGCCTTTCTGAATCACATCAATAACTTTTCCCTTCTTCGACTCGTCCTCAACGGGGAACTGCGTAACTGCTTCATGGAAGTCGGTATTGAAATCTTCGCCCATAGCCTGAATTTCGGTCAAGTCCTGCGACCTGAGATATTCCATAAACTTCTGGTATATAAGCTTTACACCTTCCTTAGTTGCTTCCATATCGGCAGTTTCCAGATGTTCCATAGCACGGTCGATGTCGTCTATTACCGGCAAAAAGTCATGCAGCATCGAAGCTTTCACATTCTCGCGAATTTCCAATTTTTCCTTGGCAGTACGCTTCTTGAAATTGCTAAACTCTGCCACCTGACGCATATATTTGTCCTGAAGTTCCTCGAGTTTGCGGTTCGACTCTGCCAATTCGTCCTTCAATTTTCTGTCAGAAAATCCGAAACGCGACTTTTTCTTCTTGCCATGTTCCGGTTCAGACTCGGCCTTCTTTTCCGGCTCAACAGTTTCCTCTGTCTTTACCTCGGCAGCTTCTTCAACTTCAACATCTTTATTTTCAACATTTTCTGTTGCTTCTTCCATTTTCTTTTCTTCCTGTATGTTATCGTTTTCCATATCAAATTAAATAAATGACACCTCACCCTTTCAAAAATTCTGCCACACGAGAAAACATGACAAAATTGCAGTAGGCTAAAAGGCTAAAAGGCTGAAAGACTGCAAGACTGCAAGACTGCGAGACTGTTAGCCCGTTAGCCTGCAAGCCTGTTAGCCCGTTAGACTGCTCGCCTCACTTACTTGCTTCGTAATCCTTCACCAACGCTTCGCAAAGCCATTTAGCCAATGCCTGACGGTTGTTTGAATCGAGAAGACGCTTTCGGTCTCGGTCGTTGTTTATGTTTCCAGCCTCCATGAATGCTGCAGGTGGAATAACTCGCTTTATAACCAGCAGATTTCGTTCCTCTACAGTACCGAAATATCCCCTATTCGGCTGGAATTTCGCATATTTCTGACGGAAAATATTGTACATTCTTTCGGCAAGCGCTTTACCCTTTGTACTACCGTGGCAATAATAGAAAAACGCATCAACACGCTGACTATCAGGACGTGAATCGAGATGAATCTCAACAACTCGCTGATATTTGGCCGACTTATTTGCATAAAACAACTTATTCACAGCATCGGCACGCTCGATAAGCCTCTGGTTCTTGTCGCGGCTTATTTCAAAACCAGGATAATAGTACTCATCGTAGTCGATTTTTAGGATTTTGCCATCACGAATGCCGTCGTCTGGGTCATCGATAATCATGTATACCTTACCCGACAGCTCCTCGATGCAACGGGCAAGCCGCAAAGTTATGTCGTAGGCATACTCGTCTTCCGAAATCATAACGCCATCGACATACGACGTAGCGCCAGGATCGGGACCGCCATGTCCAGCAATAAGATAGAACACAGCGCCTTTCAGGGTCGTACCCTTGATAGTGTCGGCAATGCGGAGTTCGATGTTCACATGCGGCTTTGGCTTTACAATAGTGTCGACGACACAAACCGGAGGCAGCGAATCGGCAAGCGGCACAGAATCGGGCTTGACACATTGCTGGGGCAAGGTATCAATAACAACGATATGTTCGGGCTTGACTTCATCGCGACGACGAGGAAGGAAATATGTCTCACCAAGAATCAACTGGTCCTCCTGTTGAATCTTATCTTTGTTTATTTCAAGAAAATCATGGTAGTAATCCTTTGCTTCGTAACAGTTTTCGCGCAAAATCTTGTAGATTCCATCACCCTGCTGGGCAACAACCGTGCGCAACGAATCCTCCTGCGCCGACAATGCCGACACAATGCAAAGAGAGAAAAGCAGAAATATCAGTCTAATTTTCATCGGATGCAAAAATACGGAAACGCATACGCCGACAAACACATATCGGACAAAGATTTTAACGCATTGCTGTTGAACACGAAAAAATATTTTCCAGCAAAATTCCACCTCTCACAAATTTGCATTAACTTGCGCAAAAATTCAGCGCGTGGAAACTAAATACAACCTCATCAGCATAATGGGCGCGACGGCAGGCGGAAAAACAGGCGTTGCCGTACATCTTGCAAAGGCACTCGGAACCGAAATCATCAGCGCCGACAGCCGTCAGGTTTACCGTGGCATGGACATCGGCACAGGCAAGGACATTGAGGAATACACAATCGACGGCACACTTATCCCCTATCACCTAATAGACATACTTGATGCAGGTGAAAAATACAATGTGTTCGAATACCAAAGCGACTTCTTCAAAGCATACGACGACATTCGCTCTCGTGGAATGATTCCTGTATTATGCGGCGGCACAGGTCTTTACATTGAATCGGTACTCAAAAACTACAATCTTCCGAATGTTCCCGAAGATCAGAACCTGCGCAAGTCGCTCGAAGACAAGACGATAGAAGAACTTGAAATAATCCTGCGCACTTACAAACCGCTGAACAACAACAGCGACTACGATACCGCAAAACGTGCAATCAGGGCAATCGAGATTGCCGAATACACAAAGCGCAATCCATTCAGCACGACTAGCAACAGTAATCTCAACTCGTTAAACATCGGCATCATCTTCGACCGTGAACAACGTCGACAGCGCATAACTGCACGACTGAAACAACGCCTCGAAAACGGCATGGTCGAAGAAGTGGAACAGCTTGTCAAGAATGGCATCTCGTACGAAAGTCTGGAATACTACGGACTAGAATACAAGTACTTGGCTTGGTACCTTCAAGGAAAAATCAGCTACGACGAAATGTTTGAACAACTGAACACTTCCATCCACCGCTTTGCAAAACGCCAGATGACATGGTTCCGCAAGATGGAACGCGATGGCATTGAAATTCATTGGATTGATGGAAATCTGAGCATGGAGGAAAAGGTTGGAGAAATAATGACTCTACTAAAAGCCTAACAATTTCATTTTTAGAAAGGGATTACAGATCCCTGCGCTGCCGCGGGCGTCATTGCAACAAAAAGAAACTCGCTTCGCTGCGTTTTCTTTTTGTTTTCAGAAACTTCTTGCGAAGAGAAAGGGATTGTAGATTCCCTCCGCTGCCGCGGGCGGCCTTGCAACAAAAAAGAAACTCGCTTCGCTGCGTTTCCTTTTTGTTTTCAGAAACTTCTTGCGAATGCGAGCATTCAGCGAAGTTTCTGAAAACAAAAAGAGTGAAGCGTCGCTTCACTCTTTTTGTTGCGGAGAGAAAGGGATTCGAACCCCCGGTACTCGAAAGAGTACAACGGTTTTCGAGACCGCCCCATTCGACCACTCTGGCATCTCTCCTTGCGTGGCGGAGAAAGAGGGATTCGAACCCCCGGAACCCTCGCGAGTTCAACGGTTTTCAAGACCGCCGCATTCGACCACTCTGCCATTTCTCCGAGCGGTGCAAAAGTACTACAAATTAAATTCTCGGCAAAGTTATTTTCCTTATTTTTTAATCACTCACAATACAATTATTATCAACATTTTAAACAAAAATTTTGCGCTGCGTCAAATTTACAAGGCACCGATATGCGAACAAAAATCGTCATTTTGCAATCGTTTTTTTAGAAAAATCGAGACAGAAATATTGTCATTTGACAATAATGCTATATATTTGCGCCGATTATGCCAACAAGCAGCAACATATTGGAACCACAGGCAATAGAAGATGTCATGTCGTCGAAAGGCAACAGCCTGATTTTGTACAACGACAGTAAAAACACCTTCGACCACGTCATATCGTGCCTGATAAACATCTGCGACCACGATGTAATACAGGCTGAACAATGCGCATACATTGCCAACTACAAAGGCAGATGCGACATAAAGAAAGGCGAATACAAATATTTGAAAGAATTGAAGGACTCCCT
>CADARW010000152.1 GCA_902790405.1 uncultured Bacteroidia bacterium
TCCTCAAGCGGAACTTTAACGCCCCAGTTCAAATCACGGGTGACGGCACGCGGGAACAAACCCGAATCCAACCACGACTTGCACTGACCGTAAACATTAGGTTTCCACTCCTTATGCTCCTCAAGAATCCAGTGGCGAAGTTCCTCCTCGTACTTGTCGAGAGGAAGGTACCAATGCTTGGTTTCCTTCATTACAGGAGCGTTTCCGCTAATCATCGAACGCGGATTTACTAGTTCGGTCGGACTAAGCGACGAACCGCACTTTTCGCACTGATCGCCGTATGCATCCTCGGCACCGCACTTGGGACAAGTACCCATAATGTAGCGGTCGGCAAGGAACTGATGCTCCTGCTCGTCGTAGAACTGCATCGAGGTCTTTTCTACAAATTCGCCCTTGTTGTACAGCGAAAGGAAAAACTCGGAAGCAGTCTTATGATGGATTTCGGCACTGGTACGACCGTAAATGTCGAACGAAATGCCAAATTCTTCGAACGATTCCTTAATTATCTTATGGTATCTATCGACAATATCCTGCGGAGTTACGCCTTCCTTGCGAGCTTTGAGCGTTACTGGAACACCATGTTCGTCGGAACCACCGATGAAAAGTACATCGCGGTGTTTCAGGCGGTTGTAGCGAGCATAAATGTCGGCAGGCACATACACGCCAGCTAGATGTCCAATATGTACAGGTCCGTTTGCATACGGCAAAGCGGATGTAATTGTTATTCTCTTATAATCTTTCATTTTCCGAAAATTTTGTGCAAAAATAACACATATTTGCGAGTTGCGAATTGTGATTTTTCAATTTTTTCTCTTCATAGTCATGCTGAAACAAGTTCAGGATGACATCGTTTTTTTACGGTCTCAGTTTTAAACGTTTGCCAATGCTAAGTATCGAGGATTCCTTTATTCCGTTGAGGTCGCAAATCTGTTTTACCGATACATGGTATTTTCGAGCAATGGCCGACAAGGTGTCGCCAGACTTAACTACATGATACTGCGAGTTGTCCACAAATTTCATATAGTCGAAATTGCTTGCATAAATTGGAATTCTGTCGGCAACCAAGGCACCTGTCTGAGCATTAAAGACAATTTCGGGGTCGAAGGCATTGTCCTTCAGGCGAGTCTCGAAATGCAGATGGTTTGATGTCTTTCCGCCTACACCTATTGTTTC
Source organism: uncultured Bacteroidia bacterium (assembly GCA_902790405.1). Lineage (GTDB taxonomy): Bacteria > Bacteroidota > Bacteroidia > Bacteroidales > ML635J-15 > Bact-19. The sequence goes on from CADARW010000152.1 coordinate 1,174, forward strand.
GCCAGCATTGACTTTCTGGTTGACCTTGCATTTTACATCATCGAGGTGAGCATATACGGTTTCGAGTCCGTTGTAATGTCTTACAACCACAGCGTTGCCATATTTAGAACCGCTCCACCCAGCGAAACGAACAATGCCGTCGAAGGCAGCAACAACAGCATCGCCAGAATTAAGGGCAATGTCGATTCCAGTGTGCATCTTTCCGCTACGCATTCCGAAACCCGAAACTAGCTTTCCCTTTGCAGGAAAACTGGATGCGGCACCGCCAAAGTCGATGACGCTAGCATCTTTTGTGCGTGCGTAATCGGGATTTTGTGCATAAACCGAAGTTGTAACCCAATTTTCAGACTTAATATCTGTTGTATCGATTGTTGCTGATTTTAGATCAGGTTGTATTTCAATGTATTGCCAAGTCTTATCATCGAATATGACTACCGAGAGGTTGCCACGCGAAATGGTATCGACGGCTACTTTTGCCTGCGAAAACGACAAGGCGCAGACCGAGCATAGTGCAATTGCAAGCGATATTCTTTTCATACTGCAAAGGTAAGGAAAAACAAGGATTCAGGGATTTAATAAATAAAAAAATTGTAGGCCCACAATACATTGCAAGCCTACATATTATCAATTATCCATTGTCAATTGTTAATTCCCCACCACGAATTTTTCTGTCCTTTCCCCTATCCTAATCATATACATTCCTTGCTTCAACTGCGACACATCAATCTCGCTGCCAGAAACCAAACCGTTAACGAGCAAACGTCCATCCATGGAATAAATCTCGTAATCGCCAACTACGTCCATGCCGAACTGGATTTTGCCATTGGTAACGGGATTTGTGAAAGAAAGATTTTCAGATTGAACATTATTAATACCACCTAAGACGCAATAATAAAATTCTTCACAAAGGGAATAACTGCATTCTCTACGATATAGTGTAAAACATATATCAACGGTATCATCTTGATCTGCTAGAAAATCTTCGACCATAAAATAAAAAGTACTATAATATGTACTATAATCAGCATCCTCTGGCAAAACTGTATAAGTATCTCCATTACCGCTATATACACAAGAATCAAAATCCGCAGTAACATTTACACCCATATATTCTGCTCCAATAGCCTTATTAGTCAGCCACACTGGTGCGAAATGTACAAATAACGATTCTTTAATATTACATTCAGTCCAATTCCTGCTTACTGCCCCCACAGCCCCAATGATTAAATCTCTCCTAGTATTAAAATCAATATTTTCTGGGCAATATGAACTTTCTGAAACATAATCATAACCAAATATTACAGAGCAGAAAGTCAAAGCAGCCAAATAAGTTCCCGCCACCGACGGATGGCTTTCATCCGACTGGTAAAGGTCGATTTCAGGATAGTTGTCGCGGACATATTTCCACGCCAAGCCAACCGGCACCACAATGGCATTGTTGTCGTCGGCCATCTGCACATAACTTTCGCGCAGACGCTGCTGCATACCATCGTAGGTACACAATGGCGGATAGTTGGCACAATTGGTCTGGTCGCCGTTTTCGCGTCCCCAAGTCATAAAGAACAATATCTGTGTACACGAATCGTTGGCTCGTATCGAGTCGCACAAACGCTTTGCATACGGATAGCACTCCGTTTCGACCTGCGATGGCGGAAACGACGGCAACTGGCTCTGCTCTTTCCGCCACGTCAGTTCAATCCTGAAGATTGATCGTCAAGGCAAGACGGGCAACATCCTCTGGCGAGTGGCTGGTGCAGATAATGACGGAACCTACGCATTCCACGGACAGCACTGTGTCCGCTATCAGCAGAAAGACAATACCATCACATTATTTAATAATGGCAATGGAGCCAATCGTACCCAGATGGTTCGCCTCAATGTCGACCTGACTACCGGAAAGGTATCCAAATCCACCATCCTGCTGGATGACGGTTACTTTACGCAGGCTTGCGGTGCACTCACCTTTAGCGGCGACAACATGATTGTGGGTTGGGGAATTCCTGGCGATGAAGCCACTAACAACCGCTTACTAACGGAGTACGACGCTACAGGCACAGCGATATTCAACATCAGCCGACCAACTAATACTAAAAGCGCCAACAGCGTTCTCGGTTCATACCGTTGCATAAAATATGAATAAAACAAAATAAATTATGAAACGATTCCTAACTAACAAACTTAACCAAGTCCTCGTACTGGTGCTGACGATAGCAGCGCTGCTGACGGGGCAAGAGGCTGCGGCCAACAGCGAGATCACCCACGACGGACAGAGCTACTATCTCTTCGACACCGAGGACTTCTACACCGCCACGGCCGGCAGCGAGAGCCCGTCAGCCTACACCTACGAGTATCTCGTGGACAACGTCATTGTTCCATATTGGGCTAGCCAGCCCTTCCAGTACACATACTGGTTGACGGAGGACGAGAGCGGCGGTTTCGACACGAAGTTCATCGAGTTCTACTCTGCCAATCCTATCGTACCTAAGGGCTACCGCCTGCGCACCGCCTGCAATACGAAAGACCATCCGAACCGTCGCCCGAAGTCGTGGACACTGAAGGGCAAGAAGCACGCGGGCGATGACTGGACCTTCCTCGCCACCGTGACCGGCGATACGCATCTGCCCGCAGGAAAGGAGGAATCCCGCGACTACTGGCTCACCGACAACACAAAAACCTACCAATATTTCCGCTTCGAGGTGACCGATATCCAAGGGGATGAAAAGATTCCGGTCTCGTCGAAAATCAGCTATACCCGCTACAGGATGGAGCTATCCGAACTGCAGATCATCGGCAACAAAGACAACATCAACCTCGACCTGGACTACGCTACCATCGAGGGCTTGCAGCACTATTACGCCCATACCGGCAACGTCATCACGCCCTCCTTCACCGTAAAGGACATGAGTGGCAACACGCTGACAGAGGGCACCCACTACACCGCCAGCTATTCTCCCGCAACCGTGAAGGACGTGGGCACCTACACGCTGACCATCACGGGCAAATCCCCTTACTCCGGCCGGAAGACCGCCAGTTTCAAGGTGGTTAACACCCTCGCGGGCAATGGCATAGAGACGGACCCCTACATCATCGCCGATGCCAACGACTGGTATGTCTTCGGAAAATATATCCATGAAAACGTGGACCATATGGCTGAAAAGTATTACAAACTTGCTGATACCTTCGACAACAGCAACGAACCGATCACCGAGATGATTGCCACAACGAAGGAGAACCCCAATGGTGGAGATCCGATCCGGACGCCCTTCTACGGCACGCTCGACGGCAACGGCCGAACGCTTCACATTGACCTCAAAGCCGATAGTGAAGACGGCTGTGCGCCCTTCCGCTACCTCGAGGGTGCCACCATCAAGAACCTGACCGTTGCCGGCAGCGTTACCACCCCGTCGAAATTCGGTGCCAGCATCGCCGTTAAAAATCTGCTTCACGTAGGTTATATCAACGGCACTGAAATCATCGACTGCTGCAGCCGCGTCACCATCACCAGCAGCATCAATGGCGACGGCACCAACGGCGGTTTCGTAGCCGTAAACCAAACCGAGAGCAAGCTTACCTTTACCCGCTGCGCTTTCCTCGGCAGGATGCTCGGCAATACAGCCCACAGCAACGGTGGCTTTGTGGGCTGGGGCGAGTCCGTAGGCTCCATCACCTTCACCCAATGTCTCTTCGATCCCATTAGGATCACGATGAACCCATACAATAGCAAAACGTTCAATCGTGGCACATCCCCCACCTTCGACATCAACAAACCATCTTACTTCACTTACGCCGGATGGGGAACGGATCAAGGCACTCAGGCTGTCGCCCTGACGACTGCGCCAGCCAACCTCGGCAGCAAGGGAGAAACCCATGGTAAGATGACGCTCTACCAGAACGGCCTGGAGTGCGATGGCAAATACTACGTCCCCAATCTCGGC
>CADARW010000153.1 GCA_902790405.1 uncultured Bacteroidia bacterium
TATTCTTTTCTTGAAAAAGACTCAATTTCGATCATAAAATCAGGAAGGACTCTCTTCTGGAGAAGCTTTGGTTATTACAACAATATGACTGCTTCTATAGCTGAGAGCCACATGACATCTGATTCTGCTACAGCTGAATTTCACTTTGCCGCAGCATCATTAATAAACAGCTATTTTGACATAACCATAAACGGCGCATCTGCAGGAAGAGCTATAGTTCCAGCTTCCGCAAACAATGGCAACGAAATAAACTACACCACGAAATTCGTTCCCCGCGGAAACTCAACAATCTTCGGAATAAACTATACTAAAACCACATCCACATCAAACGGATGGATAGACTATATTGCTTTGAAAATGCGCAAATACCTGTATGTTGAAAACGGATTTGTAAATTTCAGGGACACCAAGTCGGTAGGTGTCGGCAAGACCGCCGAATTCACAATCTCCAATGCCAGCAGTAATACCGTAGTATGGGATATTAGCGATCGAACAAATGCACTTGCCATATCGGGGACATTCTCGTCAAACACATACAAGTTCAGGGCAAAAGCAGACACACTGCGCGAATATGTAGCCTTTACACCTACATACTCTTTTCCCTCGCCAATATACAGAGATTCCGAAAACGTAGGCGCTGTCGCAAACCAGAATCTGCATAGTTCCGGAAACGCCGACCTAATAATAATAACCCACCCTAACTTCATATCGCAGGCTAACGAAATAAAGAAAATACACGAAACATATGACAATCTTTCAGTTGTAGTTACTACACCCGAGAAAATATACAACGAATTTTCATCGGGAAGTCCCGACATATGTGCTATGAGAAACTACATAAAAATGTTCTACGACAAATACAGCTCGGCAAGCACACCAAAGAACGTACTGCTGATAGGCGATGGAAGTTTCGACAACAAGACATCGGACGGCAGTGTTTCTAATTTCATACTTACTTACGAAACCGTAAATTCGCTAACTAATACATTATCAATCGTAAGCGACGACTTCTTCGTATGCCTCGACGAAGGAGAAGGAGAAATAACGTCCACAGAAAAAATGGACATGGGCATAGGACGTATGCCAGTAAAGACTTCCGAAGAAGCAACAGATGCTGTCAACAAACTTCGTACATACTATTCTTCAAGCAGTTTTGGAAGTTGGAAAAACAGAGCTACAATAATAGCCGACGATGCAGAGAACAATGAAACCGTGCACCAGACAAATGCCGAAAATATGATTGCCTCGCAACTTGAATACAGCGCACAATACCTTAATATTGAAAAAATCTATCTCGATGACTACGAGCAAGTTTACTCCTCTACTGGTAATGCATATCCAGACGTAAACAATACCATTATCGACAACATCAACAATGGAACGTTGATTCTTACATGGGTTGGACATGGAAATCCGAAATCGTGGGCGCACGAAAATGTTTTTTCCAACAATTCAATCAACTCACTGCAAAACAAGAACAAATACCCGTTTATTGTAACTGCAACCTGTGACTACGCTCCATTCGACGACCACGAAATTATTTCGGGCGGCGAGCTACTGTTCCTCGCTCCAAACTCAGGAGCAATTGCTCTGCTTTCGACTGTAAGGCAGGTCTATTCCACAAAAAACGAACGCTTGGTAAAGAGCATATACAAATATATGTTCGAAAGCCATCTCGAAGAAAATGCTGGACAAAAGCCTAGGACAATAGGCGAAAGCGTAGCACTAGGCAAAAACGAAACTGCCGACTTCAACATGAGGTCGTTTGTCATCATAGGTGATCCGGCAATAACATTGTCACAACCGAGATACACTGTAAAAACCACAAAAATAAATGGTATTGCAGTTTCCGAGTTCCACGACACAATAGGCGCCACCGGACTTGTGACAATCGAAGGCATGGTATATGACGAGAACGACAACCCTGCCACCGACTTCAACGGAACAGTATATCCCTCGGTGTACGACAAGCGCAACACTTACACTACCAAAGGCAACGATGGATATGAACCTCTCACATACACGGCCCAGCGAAATGTAATATTCAATGGCAAGTCGAGTGTAAAAAACGGCAAATTCGGTTTCAGCTTCATCGTACCAATCGACATAGCCTACTACTTCGACAAAGGCAAAATTAGCTATTATGCCAGCAATAGCACAAATGAAGCCAGCGGATACGACAAGTCGATTATGATTGGTGGAACCGACAGCAATGGCATACACGATTCCGAAGGTCCTATTATCGAACTGTATATGAACGACGAAAACTTCATCGACGGCGGAATTGTAAACGAAAATCCACTGCTGCTTGCAAAAATTACCGACGAGTCGGGTGTAAATACAGTCGGAAACGGCATCGGCCACGACATCACACTTACCATCGACGAAAACTCGACCGAAAAGATTGTTCTCAACAAGTTCTACGAATCGAACATGGACGACTATAAGTCGGGAAAGATAAATTACCCAAATTCGGGACTTGCTCTTGGTCCTCACAGCATGACAATAAAGGCGTGGGACGTAATGAACAACAGCAGCGAAAAATCGATAGACTTCATTGTCACCAACTCGTCCGAGATGGTAATCGACAAGCTGTTCAACTACCCCAACCCATTCTCCACCCGCACATCGTTCTACTTCGGTCACAACCAACCATACGAAACACTCGAGGTGCTCATAAGCATTTTCACCGTGTCGGGAAAACTTGTAAAGACACTCGAAGCAACAATGACCAACGACGGATACCTTAGCGCACCAATAGAATGGAACGGCCGCGACGAATACGGAGACAAACTTGGCAAGGGAGTATACATATACAAGGTTAAGGTAAGAAACTCTGTAGGTACTACCGTAGAGAAATTCGAAAAACTTGTTATTCTGAATTGATTTCTAGGGTCAATGGCTGCGCCGCTTGAATGGCTTCGCCGTTTCAAAGTTTGAATGCCTGCGGCGTTTCTAATTGTTTCTATGTGCTTCGCACGTTTGAATGGGCTATGCCAGTTTCTGGGTTTAACTTCGTTGAGCTAAAGGTTGGCTTACGCGGAGCTAAAGGTTAACTTCGCTGAGGGCTTCGCCGTTCTGGGTTTCCCCTTACCTATTTTTCACATTCAATCCACTGACTATTGGATTTACATCGTCTTCTACTGGCAGATAATCGACAAAAATCTTCTGCATCGACTTGAAGATATTGTGTCGCGCATTGGGAAAACGTTTCTCGATGTCGGCAATTATTTCGCCCGACTGGCGACGCTTGGTCTTATCCTCGAACGGACATTTTGCCCTTTCTGTCGGGAAGCCCATGATATTTGCAAACTGGCGTATTTCATTGTTGGTCAACAAAATCAATGGACGTATAAGTTCCACTCTACCATCAAACATCTGCAGTTTTGCAGGCATAGAACTGATGCTGTTGTGATAACACATGTTTATCAGCAAAGTTTCCACCGCGTCGTCGAGATGATGACCAAGAGCCAACTTGTTGCAGTTATGCTCGCGCGTAAGCTCGAACAAGCGCTTGCGCCTATGCCAAGAACATACGAAGCACTTCGACTTGCCAGGGTCTTTTTCGAAATCTACATTGATTTTTTCGTGGACAAAGTCAACTCCATTATTACGACAATAGTCGGCAATAAAATCAGTATCAGCAAGATATGGTACATTCTCGACATCTATATGCACAGCCACCAAATCGTAATTTTCTTTTCCAAACCTGCGACGGGTTGTCAAAGTAGCTAGCAGCGACATCGAATCTTTGCCTCCGCTTACGCCGACCATAATGCGATCGCCGTCGGAAATAAGATTATACTTGTTTACCGCCTGCCCTATCTTGGAATAGATGTGCTTTACTTTACGTTTATCCGAAATTTCCGACATAATCAGTTAACCCTAAATTCAACATTTAGAAAGATATACGACTTGGTAATATTTGTATTCAGCCGAGGCAACCAGCCCTGATAATTGAGCGAAAGCCGCACATAGTCGACCACCTTCCAATCGCAGCCCGCGACAATAGCCATTCCGTCCTCCACAACTGTCCACGAGGGCACGAATCCAGGACTGCACGACGACGTAAGATAGTCGTACCTTGCAAAAAGATTCAGTCTGTCCTTAAGGAAACCATATATCAGATAGGCACTTGCACCATGCTGCAATATATTTCGCGGCGAAAACTTGGCATTGTATTCGGCTCCGAAGCGCAAATGCGGAATTATATTCCACCCTGCGAATGCTCCTGCAGTAAACAGGTCATCGTTCTGGAAAGAATATGTCGAGTGGACTTTCAGCTGCAACTCCTTCACTGGCGCATAATTGAGAGACAAAGAATAATAGTATTTGCCGTACGAAACGCTATCATCCTTTATTGTTCCTGTCATCATGCCGAATTCGAGCGACAGGTTGTCAAGAAAATTGTATTTTCCATTGAATCCGAGGTCGATAGCCGGAATAAAACGATATTCATCGAGGAACGACTTGAAAACATAACGCGCACCCCAGAACTTCTGCTGAGTCATGTGCTGCATATTGTCGACCAAACCTGTATTAAGTAGGAACTTACCCTTCTTCCACGAGATGTACATGGCACGCAGATACACGTTCACCGTATTGTAGTTTTGTCCGAGTGGCTGGTTTGGACTTACGTCGAGACGGATTATCGAAGAAAAACCTTTGGGCACATGGAACTGGCAGCCTAAAGTTGCACGCTTAATCTCGAAGTTAGGTTCGTGAGTATCGCCGCCTATGCCCTGATGGAAATTGGAGAACAACATTATTTCGGGCACGACCTTGTATCTTGCCGAATCGGGGCCACCTTCGAGCTGAGCAAAGGCAATCACGGACACCGACAACATCAGCAACACAGAAAGCAAATATTTTAAGAATCGTCTCATCAGAAAAAATCGATTGCAAATTTAGCATTTTTTTACCATTTTATTTACAGCAAGTTTCAAAACTTATGTATTTTTGCATCGTATATAAAACAAGAACAAATGAGACACATAATATCGGCCA
>CADARW010000154.1 GCA_902790405.1 uncultured Bacteroidia bacterium
TACAAAGGTGGTCTCCGTTTCCATCCGGCAGTTAACGAATCAATGTTGAAATTCTTAGGTTTCGAACAGATATTCAAGAACTCTTTGACTAACCTTCCATTAGGCGGTGCAAAGGGTGGTGCAGACTTCGATCCAACAGGAAAGTCAGATGCTGAAATCATGCGTTTCTGCCAGGCTTTCATGTACGAACTCTGGAGAAACATCGGTGCTGACCTCGATTCACCTGCTGGTGACGTTGGTGTTGGTGGCCGTGAAATAGGTTACCTCTATGGTGCATACAAGAAATTGGCTCGCGAACACAGCACAGGCGCTTTGACAGGTAAGAGCTATGGCTGGGGTGGTTCTTTGATCCGTCCAGAAGCTACAGGTTTCGGCGCAATGTACTATGTAGAAAGAATGGTAAAGCAGAACAAGGACAAGATGGAAGGCAAGAAGATCGCTCTCTCAGGTTTCGGTAACGTAGCTTGGGGTGCTGCAACCAAGGCTGTTGAACTCGGCGCAAAGGTTGTTGCTATTTCTGGTCCTGATGGCGTTTGCGAAATCAAGAACGGTATCACTAAGGAAATGATCGACTATATGCTCGATATGCGTGCTTCGAACCGCAATAAGGTAGAAGATATGGCAGTTAAGTTCCCGAAGGATGCTAAGTTCACTGCAAAGGCTAAATCATGGTCAGTAAAGTGCGATATCGCATGCCCGTCAGCTTTCCAGAACGAAATGAGCGAAGAAGATGCTAACATGTTGATGAAGAACGGCGTTAAGTATGTCGCCGAAATCTCCAACATGGGTTGCCAGCCAGGTGCTATCGCAGCATTCCAGGCTAAGGGTATTCCATTTGCTCCGGGTAAGGCTGTAAACGCTGGTGGTGTTGCTACTTCAGGTCTCGAAATCTGCCAGAACGCAGGTCACATCAACTGGACTGCTGAAGAAGTTGACGCTAAGTTGCACAAGATCATGAACGACATCTTCGACATGTGTGTTGAATATGGTAAGGAAAAGGGCGGTAAGATCAACTACGTAAAGGGTGCTAATATCGCTGGTTTCATGAGAGTTGCAAAGGCTATGATGGCTCAGGGTATTATCTAATAGATAATTCAACTCCAAATTATAAAGGCTCGCTTTTCGGCGAGCCTTTTTTTGTTTGGAGTATGCAACTATAGATAACAGCAATGCAACTAAAAAACAACAATTAAGGACAATGAACGGCTGTCTTCCAGCCTTTTTAGCCATTGGTTATTGTTTGATATTGTTTTTGGTGGTTTGAAATCGTCTGTTAGCCTATTAGCCAGTTAGCCTTTCAGCCCCATTCACATCATCATCCCAACCGAAATTATACCCTGATGGATGTCGCATCCGCTGAAAAAGCGTGAATACGAGTACCTTAAATCAAGGAATATTGCAATGTCGTTGCCGAAGGAGTACGAAATGCGGAAACTTGTATTGCTTTGTATGAAATGGCCCGAAAGTATTCCGTAGGTTTGCCGTATGGGGCTTTGCCAGATGGAGTTCCCGTAAAGAAGCAGGTCGTGGCGAGTGCTGGCGTAAAAACCAAGGTCTGTCGAGATGCTAATGTGTAGCGATATGCCTTTGTAACCGTATTGTCCGCCGACTTTTCCGCCTGCATGGGCTAATGTCAGGTGTTGTGCTGGAGAATTGTATTTCTCACTGTGCGACAAGTAACAAACATTGGCGGTAATGTTCCAGTCGTGGACTTCTGCGGATTGTCCGTATAATGCCGAAAGTTGCAGGTTTAGGTTTTCTGCCGAGAACTGCTCAAGGCTCATTATCAGCGGATAGACATTGTCGGCTGCATCACCAAAAATGTTTTCGGTTCCCAACTTTCGGCTATAATCTGCATTGAGTTTTATGCCCCACGCGTTTGATTCTGCGTTTAGGTCTGCGATTTCGCCCGAAGTCTGGTGTTCGCCAGCCCGAACCATCGGCAGTTCGTTGAGCGAAGATATTATCTTGGTGAATGTGAAGAAATTGTATGCAATGTTACCATGCCATCCGTTTCCGTCGGGGACAATGCCAAGCGAACCGCCCACGCGATAGCCCTTGTAGTAGGTGTTGTAGTTGCTTCCTTGGAAACGATAGTATTGTGTGCCAAGTCCTGTGAAATGCACGACATTCGGAACACCGAGTTCGCTGAAAAACCTAAGGCTGTTGGTTTGCTTGTACTTTCCTGCGTTGAGGTCGAGGCTGACATGATATTTGCCAGCAATCCTGCGCGATGCTCCGACAGTGGCGTCGAGGTCGGTGACAAGGTTTTTGGGACGAGGGTCGATCTGGCGATAAGCAAGGTCGGCGCGGTATTGGGCTTCGACGCCTAATTTCCAGTTGCTGTCGAGTGCGGTGTTCACTCCACCGCCGAAACGGTAGTTCTGAAAGCGCAGGTCGCCACCAACCGAGTCGCCGAGCGTGTAAGGATAGAGCATTGCGTAGTCGCTTGTTTCGTTGAACTGCACATCGGCAATCTTGCCATTGGTGTACGAAGCATTTCCCCAAGTAGCGCCCTTCTTGTAGGTTATGAATGTGTTGGCATTGAAATTACCAGAAAATTCGCCTTTGCCGAGCTGAGGCATTACGGCTAGGCTTTCGTTTCTTAATGTTACACCGACCGATACGCTTGTCTGCGAGTATTTGCTTTTCAAAACCTTGACGGATGGTTTTTCAAATGGTATGAAATCGCCGTATTTTTCCCAACCGTCTTTTATCCTTGTCGCAATGGGAATGGTGTCGTTGGCGGCATTGGCGATGGCAAAAAAGAGAAGTAATATGGTTGTAAAAAATGTGCGCATTAATAAGATTTGATGATTTGAAAATTTGATGATTTGATTTGTAGCGACGAGCCATGGCGCGTCGCTACAGATTATCCATTGTCCATTGTTAATTGTTCATCGGTGTTACCCCATCGTAGGTTCTAGTTGTTGCTGGCGTTCCATTGGCATCGGTGGCGGTTCCTTGCTGTTCGATTAGCGAAGGCACGCATTCGGTGTTGAAGTCGTCGGTGGAATTGTTGGTGTCCTTCAGTACTCTTCGTCCGTCGGATGTTAGCGACAGCATTTTGCGGCGAACGCTCTTGAAATAGCGAGTCTGGTCGTGGTCGATTGTTCCGCAGTGAGTCCAGCCTGCATCAATGTTTGGTGGCAGGATGTTCCATTTGCGTTCTGCTTCCACACTACAGTTCACGCCGTCGATAATCCATTCGTTAGGAATCTGGTAGGCGGTGCGCTGCATATCGAAGTCACCGGCAGCAAGGTGCATAGTGTAGTTGTAGGTGTACGAATAGCTTTGCAGGTAGGCTTCCTTGGCGATTGGAATCCTTGCTATGGCGTACGATCTGAAACCGCGGTTGTGCAAAATCCAGTAGCTTGCCGTGTAGCAGTACCATTTCTCCAAATTGGGCACGGTAGCTCCGTCAATGTCGAGGTTTTGCGGCGATGTAGATTCGTCGTACCACTCGAAGTCGGCGTGGCTAAGGTCGAACGAGTTGGGATTTGCGTCGCGGTGGTCGATGCCGACATCACATATTACTATGCTTTCACCGGGTTGCACGGGGTGTTCGGTTCCACTGCCGGGGATTACATAAATGGCTTCTACCGTCATCGTAGTGGCCTGAATGTCGGGAGAGTAGTCGTATTTTGTAGTCGAGGTGAACTCCGATTCCAAAATTGCAACGCCATCGGCATACAGCACCTTGTCGGTATTGTTGTACAATTTTATGTAACTGTCGCCGTTGTAGGTTGTGCCCGATGGTCGCAGTGTACCCGTGAAGAATATCTCTTCGATTATGAAGTCGTTGCACGAAACCATAAGGTAGGTGGTAATTGGAAAGCCCGTTTCGTCGATAATGTTCACCGAGCTTACGCTTCCGCTCAGCATTGCATTGCAGGTTACGCCATCGACAATGTATTCCACTTCGGCGGTATAGTCGCAGTCGTACAGACCTTTTGTGAGTTCCACTTCGTCGCCGTAACTGACGGTTTTCACTTCGTTTGTGGTGCGGTTGGTGAACTTTACGGTCTGGTTATTCCGCGCGGTTATGTTGGCATTTTCGGGAAGGATAATCCGTATGTTGCCTGTCAGGAAAACAAAGTTTACATTGTCCTTCTTGCAGGATGTGAATGCGAGGATTGTCGCAAGAATCATTAGAAAAATTACATGTTTCTTCATATATTAATGTGTTTAAATTTTCATATTTATTTCCATGCCGAAATAAGGCGTTGCATTGCGCCTGATAAGCACATCGTTGCGTCTGAAGTCGGGTGTATAGTCGAGCAGTTTGTTTACAAAAAGCGACATGCTCAGCCATTTGCCGATGTTCTTCGTGACTTTCAGGTTTATGTATATCGCAGGTGGAATCGTATATTTCTCGTAGGCCGATTCGCTGAGGTTATAGACGAGGTGGCGCAACAGTGGATTTTCGGCAACGGCTTCGTCGGTGTAGTCGTGCAACTGACCGTCGGCTACCGAAAGATATTGCACTGGAATGCAGTTCTGTTCCATACGCTTTGTCGAGACAAACCACATTGCCTGCACCGATGTTGAGAAAATAAGTTTCAGTTTCGGGATTTGCGTATCAAGGAACAAATTGGTGCTCAACTGCTCGTTTATGCGTCCGTCGTTCCAGTCGTAAAGACCGATGTAATTGTTGGAAATCACAACATTATCCACCACACTGCTGACGGGGTAGAACATCGGGCGACTATTGACATAAATGCTACGGAACCATGCTCCGCTGAACTTTATGGCCGTGCATAGCGGTTTTATCCTTGCCGACGAAAATTCCCATTCAAGGCCAATCTTGTCCTGTCGGCTGCCATTTTCTACAAAACTATATCCGCCAAGTATTCTTCGTGCTTCGTAGCTGATGTCGGCAAGTTCGGGACGGGCGGTAAGGTTGGCATCTATGTGGATTATGAGACCGAGA